>JAFZFJ010000190.1 GCA_017555975.1 Alistipes sp. | reverse complement strand
GTACCTTCGGTTACAACGCCCGCGACGACAAGTACGAGGATATGCTCGTGGCCGGTATCATCGACCCGACGAAGGTATCGCGCGTAGCGCTGGAGAACGCTGCGTCGATCGCTTCGATGTTCCTGACGACCGAGTGCGTCTTGGCCGAGAAGAAGTCGGAGCAGCCCGCCATGCCGGCTATGCCCGGCGGTGGAATGGGTGGCATGATGTAGTAGCCGCTCCATCCGATCATTTTGCCCTCGATCCATCCGATCGGGGGTTTTTTTTTGGAAGCCTTATATTTGTGAGCGTCAGAGCTATGACACAAAATACAGCGCGCCTCCCCTCCCGATAGATCCCACTTATACCCTCATCAAACAATACAATGGCTTATTTATTGCTTTCCCGCAATCGGAGATTATCTTTGCAATAAGGAGAATTTAAAAACCGAATGCGTATGAAAAAATTAAGTTTACTGACCGTGCTGGGGCTGCTGCTCTTTACGCCGGTGATGGCCGACGAATACCTCACCATCAGCGAGCGTGAGCTCCCGCGTGCGGCGCGCGAGCTGCTGATGCTTCACTTCCCCGACCAAAGCGTCAGCCGCATCCTGATCGATCGCGAGCGGTTCGACCACGACTACAAGATCTACCTCGCCGACGGCACCTCGATCGAGTGCGACAAGCAGGGGCTCTGGCAGGAGATCCACTGCAAGGGGCGAGCTGTTCCGTCGGAGCTGATCCCCGGGGCGATCCGTCACTCGGTCGAGGAGCGCTTTGCAGCACGGCCGATCGTAAAGATCGAACGCGACCGCCACGGCTACGAAATCGAGCTTGAAGGGGGCATTGACCTGGAGTATTCACACCGCGGTCGCCTGCTCGAAATCGACAACTAAACACCCTGCAAGCGAGCTATCAGCGGAACAAATAGCAGCATAAAATAAGATGATCGAGAAAATGATTGTTTTTGAAAAATGTGTTGTATATTTGTATAGCGAACAACGCAAAACACGATTAAAAACACACTAAAACAATACAACTATGTTAAGCGCAAAATTACACGCTGCTATCAATGAGCAGATCAACGCCGAGTTGTGGTCGGCTTATCTCTATCTCTCGATGTCGATGGACGCCGAGGCTAAGGGTTACAAGGGTGTTGCCAACTGGTTCTTCGTGCAGTGGCAGGAGGAGCAGGATCACGCCCGCATCCTGATGAACTACCTCAATTCGCGCGACTGCAAGGTTGAGCTCAAGCCGATCGCCGAGGTGCGCACGGAGTGGAATTCGGTACTCGAGATGTACCAGGAGACCCTCAAGCACGAGAAGGTGGTTACGGGCCTGATCAACAACCTGGCTGCTATCGCCGCTGAGGACCGCGACTTTGCATCGTCGAACATGCTCGTATGGTTCATCGACGAGCAGATCGAGGAGGAGGAGTCGGCTCGCGATATGATCTTCGCTACCGAGTCGGTAGAGGGTGACAAGTATGGCATGTACCAGCTCGACAAGGAGCTTGCTGCCCGCACCTACACGCAGGCATCGCCCCTGGCTGCCAGCGCCGAGTAAGGGAGTAATCTCTGCATAACAAAAAACCGAGGATCACTCCTCGGTTTTTTCGTTTCTACCCCTCACCTATCGTGCCGACACATTGCGGGCAATGAGGCGGAAGAGCCATGGGATGTAGCG
>JAFZFJ010000189.1 GCA_017555975.1 Alistipes sp. | reverse complement strand
GGAGGTGATCTCCTTTGCCGAGCAAAAGCAGATTCCCGTGGTGTCGCCCCTGGCTCACATGCCCCACATCCAGAGCGATGTGCTCTTTGTGATGGCCCCGAACCAGAAGACCAAATATGCGAAGGCGGCAAATCTTTTGAGCGCCGATAAGCGCATCACGCTCATCTATACCGACTCGAATGACAAGGAGTTCGAGCAGGAGGTGCTCACGATGCTGGGCGATCACCCCTACACGAAACACCAATACAAATACCAGCACCCCTCGATTAAGGTGCCCGAGGGCGAGCTGCATCCGAGCGACCTGACGCCGCTGCTGGATAACAGCGACGACAACCTCTTCATCATCCTTTCGGATAACGAGATCGATGTGGATCGCGTGCTGGCAGCCTTGGCTTCGGCCGATACGAACCTGCGCGCCCGTTCGCTTGGCTCGCCGAAATATGTGGTGTTGGGCAATTCGCGTTGGAACCGTTACCAGAATATTGACCGCACGATCTTCTTCAAGAATCGCGTCATCTTCTTCTCGACCTACCACGCCAAGCGCGACTCGCAGCGTATTGTTGCCTTCGATAGCGCCTACCTGCGTGCCTTTGGCGCATTGCCGACACTCTATGCTTACCGTGGTTACGATGCCGCGATGATCTTTGTCGCTTCGATGTACAACGACATCGAGTATGACCTGGAAGATCGCCGCTACCAGCCCCTGCAGACGATCTATCGTTTCTCGCAGGAGGAGGAGCACAAGAGCCACCTGAACAGCGATTGGATGCGCGTCAACTACAACTCAGACTTCACGATTACGATCGAATAAAACCTTATGGCACCCATTCCGACCGGTATTCCCGAAAAGACCATTGAGCGACTGAGCGAATATCGCCGCACGCTACTCAAATGTAGCAAGCAGGGCATTACGCACATCTTCTCGCACGTGTTGGCCGGCATTCACGGCATCACCGCGGTGCAGGTGCGACGCGATTTGATGCTCATCGGCTTTTCGAGCGATACGAAGAAGGGCTACGATGTCGATGTCTTGATCGACTACATTGGTCGCATCCTCGACAGTTCAACGCCAATCAATATCGCCGTGCTCGGCATGGGTCACCTCGGACGAGCCATCACTAAGTTTTTCAACAGCAAGGGGCTGAAGCTGAAAATCACGGCAGCCTTCGATGTCGACCCTGACCTGGTGGGGCAGGAGGTGGACGGCGTGCCGTGCTATCACATGGACAGCTTTGAGCAGATGGCCGAGAAGTTAGACCTCTCAATGGTGGTTGTTTCGTCGCCCACGAAGGTGGCCGCGAGCTTGGTTCTGCCGATCATCAATGCCGGCATTAAGGGGGTGCTGAACTTTACCTCCTCGCCGCTGAACTTCCCGCAGGGCATTGTGGTGGAGAACTTCGACATCACGACCCTTTTGGAGAAGGTGGCCTATTTTGTCAAGGAGAGCGACTCGAATGCCTAACGCCATGCAACTGATTCACGGAGCACATATTCCAAACTTAACACAGCCGACCGTCGTTACGGATGGCTCGTTCGATGGGGTGCATCGTGGACACCAGGCTCTCTTGGCGGCCGCCCGCAAAGAGGCG
>JAFZFJ010000188.1 GCA_017555975.1 Alistipes sp. | reverse complement strand
CACGGGGAAGACCAGCTGCAACTCACTGCCGCTGATGTAGGCCTTGCCCGAGATCTTGCCGAGTTTGAAGCGACCCGAGGCGAAGTTCAGCGTGATGGTGTGGCTCGTGGGGTCGAAGGTGTAGCTACCCGAGAGGTTCTTTGCACGACCGAGGTTGGCCCTGAAGCTCTTGTCCTCGTTGAAGATGAAGGAGGCTGCACAGCTCTTGATGCCCACGATCGAGTAGGCCGTGGTGAGTTTCGGCGTGACGGTTGACTCGATGGCCAGCGAACCCACCTCGCTCAGCGCATTGCTGCTCTCCAAGCGCACGGCAGGCTCCGTGTAGTTCCAGGTGGCATTGATCGCATGCTCGGTCAGCTGACCGCCCGTAAGTTTATCTACAGCCTCCGTAGCCGTCTTTTTCAGCAGGTCGCTCCACGACTGTGCCGTGAGCTGCTGTGCTCCGAGGAGCAGCGTAAGGGTGAAGATCAGGATTCTCATCGGAATGTGTTGCGTTAAAGGTTTTCAATCTCTTTGAGCCACATACGCGCCGAGGCATCCGACGGCATACGCCAATCACCGCGCGGAGAGAGCGACACGAGCCCCACCTTCGGGCCGTCGGGCATTGCCGATCGCTTGAACTGCTGCGAGAAGAAGCGGCGGAAGAAGATCTTGAGCCACTTGAGGATCGTCGCACGATCGTATGCCCCCTCGAAGGCGATCTCGGCCACATAGAGCAACTTGCGCGGGCCGTAGCCCGAGTTGATGAAGTGGTAGAGGAAGAAGTCGTGCAGCTCGTAGGGACCCACCAGATCCTCCGTCTTCTGCGCGATCTCACCCTGATCGGTGGCGGGCAGCAGCTCGGGGCTGACGGGCGTAGCCACCACATCGAGCAGGATCTCATTCACGCGCGGATCGTTCGAGACATGCGTGGCCGACCACTCGACAAGCTGGCGAACCAGCGTCTTGGGGATTGAGCCGTTAACACCGTACATCGACATCTGGTCGCCATTGTAGGTCGCCCAGCCGAGCGCCAACTCGCTCAGGTCACCCGTGCCGATCACGATGCCGCCCATTTGGTTGGCTACATCCATCAAAATCTGCGTGCGCTCGCGCGCCTGCGAGTTCTCATAGGCAGCCGAGCGATCCGTCGGGTCGATGCCGATGTCGCGGAAGTGCTGTTCACACGCCTCGCGGATCGAGATCTCACGGATCGTGACGCCCAGCAGTTCCATCAGCTCCAGCGCATTGCGGTAGGTGCGGTCGGTCGTGCCGAAGCCCGGCATCGTGATGCCGAGGATGCCCTTGCGGTCGAGTCCCAACTTATCGAAGGTGCGCACCACAGCCAACAGTGCCAGGGTCGAATCCAATCCGCCCGAGATGCCGAGGATGACACACTTGCAGCCGGTGTGCTTGAGGCGCTTGGCCAAGCCGTGCGACTGGATCTCGAGCACCTCGCGGTAGAGATCCTCCTGCGTGGTGTTGTGTGCCGGCAGGAAGGGCAGTGGCGAGAAGACGCGGTCGAGTTTTTCGGTCTGGATCGCCTCGGGGATCTCCATTTCGATCACCGTGTTCTCCGAGCCCGACTCGTTGATGCGGAACGAGGTGTTACGCTGACGCTCGAACTCCAGAAGTTCGATGTCGATGTCGGCCACGATGAGTTTCTCCTCCATCGAGAAGCGATCCGTTTCAGCCAACAGACGCCCGTTCTCGGCGATGAAGGCCTTGCCGGCAAAGACCAGGTCGGTCGACGACTCACCGAAGCCGGCCGAGCTGTAGACATAAGCCGAGAGGGTGCGTGCCGATTGCTGCGTGACGAGCTGACGGAGGTAGTTGTGCTTACCCACCGCCTCGGGCGAAGCCGAGAGGTTGAAGATCACGCGTGCACCATCTAGTGCGAGCTGCGACGAAGGGGGCTGCGGAACCCAGAGATCCTCGCAGATCTCGATGCCAAACTCCACGCCATTGACCTCGAAGGTGAGGTCAACGCCGAAGTCGGCCTCCTGGCCGGCCACCTCGATCTGCTCCTCGGTGATTCCTTTACCCGAGGTGAAGACGCGGTTCTCGT
>JAFZFJ010000187.1 GCA_017555975.1 Alistipes sp. | reverse complement strand
CCTCCGCGAGTTGCAGCCCTCGACCTTCGAGGATCTGATTGCCATGAATGCCCTCTATCGTCCGGGACCTATGGACAACATTCCCGACTTTATTGCCCGCAAGCATGGTCGCTCGCCCATTGTCTATGATATTCCGATCATGGAGCGCTACCTGAAGGATACGTATGGCATTACGGTCTATCAGGAGCAGGTCATGTTGCTCTCGCGTCTGCTGGGAAGCTTTACGCGAGGTGAGTCGGATACGCTGCGTAAGGCGATGGGTAAGAAGATCAAATCGAAGCTGGATGAACTGAAGCCTGAGTTCTTGTCGCGTGGTGAGAAAAACGGCCATGATCCCGAGGTACTGGAGAAGATTTGGGGTGAGTGGGAGAAGTTTGCGTCTTACGCCTTCAATAAGTCGCATGCCACGTGTTATTCGTGGGTGGCCTTCCAGACAGCTTACCTCAAGGCGAACTATCCGTCGGAGTATATGGCTGCCGTGTTGAGCCGAAACCTGGCCAACGTAGCGCAGCTGACGATCTATATGAACGAGTGCAAGCGCATGGGTATCAATGTGCTTGGTTCGGATGTAAACGAGTCGATGAAGACCTTCTCGGCCAACCGTCAGGGCGACATCCGTTTCGGTATGGCTGCCATCAAAGGTATGGGTGAGGCCGCTGCTGAAAGCATCATCGCCGAGCGTGAGAAGAACGGTCCGTTTAAGAATATCTACGACTTCTTTGAGCGTGTGAACTACAGCGTGGTGAACCGCAAGGCGTTGGAGAACCTGGCGTATGCCGGCGCCTTCTCGTCAATTGCGGATTTCCACCGCTCGAAGTTTTTCTCGCCCGATCAGCGCGATCCCTCGGGAAGCACCTTCCTCGAGTCGCTTATTCGCTACGGACAACGTGTGCAGGCCGAGAAAAATAATGCTCAGCAGAGTCTCTTCGGTGGTGGCGGCGTGGTGGATATTCAGCCCCCGACGGTCCCCGTAAGCCTCGATTGGTCGCAGATTCAGACGCTGAACTACGAGCGTGAGATGATGGGTCTCTACCTCACGGCACATCCGCTCGATGAGTACAAGCTGATCATCGACAATATGTGTACGAAACAGCTATCGGATTTGGCCGATTTGCAGAAGTTACGCAATCAGGAGTTCTGCGTAGCCGGTCTGGTTGTGGCCGCACAGCCTGAACTGACGACTCGCACGGGTAAGAGCTTCGGTAAACTGACCCTGGAGGACTATAACGCATCGTACGAGTTTGCCTTCTTTGGCAAGGATTATGAGAACTTCCGCAAGTTCATCTACTCGAACTACTACCTCATGGTGCGCTGCAAGATACAGCCCCGCCCCTATCAAAAGGAGGGCGAGGAGGAGCGCCTGGAGGTGAAGGTGCTCTCGATCATGCAGCTGCAGGAGGTGCGCGATACGATGATCAAAGAGTTGCACGTGAAACTGCCGATTGAGGAGTTGACAGATCGCTTTATTGAGGATTTCTCGACCCTGGTGAAGAAGAACAAGGGAAATACTACCCTACGCATTCTGCTCTACGACCGAGAAGGTGTGACGTTGCGTCTCTTCTCGAAACGTTATCGAGTTGATCTGTCGCAGGAGCGGGTGGACTACATGAACGAACAAGAACTTACATTCACAATTTCATAACCACTAAAAACTGTACAACTATGGCAATGGAGATTAACAAGGAGAACATTGAGGCTCTGCTCGCGTCGGAGCAGCCACTGGTAATTGATTTTTGGGCTGAGTGGTGTGGTCCCTGCCGCACGATCACCCCGATTATCGAGGAGCTCGCTGAGGAGTATGCCGGTAAGGTAAACATCGGTAAGTGCGACGTCGAGGAGAACGACGAGATCACGATGAAGTACGGTGTAAGAAACATCCCGACGATCATCTTCCTGAAGGGTGGTCAGCTCGTTGACAAGCAGGTAGGTGCTTGCCAGAAGGCTGCTCTGGTGGAGAAGATCGAGAAAATGCTCTAAACTATGATCCGCAAGACGAATTGGTACGGCTTGGATGCCGTCGAGTTCTCGAAGGGCGACTATACGGCCCTGCTGATCCCCTCGGTGGGTGCGAACCTGGTACGTCTGGCCAATACGAAGCTGGGCGTAGAGATTCTGCGCACGCCGACCGAAGAGGAGATCGAGACCTTCAAGTCGCGACCTCAGATTTTTGGTCTGCCGCTCTTGTTCCCGCCCAACCGCATCGAGAATGGTCGTTACGAGTTTGAGGGTCGCACCTATCAGTACCCCATCACGATCGAGAAGGAGCAGAACTACCATCACGGTATCATCAAGGGTGAGCCGTTCGTAGTATCGAAGGTCGAGGAGGATGACGAGCAGGTGAAGATCGAGTGCCGCTACTATTCGAACGTGGCAAACGACGCCATCTACAAGGACTTCCCGCACGCCTTCAAGTGCAAGATTGTCTACAAACTCACGGCTAAGGGGCTGAAACAGGAGGTGGTCTTCACGAACCGCAGCGAGCAGAATATGCCTGTGGGCGTTGGCTTCCATACCCCGATCGTAGTTCCCTTCGCAGGTGGCGAGGCTGCCGATTACCGCATGCGTGTAGCTGTTGGTGAGCAGGTTGAGCTGAGCGAGCGCAACCTCCCGACGGGCAAGAAGCTTCCGCTGAATGAGACGTGGAGCAAGCTGCGCGAGGAGGGCCTGCAGGTGACCCAGTGCGAGCCGCTGGAGGCCGGTTTTACGCTGCGTGAGATCGAGGTCGACGGCAAGGCGTTCCGTGGCGCTGTCGTGGAGAATATCCAGACGGGCGTGAAGGTTTACTACGAGGTGGATGACACGACGACCTACTGGACGTTGTGGAACAACGGCGGTCAGGTGAACTACTGCTGCCCCGAGCCGCAGTCGTGGACGACCAACGCCCCGAATGCTGCTGATCCGAAGGCAGCTGGTTTCGTAGCCATCGAGCCGGGCGAGAAGTGGAAGGCGGTCTATAAGCTCTACTGCAAATAGGCTGTAAATTCCCCTTTTTGTACACAAACAAACGAAAAAGGTATTCGGTCCAGGTGACCGTAATACCTTTTTTTGTATTTTAGCAATCGAAAAACTGTGATAACAATGATTGCAATACCGACTCTGATTTTGGCGCTGGTGTGTCTGGCGCGCGGTAAACAGCATGGCTGGTGGATTCCGCTGGGTTTAACGCTCTCGGCTGTGGGCGATTTTGCCGGTTCACAAGGACTCTTTCAGCTGCAGATGGGCGCTTTTGCGCTGGCATTGGCAAGCTACATCGCTGACTTTGCCCCCTATAGCAAGCTGACGACGGCTCGTGTGCGACCGCTCGTGGTGGCCTTTGTTGCCTTCTGCACGATGCTCGGCTTCTTGGTTGTCGAGATTCGATCGACTATCCAGGCTGCTACCGTAGGTATCTATGCCGTGGTGTTGCTGTCGATGTTTTCGGCAACTATCGTTCAACATCGCCCGCGCTGGGGCTGGTACGTGGTGGCAGCTGTGCTCTTTGTGATCTCGGATGGATTGATCGGCTACAACCGTTTTGTGGCACCGATCCCTGCCATCGACTGGTGGTGCCTACCACCCTACTACGCGGCACAGCTTATTTTTGCCGGCACGTACCTTACACAGCAAAAAGGGGAAGCTTGATAGCCTCCCCTTTTTCTGTCAAAATGGCAGAGCCTTAAAAGTGCTCATACCACACCGTCTCCTCGATCGGCTTGCGCGTCTCGCTATGACGCTCAGGCGAAGCAGCCTCGCCGTCACCGTAGCCCACGAGCAGGATATTAACCGGCACGAGATTATCGGGCAGTGCGAACTCTTCGCGTACCACCTCGGGCTTGAACATGCAGATCCAAAGCGTATCCAGACCGAGCGATGCTGCCTCAAGCATCATGTGGTCGGTAATGATCGTAGCATCGATATCGGCAATCTGCTTGCCGTCGTATTTGCGCGTCCAGGCGGTGTTGGTATCGGCGCATACGATGATGGCCAACGGAGCACCGAAGTCACGCGTGCAACGCGCCAGGCGAGCCATGCCCTCCTCCGACTCCACGACCAGGAGTCGCTGTGGCTGGAAATTGCACCCCGTCGGGGCTACACGTCCCGCTTCGAGAATCAACTCCAACTTCTCGCGCTCAACCTTCTGTGCCGTGTATTTGCGGCATGCATATCGCTTTTTAGCCAGTGTAAGAAAATCCATAGTATTCATTTTTAGGGTTCGACCCGACAAAGATAGCGCAATTTTTGATTTTCGTGTCATTCTCAACCGACAGAATGGCAGAAAAAACTGCGTGGCACACCCTTTGATGGGAGCATGCCACAAAGTAGCAAACAACAAAACAACGATCATAACTATGAGAAACGGAAAAATTGGTGTGACTACGGAGAACATCTTCCCGGTCATCAAAAAGTTTTTGTATTCGGATCATGAGATTTTCCTGCGCGAGTTGATCTCGAACGCAGTCGATGCCACGCAGAAGCTGCGCACGCTCTCGGCCAAAGGTGAGATGCAGGGCGAACTGGGCGAACTGAAGGTGCGTGTCGAGGTAGACAGCGAGAAGCGCCTGCTGAAGATTCGCGATAACGGTATCGGTATGACGGCTGAGGAGGTCGACCGTTACATCAATCAGATTGCCTTCTCGGGTGCTGAGGAGTTCATGGCTAAGTACCAGGATCAGGCCATCATCGGCCACTTTGGTCTGGGATTCTACTCGTCGTTTATGGTATCGGACAAGGTGGAGATCTACACACAGTCCTACCGCGAGGAGGCTCCGTCGGTGCATTGGAGCTGCACGGGTACGCCCGAGTTCGAGATGGAGGAGCTGGAGGAGAAGCTCGCTCGCGGTACGGAGATCGTGCTCCATCTGTCGGAAGATATGAAGGAGTATGCCGAGTCGGCAGCCATTGAGGGTCTGCTGAAAAAGTATTGCCGCTTCCTGCCCGTGGAGATTGTCTTTGGCAAGGTCAAGGAGTGGAAGGACGGCAAGTATCAGGACACGGAGAAGGACAACGTGATCAATAATATCGAGCCGCTGTGGACGCGCATGCCGTCGGAGATCACCGAAGAGCAGTACAAGAACTTCTACAGCGAACTCTACCCCATGAGCGACGAGCCGCTCTTCTCGATTCACCTGAACATCGACTACCCCTTCAACCTGACGGTATCCTCTACTTCCCGAAGATTCGCAACAACTTCGAGATTCAAAAGAACAAGATCCAGCTCTACTGCAACCAGGTCTACGTGACGGAT
>JAFZFJ010000186.1 GCA_017555975.1 Alistipes sp. | reverse complement strand
TGAGTATTTCAGGCTCAAATGGAAACGATAAATGGGGTGAATTTACCCCATTTATGTACTATTTTTGACCAATAAGTAAAAACTACTCCGATTTTATGTACTATTTTGACCAATAAGCCGCCATTGGCCGGCTTTTCTTTTTGTGTGTAGGCGGGCGCTTGCACACAGCCAATACACAAAAAAAGAAAACGCTTGGAATTACATCCAAGCGTTACTGTATTTAGGGTGGAAGATGGGGCTCGAACCCACGACCTTCGGAACCACAATCCGACGCTCTAACCAACTGAGCTACATCCACCATGTGATTGACATCTGATCGTCAATCGGAGTGCAAATATAGCGTGTTTTTTCTTTCGTTGCAAATAAAAAGCGAAAAAAATGCTATCGACCCAATAATATACGTGCTTGCGAGCGTGCAGCCTCGGTAATTTCGGCTCCTGAGAGCATCTTGGCGATCTCCGTTTCGCGCTCTTCGGGGCTCAGACGACGCAGATGAGTGCGTCCCTCCTCCTTGTAAACAACGAAGTGCGTGTCACCCTTCGAGGCTACCTGCGGTAGATGGGTGATGTCTACCACCTGCATCGAGATCGAGAGGTTGGCAATAATTTCACCCATGGCATCGGCAATGCGACCCGATACGCCCGTGTCAATCTCGTCGAAGAGAATCGTGGGCAGCTGCATGCGACGTGCCAAGAGGGCCTTGAGGGCCAGCATGACGCGCGAAAGCTCACCGCCCGAGGCGATGCGTTCGATCGGCTGGGGTTGGGTGGTACGGTTGGCCGTGAAGAGGTATTGGATGCTGTCGCTGCCCGAGCGTCCCAATTCGCGAGGCGTGAGCGCAATTTCGAAGCGGGTGTCGGCCATGCCCAATTGGGTGAGGGTTGCAAGAATCTCTTGAGCAAAGGGCACGGTGGCCTTCTCGCGTGCAGTGTGTAACTCCTCGGCCAATGCACGAGTCCGCTGTTCCTGCTCGGCCAGGCGTGCTTCGGCCTTCAGAATCTCTTCGTCAGAGTGGGTGATGGCATCCAGCTTACGACGGCTCTCATCGCGTAGGGCGATCAGCTCCTCCTCATCCTGCACACGGTGTTTCTGCTGCAAGGCAATCAGCGCATCGAGGCGTGCCGTCTTCTTCTGCAGACGCTCGGGGTCTGCATCCAGGTGCTCGGTGTCGGAGGTCATGCTGCGGTTGAGGTCTTTGAGCTCCTCCAATACCGATCGCAGACGCTCGGCGTACTCCGCTGCGGGGGCAAATTGAGCACCGATTTGGCGCATGCCCTGCTCGCCCTCCTTCAGACGGCTTAGGATGCCCGTTTCGTCGGCGTCGAGGTCGTTGCGCAGCGAGGTAAATAGCTCCCCGATGCGGTCGGCATGTTCCAGCACAACCAATTCGGCCTCCAATTCGGCCTGCTCTCCGGCCCGCAGTTTCGCGGCTTCGAGCTCTTCGCACTGGAAACGCAACCACTCCTCATCACGGCGGCCGGCCTCGGCGGCTGCACGCAGCTCCTCGACCTCGTGGCGTTGTTGAAGCAGGGTGGTATAAGCGGTGCGGTAGCGGCTCAGCAACTCCGTGTTTCCGGCTACCGTATCGAGTGCCGAGGTGCGGAACTCCTCGGACGAGAGAATTAGATTTTGATGTTGCGAGTGAATATCCACCAGGTGCGCACTTAACTCACGCAGTGCGGTGAGCTGCACGGGCATGTCATTGACGAAGGAACGACTCTTGCCGGCGGGTGTAATTAGGCGGGTGATGGTCGTCTCCGGCTCGTAGTCCAACTCGAGCTCCTCGAAGAGCTCCTCAAGTTGCAGACCGCTTAGATCGAAGATGCCCTCTACCTTGCAGTTGCGCGTGGCATCTTTCATGGCCGAGCCGTCATTCTTGGCGCCCAGCAAGAGCGAGAGCGCACCGAGCAGGATCGATTTACCAGCACCGGTCTCACCCGTGAGGATGTTCAGGTGTTCGTCCAGCTCCAACTCGAGGTGATCGATCAAGGCGTAGTTCTCAACCGTAAGGCGACGTAACATGGTGGGATGGCTTATAGAAGGGTTTCGATTTTGTCGGCAATGCGGGCTGCGACCTCGCGCTTCGTCATCAGCGGGAGCGACTCCTTGCCCGTATGGTCAATCAGGGTCACCTTGTTTGTGTCCCCGCGGAATCCGGCGCCTTTGTCGCGCAACGAGTTCAAGACGATGAAATCGAAATTCTTTTTGGTGAGTTTCTCCGAAGCATGCGCCTCCTCGTCGTTGGTCTCCATGGCAAAGCCGATCAACAGACGGCCTCCCTTCTCCTGGCCCAACGTGGCGGCGATATCTTTTGTGCGCTTCAGCGCGATCGAGAGGTCGTTGTCCGACTTCTTGAGTTTGTGGTCGGCTACGCTTACGGGGGTGTAGTCGGCTACGGCAGCAGCCATGATAGCGCCATCGGCCTCCGCAAAGGCGCGTGTCGTGGCTTGGAACATCTCCTCTGCCGAGAGTACATCCACACGCTCGACACCTGCCGGAATAGATAGGGCCGTGCGGCCGCTGACGAGCGTAACGCGTGCTCCGCGAGAGGCCAGCTCTTCGGCGATGGCATAGCCCATCTTGCCCGAGGAGTGGTTCGAGAGGAAGCGTACCGGATCGATCGGCTCGATCGTGGCACCGGCCGTTACGACAAAGTGTTTGCCGCTAAGACTCTTTTTTTTTTCGGTGAAGTGGGCTTTGATGGCCTCCACGATCTCCTCGGGTTCGGCCATACGACCCTTGCCCTCCAGACCACTTGCCAGCTCGCCCGAGCCCGGCTCGACGATGCTGACGCCGTGCTCACGCAGCTCGTTGAGGTTGCGCTGGGTGGTGTAGTGGGCATACATGTCAAGATCCATCGCCGGGGCAACCATTACCGGACAACGAGCCGAAAGGTAGGTCGTGAGTAGCAGGTTGTCGGCAACGCCAGAGGTCATCTTGGCCAACGTGTTGGCTGTGGCCGGAGCGATGAGCGTCAGATCGGCCCACTCGCCCAGCGAGACGTGCGAATTCCACTGCCCGTTTTCCGGGTCGAAGAACTCGACCAGAATCGGACGGCGTGATAGGGTGGCCATCGTCAGCGGGGTGATGAACTGCTTGGCCAAGGCGGTCATGACGACCTGCACCTCGGCACCCTCGCGCTTCAGCAGACGGCAGAGCGCGGCCGATTTATAGGCTGCGATGCTGCCGGTGATGCCGAGCAAGATGTGTCGACCCTCCAACGGACGGTTTCCAGCGTTTGCCATGCGGGATCTCTTTAAGGATGGTTTGGGATAGGACTATTTGCCCTCCTTGTAGAAGAGCTCGTCGTCCATAAACTCCTCCGTAGCGATGATTACCGGCTTCGGCAGGCGCTCGTAGTAACGCGAGATCTCGATCTGCTCGCGGTTCTCGAAGGTCTCCTCCATCGTGTCCGTCGGCGACGAGAAGTCAGCCAGCTTGCGCGTCAGCTCGGTCTTCAGCTCGCTCGAAATCTGGTTGGCGCGACGAGCGATGATGTTGATCGACTCGTAGATGTTACCGGTCTCCTTGTCCAGGTCAGCCAGCTTGCGCGTTACGGTGTTGTTCGGAATGTTCTTTTTAATCTCCATGGGTCTTATGTGTTATTTTTGTTTGTCCTTAATTGGTGGGAGGGGTTGCGATTACAACTCCTCGACGTTTTCGTTCTCGGCGTTGCGAGCCAGGTAGTCGCGAGCGTTGGCAGCCCAGCGGTCAACCTGCTTGCGGTGCTTCGACTCAGGATACTCCTCGCAGAACGAGAGGTAGGAGTCGAGCATGGCCAGGTAGCGGTCGGTCTGCTTCGAGGCGATCGAGTTCTCGGCCAGGCGGTAGCTCGAATCGACGATCAGGAACATGATCTCCTCGCGATGGCTCGACTCGGGGTAGGTGCGCAGGGCATTCTTCAGGGCCACGATAGCCGACTTGTAGCGACCGACCTTGTAGTAGGTGTAGGCGTTCAGGTAGGTCTTGTCGTGCAGACGCTGTGTCAGCTCGGCATTGATCTTCTGGAAATCCTCCACCTTCTCGCTCTCGGGATAACGCGAGATGAACTCGTTGATGGCGATGATGGCCTTGCTGGTGATCGTCTGGTCACGCGTGGGACCCGGCGACATGCGGTAGAAACAGTCGGCATACATACCCTCGGCATCCTCGATAAAGGCACTACGGCCAAAACGGCGACGGAAGTCGTCGAGGAGCTGCGATGCGGTGTCGTAGTCCGTGTTCTTGTATTTGCAGTGGGCATTGTAGAAGGCGATCGTGTCCTCGCGTGCAGTGCCCATATAGACCGGCGCTACGCTCTCCAGGAGCGTCGAGGCGCGGCTCCACTTCTCTTTGTTGTAATATTCCAGAGCCTTGGTGTAGATCTGCTCGGGGTCACCCTCCTTGATCAGGGCGTTAATGCCGGCACATTGGCACAAAAATAGCACCAGGGCAAAGGCCGTTAAAAGGTATGAAAATAGTTGCTTCATCTGCCTGTTTGATTCTTTAAACGCGCATTATCGCGCAAAGTTACACAAAAAGTAACGAAACGCCAAATAAAATCGTATGTGGAAAAAGTTTTGTAAATCAAAAAAATGTTTCGTACCTTTGTGCTGGAATAATTGAGGGTTCTGGCCTGTCACAGGGTCAGGATTCTTCTTTTTATTGTGTTTGAAAAACTAAAAAACTAAGAAGATATGGCAAATGAGATTATCTACCTGACTGCCGAGGGCTACAAGAAGCTCAAGGAGGAGTTGGATCACTTGCGTTCGGTTGAGCGTCCCGCAGCTTCGGCTGCTATTGCCGAGGCTCGCGATAAGGGCGACCTGTCGGAGAATGCTGAGTATGATGCAGCACGTGAGGCTCAGGGCCTTTTGGAGATGCGCATCGCCAAGCTGGAGGATACGCTGGCCAATGCCCGTGTGATCGACGAGACGAAGATCGACAAGTCGAAGGTGCAGATTCTGAGCAAGGTAACCCTGCTGAACAAGAACAACAACAAGCAGGTAACCTACACCATCGTCGCTGAGCACGAGGCTAACCTTCGAGAGGGTAAGCTTGCAATCGGTACGCCGATTGCTAAGGCGCTGCTGGGTCACAAGAAGGGTGATTCGGTCGAGGTGACCGTTCCTGCCGGTGTGATCACCTTCGAGATCGTAGAT
>JAFZFJ010000185.1 GCA_017555975.1 Alistipes sp. | reverse complement strand
TTTGGGCCTTTGATTTTTCATTTCGTTTGCATATCTTTGTATGTTGAGTATACTATACCGAATTTAGACCCGAACCATGAGATTTTCTACGCTACGAATCACCGTTTTACTCCTCGCGCTGGCGATCCTTTCGCCCGCCGTGGCACAACAGCTCGATGAGCAATTTCGCACACCGACGGGCGATGCGCGTCCCTGGACGCTTTGGTATTGGATGTATGGCGCCATCTCCGATGAGGGGGTGCGTGCCGACTTGCAGTCGATGGCCGATGTCGGGCTGGGTGGTGCTTACCTCGTGACGATCCGTTCGAGCGACGATAAGCGAGGCGTTCCCTTCCAGGGCGACTCGGATCAGTTGACCGAGAATTGGTGGCAGCGTGTGCAGACGGCCTTCAATGAGGCCGACCGTCTCGGGTTGCAGCTGGGTGTACATATCTGCGATGGCTTTGCGCTGGCCGGAGGTCCGTGGATCTCGCCTGCGGAGTCGATGCAGAAGGTGGTGACGAGTGAGCAGGTGGTCGAGGGAGGTAAGCCTTTCTCGTTAGAGCTTGCCAAGCCGGCACACCTGGAGAACTACTACGAAGACATTGCTTTGGTGGCGATGCCGATGAAGGGGGTATTCGAACTACCGAAACCGACCCTCTCGGTGCGCAATACGGTTGAGCCGCAGACGGAGAAGCAGCGCGCAGTGCTGAACCCTACGGGAGGCGTCAGCTCGGGTGCGGCGTGTGAGATCACCTGCACTTTCCCCGAGGAGGTGACCCTGCACAATGTGGAGATCGTCCTGGGAGGTAACAACTACCAGGCACATCGTCTGGTGATGAGCGTGCGCACGCCCGAGGGCGGCTATCAGTTGGTGAAGGCCTTTGAGCCGGCTCGTCACGGCTGGCAGAATACCGATTTTGACTCGACGCACGCCATTCCTCCGACCACGGGACGCGAGTTCCGTTTCGCGTGGACTCCCGACGGGAGCGAGCCCGGCTCGGAGGATCTGGATGCCGCCAAGTGGAAGGCTAATTTGAAAATCAAGGAGATACGCTTCCGTGGCACGCCCCGCATCCATCAGTGGGAGGGCAAGGCCGGTTATGTATGGCGCGTAGCGCGTGAGACGACGGCACAAGAGGTTGCTACGGAGGATTGTGTACAGCTCGACGAGGTGATCGACTTGACGCAGGCACTCCAGGGAGACTGCCTGACGGCTGAACTGCCTGCGGGCAGCTGGCGCTTGGTGCGCATCGGCCACACGACAACGGGGCACACGAACGCTACGGGCGGCGCAGGTCGAGGCCTGGAGTGCGATAAGTTTAGCCGCGAAGCGGTGGGTAAGCAGATCGACAATTGGTTTGGCAAGATCTACCGCACAATCGATCCCGAGGTGGCCAAGCGTGTGTTGAAGATCCTCTATGTCGATAGCTGGGAGTGCGGTTCGCAGAATTGGAGCTCCAATTTCGCGGCCGAGTTCCAGGCGCGTCGCGGCTATGACCTCAAGCCGTGGTTGCCCCTCTTTGCGGGTATTCCGATGGTCTCGGCAGAGGAGTCGGAGCGTGTGTTGCGTGATGTGCGCGAGACGATTGCCGAGTTGGTACACGATGTCTTCTTTGATGTGTTGGCCGAGAAGGCTGACCTGTATGAGTGCCGCTTCACGGCCGAGAGTGTAGCGCCGACGATGGTGAGCGACGGTATGTATCACTACAATAAGGTTGATCTGCCGATGGGTGAATTCTGGCTCAACAGCCCCACGCACGACAAGCCGAATGATATGATGGATGCCATCAGCGGCGGTCGTGTCTATGGCAAGCGGATCATCTCGGCTGAGGGCTTCACGGAGGTGCGTGGCGTCTGGGATGAGACCCCGGCGATGCTCAAGCCGCTGCTCGATCGCAACTACGCGCTG
>JAFZFJ010000017.1 GCA_017555975.1 Alistipes sp. | reverse complement strand
CCCGACGAAATCGTACGCAGCACCGTAACATAGCCGAACATCTCCGACAGGGGAACCTTGGCCTTTACGACGCGAGCCGTACCCTTCGACTCCATACCCGTGATCTGGCCGCGACGCTTGTTCAAGTCACCGATGATATCACCCATCGACTCCTCGGGCGTTACAACCTCGACTGCCATGATCGGCTCCATGATGATCGAACCTGCCTTGGGAGCAGCGGCACGGTAACCGTTGCGAGCAGCGATCTCGAACGACAGCTGGTCCGAATCGACGGGGTGGAACGAACCGTCCTTGAGCGTAACCTTCATCGAGTCCATCGGATAACCGGCAAGAGCACCGTTGGCCATAGCCGACTCGAAGCCCTTCTGAACCGAAGGAATGAACTCACGCGGAATGTTACCGCCCTTCACCTCATCAACGAACGTCAGACCCATCTTGCCCTCATCGGCGGGACCGATCTCGAAGATAATATCTGCAAACTTACCGCGACCACCGGTCTGCTTCTTGAAGACCTCACGGTGCTGTACGGTCTGCGTCAGAGCCTCCTTGTAGTTCACCTGCGGAGCACCCTGGTTGATCTCAACACCGAACTCGCGGCGCAGACGGTCAACGATGATGTCGAGGTGGAGCTCACCCATACCGCTAATTACGGTCTGACCCGAATCCTCATCGGTGTGTACCGTGAAGGTGGGGTCCTCCTCGGCCAGCTTACCCAGCGCGATACCCAGCTTATCCAGGTCCTTCTGCGTCTTGGGCTCAACAGCCAGACCGATCACCGGCTCGGGGAAGGTCATCTGCTCGAGAACGATCGGAGCGTTCTCAGCGCAGAGCGTATCACCCGTGCGGATCTCCTTGAAACCTACAGCTGCGCAGATATCACCTGCACCTACGGTCTCCATCGGGTTCTGCTTGTTGGCGTGCATCTGATAGATACGGCTGATGCGCTCACGCTTACCGCTGCGTGCATTCAGCACATACGAACCTGCATCGAGCTTACCCGAGTAAACACGAACGAAAGCCAGACGACCTACGAAGGGGTCGGTAGCGATCTTGAACGCGAGGCCGCAGAACGGATCATCATCCGAAGCGTTACGTACCTCCGTCTCCTCGGTCTTGGGGTTCGTACCCTCAATGGCAGGAAGATCCAGCGGCGAGGGGAGGAAAGCCATTACATAGTCGAGCAGCTTCTGAACACCCTTGTTGTGGAACGACGAACCGCAGAGCATCGGAACGATCTGCATCGACATCGTGGCGGTGCGGATAGCCTTCAGCAGCTCCTCCGGCGTGATCGACTCGGGATCCTCGAAGAACTTCTCCATAAGAGCATCGTCCGTCGAAGCAACCTCCTCGATCTGCTTCATGCGCCACTCCTCAGCCTCAGCCTTCATGTTCTCCGGAATCTCGCGAATCTCGAAGTTGTCACGAACCGACTTGTCGTCGTAGTAGTAGATTGCATTATTATAAATAAGGTCTACCAGACCCTCGAACTTGTCCTCTACACCGATCGGCAGAACTACGGGCAGAGCCGTCGTACCGAAGTGCTCCTTGATCTGCGAGCAAACAGCGTAGAAGTCAGCACCCGTGCGGTCCATCTTGTTTACATAACCGATACGGGGAACGTTGTACTTGTCGGCCTGACGCCATACGGTCTCCGACTGGGGCTCAACACCACCTACAGCGCAGAACGTAGCGATAGCGCCGTCGAGTACACGCAGCGAACGCTCTACCTCAACGGTAAAGTCAACGTGTCCCGGGGTGTCGATCAGGTTGATCTGGTACTGCTTGCCCATGTAGTTCCAGAAGGCCGTCGTAGCGGCCGAGGTGATCGTGATACCACGCTCCTGCTCCTGAACCATCCAGTCCATGGTAGCAGCACCCTCGTGGGTCTCACCGATCTTGTGGGTCTTACCCGT
>JAFZFJ010000184.1 GCA_017555975.1 Alistipes sp. | reverse complement strand
CTACGTGGGGCACGAAGTACCTCGCCAATATTTCTGCAAAGCCCAAAACCCGCTCTCGGTGGTCGACTGTCGCTACCACAGCCACAAACACCTCTACGCCGGATGGACGCACACGCCCGCAGATTGGCTGCGTGGCTATCAGTACCACGTGACGGCCAACAATCAGCCCATCGTTATTGGTGCCGACAAGCCCTACAACACCATCGTAATGGATCGCAAACCGGTACTTGCGGCCTACCGTCTGGAGGATAGCGAGGGAGTATTCTACAACACCTATAATTTATTATGCGGCGACGATGGTTGGGATCCGCAGGGCATCCGTGAACGCGTGGAGAAACTGTCGAAACAGCACAACCGCGATTACACGGCCATTGCCACCTGCCTGGCCGTACTGCCACGCGTAGCAACCATTCAAACGCTGGGCGAACCGCTGAAGGTAACTGCTTCGCTCAACCGCCATGTCAATTTCCCGCTCAACAACCGCCCGATTCGTTGGCAGGTAGAGCCCGGCTACGAAAAATACGTCACCCTGTCAGCCTCGGAGGGCAACGAGGTGATCGTGACCCCGCAAAACGATGCCGATGAGGCCGTACATTTCATGCTGATTGCCTCGACCGACGAGGGTCACGAGGCGGCCGTCGAGCTCACCGTAAAGCCCAATCTGCTGACTCCGCCGACCATCGAGGGCCAACCCACGATGCAGATAAGCAAGGGCATGGCTCACGTAGACTACCAGCTTGATCTGGGTAGTCGTCAAGATCACTCCGAAATCACCTGGTATCGTGCCACGAAGCGCGACGGCAGTGATGCCATCGCAGTAGCGGTATCGCGCCACAACACGCCGATGAACCACTACGCACTAACGAAAGCGGATGTCGGCTACTACCTCGTAGCTGGCATTGCACCCAAGCACGTGCGCTCGACCCTCGGCGAGGAGGTTCGCATCGTCTCGAAAAAGAAGATTACCAACTCGGATGTGGTGCCGACCCAGGAGTTCACGACCGACTTCGAACACTTCCCGTCCACGAATCAGCCCCTGATCAAGGAGGGCTTCTGGACCGTGGACAGCTTCAAGCCGCAGGACACCACCCCCTACAACTGGGAACCCACCGCCGAGCGTCCGGCATGGATCTACGGACGTAGCATCAACGGTGCAGTAGGCGAGGGTCTGTTCCAGATTCAGAAAGGTGCTCGTCTGATGTACACCCCCGTAAAGGGCAGCTATGGTGACATGCGCGTAGTACTGAATTGCGATGCAGCCAAGACCGCGGGCCAGGGCTTTGGATCGGCCACAGGTCAATACATGGACATCTGCCTGAAGTTCGATACACGCACCCTGACGGGCTATGGCTTGCGTCTGATCCGCACCACGAAGCACAGCGATGCGGTCGATTTTCTGCTCGTAAAATACGAGAACGGGGTAGTAGTGCCGCTCACTGAGCCGATCTCGTCGCCCTGCTTCCGCACTGACTGCACGCTGACCATCGAGCTCCAAGGCACGACGCTGACCGCAACGGCCAACACCACCACACAGCTACCCGAGAAGACCCGACACTTGCCTCAGGAGGTTTACCTTTCAACCGAGGTAACACCGCTCAGCCACGGAGGCTTCATGCTCCAGTACACGGGATCGTGTGGCGAAAGTGCCGTCCTGCTCCACCACCTGCAGATTAACTGGTAGGCGTATCCTCGCGCATACAAAACGAGCCGCTCCCCATCGGGAACGGCTCGTTTTTCACACAAACAATAACAATAAAACGGCTTAGCGTTTTGAGCTACGGGCATCGCCCGCGTTGCTCTTATTTTACGCTACAAAGGTCCGCATAAATCCGCAAGTCGTCAATCCCTACTTGTTGGTATTTTAATGGGTTGCTCGCCACCAAGAGGTCGTCGTACGGACCGCGGTCACAGCCGATGAGACACTCGGATCGGAGGTTGTGATACCCGAGAAGGTCGTAATATCTTTCTCGCCACACGACATCGAATAGAAGGTGGGCGTATGGCGACGATAAGCCGACGGCACGGTGCGCTCCAACTGCGACTCAAACTCGGCCAGCAACATCTCGTTCTTGCAATAGTGAGCCACATAATCGCCCATATCGTAGAAGCGACAAGGCGTATAGCCGTCGAGTTCCTGCAGCTCGGCCAACTCAGCCTGCGACAAAGGTGCACCCACCAGATTGATGCGCGTCATGATGGCCGCCAACGTCTCCAACTCTTTGCAGACCGTCACCGCAACCGTGCCGCAAGGGTGGCTGTCACGCTCCATATAATATTGGTAGAACGATTCGCAGATACCCTCATAATCGACATCACCCAACAACAACAGACCAATCTCACTGTAGGGGAAGCCCTCGGCCATAATTTCGCTCGTTGAGCCAATCAGGTAATCGGCCACCTCGCGCAACTCGTAGGCCACCTCGACCGACGACATGTAGCAGTCGTCGAAGAGAATGTAATCCATCTTCATGCCCGCCTGGGCGATACCCTTGGCCAGAGTCGCAATCTCAGTTTGATAGATTGCCTCCAAGCCACCAAACCAGCGGGTCTGCTCGACACCTTCGTACTCCCAATACTCGCGCTGACCCCATCCACCTGCACGATTTTGCGTAGTTGCCGGAATCCAACCCATGCCGTGGCAACCGATCGTCATCGAGTAGCGCGGAGCCGGAGCAAACGTGCGTACATCGTTGAGCAAAGCCGTGATTGACTCCGCCTTCGTCATATCGGGGTTGGGGTAGTGCTTAAGGGCCACGCGCTCCACACGTCCGGCACCTCCCTTTAGTTCGAAGAGTTCACCCACCAAAGCGCGAGCGGTAACGCCATCCGTTGCTTGCCGCTTATCGGGCTTCACCAGGTAGACCAACACACGACAACCCTCGGGCAGACCATATCGCACCACCTCCTCCATATCGCTGACATTCGTCTCAAAATGCGGCATCAAGCCACTCGAAGTCGAAGTGCCCGACCACGGGAAATACATCAGCAGGGTCTGCACCGGTGCAACCGGCTCCTCATAATCATTCTTATCGTGACATGCCACCAGCACCAACAGTGCAGCCAGTAGCATTATAAGGCGTTTCATTATTTGTATTCGCGGGGTTTTAAGTTGTTAAACTGCCAGGTACGCTCACGCGTATAGGTGTAGCCCTCGGGCTTGTTGCGGTAGATGCGCTCGAAGTTGAAATAGATACCTTTACGCTTCTTACCTTCAATTACTTGCGTCGATAACAGCGGCACAAACTCCACCGTGCGGCTAATCACACGTGCCTGACCGGCAGCCAAACCTTCGGCCGCCATCACATCGAGCGCATGGTCAAACATCAGAATATGGCGCGGCGATTTCTGCGTCAGGCCATCGCCCGAGCTCAGAATCGTGCGAATCACCCCATTGAGGTGGGCTGCCCAACGCTGCGCCTCGGCATCATGGCCCAACATCTGATTGGCGAAGGTCAGCACGTTGAGAATCTGCGGGCTGAAAGGATCGCTCATGCGGGCCGCATTGGCACGAATCAACAACTGCTCGAGCAGTGCACGATCCGCCTTGTCGGGATCCAAGCCCATCATCAGCGAGAGCATCTCCTCCTTATCGACATTCGAATCAAGCGGTTTATAAGCATCCTGATAGGCAAAGCCGTAGTAGAGGTAGTGGTAATCGTCGTCCGTCAAATCCAGTGCACCATTCGTATAGCGCATCATGAGTTTCGTGTAGTAGTAGGGCGATCGCTGATCGGTAATTCGATCCAGGATATCCTGCTCAACGGGTACCTTCGCCACCGCCAACAGCGGCAACAAGAGCAACAAAGCGGTAAAGAGTCGTTTCATGGATTGGGTTGTTTGCCTAACAAACGGCCTCGTTAGCGCAAATCGTATTTCTCGATCAACATTTTGAAGCGCTCGCTGAGAGCCGGTGTTCCGGGTACCAACGGCAGACGCATCGTCGGACCAATCTTACCCATCACCGACAGCGCGCACTTCGCACCCACGGGGTTACCCTCGGCAAAGAGCGCCTCGACCGCTGCGTCCATATTGGCCTCGTCCCACTTCTGACGAGCCTCGTCATAGCGTCCCTCCTTAGCCTTGTTGATGCACTCCATAAAACGTTTCGGGAAGACGTTGGCGGCCACCGAAATCACGCCATCGCCACCACGCTCCATCAACTCGATGGCAATACCGTCATCACCCGAAAGAACCAAGAAATCTTCGGGACAGTTGTCGATAATCTCCTGCATCTGCTCCAAATTACCCGAGGCCTCCTTGATACCGATAATATTCGGAATCTCACGCGCCAAGCGCAGGGTAGTCTCAGCAGTCATATTCACACCCGCACGACCCGGAATATTGTAGAGAATCACGGGCAGGGGAGAGTGCTCGGCAATGGTCTTGAAGTGCTGATAGAGGCCCTCCTGCGAAGGCTTATTGTAGTAAGGCGTCACGCTCAGAATAGCATCTGCACCACGCAGGTCGAACTCACGCAACTGATCCAGCACCTCGCTCGTCGAGTTACCGCCACATCCCATCACCAAGGGGACTCGACCGTTAATCTTATGCGCCGTGTACATCGCAATCACCGCACGCTCGGAGTTGTAGAGTGTCGGCGTTTCGGCCGTCGTGCCGAGTGCCACAATATAATCTACGCCACCCTCGATCACATAATTGACCATATCGCCCAGCGCCTGGTAATCGACCTGACCATCCTCAGCAAAGGGGGTTACCATCGCCACACCCACGCCTGAAAGTTTCGTTTTAAGTTGCATAGTATGGTAGTTTTTTCGTTTCTTATCTTGTTTTAAAATAAAGAGCCCTGCACCGGAGTTTCAACCACCTTCGATTCAGTCTCCTTTTCATCCATCGTAGGCGTCATCGACTGCGCGGGTTCATGGTGCTGAATCATCGCCATAAACTCCGCCTCACTAATCATCTTTACGCCCAACTTTTCGGCCTTCTTCAACTTCTCGGGACCCATCTTATCACCCGCAATCAGATAATCGACATTGCCCGAAACAGCCGCCACATTGCGTCCTCCGTGTGCCTCAATCATGCGTTTGAGTTCATCGCGACTGATCGAAAATTTACCCGATACAACAAAGCTTTTTCCATCGAGGCTATCCGAACTGCGTTCGCGTTTCTCGGCCACAAATTGCAGACCCGCAACTTTCAGACGCTCGATAATGCGGCAATTCTCCGACTGAGCAAAGTACTCCAAAATCGAGTCGGCAATCTTTTCGCCCACCTCCTCCGTTTCGAGCAACGCCTCGCGTGTAGCCACCATCAACGCATCGAGCGAACCAAAGTGGTCAGCCAACTGCTTGGCGGTCGTTTCACCCACAAAGCGAATACCCAAACCAAACAACACACGCTGGAAAGGCACCTGCTTCGAAAGGCGAATCGAGCGCATGATATTCTCGGCCGACTTCTCGCCCAAACGCGGCAAGGCAGCCAACTGCACCGCCTGCAAGTCATACAAATCGGCAATATCACGCACCAAGCCATTCTCCTGAAGCAACTCAACCGTCTCATCACCCAAGCCCTCAATATCCATCGCCTTGCGACGAATAAAATGGAGAATGCGTCCGATAATTTGCACACGGCATCCGCTCTGGTTGGGGCAGTAGTGTTTTGCCTCGCCCTCGTAGCGCACCAGAGGCGTGCCACATTCGGGGCAAACATCAATATAGCGGAACGGCTTGCTGTCGGCTTTGCGCTCCTTCAGCTCCACGCCCGTAATCTTAGGAATAATCTCGCCACCCTTCTCCACATAGACCATATCGCCCACGCGGATATCGAGTTGCGCAATCTGCTCGGCATTGTGGAGCGTGGCGCGCTTGACGGTCGTACCGGCCAACTGCACCGGCTCGAGATTTGCCACAGGGGTGATTGCACCCGTACGGCCCACCTGGAAGGTGATCTCATTCAGGCGCGTGAGGGCCTGCTCGGCCTTAAACTTATAGGCAACGGCCCATTTCGGTGCTTTGGCCGTAAAGCCCAAACGACGTCTTACGGCCGCGTCGTTTACCTTAATCACCACACCGTCGGTCGGGAAGGGGAGCGTTGTGCGGCGCTCGTCCCACTCGGTGATAAATTGCGCGATCTCCTCCCGCGAACGGCACAGGCGCGCATGCTCCGACACCTTAAAGCCCCATCGGCGCGCAGCAGCCAACGACTCCCAATGGCTCAACTCCTGCACCTCATCTCCAGCCAGTTGGTAGAGTGTACAATCCAACCCACGACGCGCCACCACCGCCGAAGCCTGCTGCTTGAGCGTTCCTGCTGCAGCATTGCGCGGATTGGCAAAGGGCTGTTCTCCGGCCTCCTCGCGTTCGCGGTTGATCTTATCAAACGAAGCGTAGGGCATCAGCACCTCGCCACGAATCTCGAAGAGCGAAGGCCACGCCTCGCCCTGCAGCGTGAGGGGTACCGAGCGAATCGTGCGCACATTGGCCGTCACCTCATCGCCCTGCTCACCATCACCACGCGTCACGGCGCGCTCCAGCTTACCATCGCGATAGGTGAGCGAGATAGCCGTACCATCGAATTTTAGCTCGCAGACATACTCCACATCGCCCTCTTCGCGCTCGATGCGGGCGATAAACTCACGCAACTCGTCGAGCGAATAGGTATTGCCGAGTGAGAGCATCGGGAAGCGATGACGCACGGTGCGAAACTCGCTCGTGAGGTCACTGCCGACGCGATGAGTAGGGGAGTTAGGGTCGTCCAATTCGGGATGTGCCTGCTCAAGATCCTGTAATTCACGCATCAAAAGATCGAACTCATAGTCCGAAATGACGGGATTATTTTCGACATAATAGCGAAAATTATGATATTCCAGGGTACGCCGCAGGGTCTCGATACGTTCTTTTACCATAGGTAAGTCTATTTTCAGGGTAAAGGTACGCAATTTGTTTGGATCGACCATCAAAATCAAAAAAAATGCAAAAAAAAATATTAGAAGTATTGCGATAGACTTTTTTTGCTTATAATTGCAGAAAATTTCAGACACAAAACAAATCCATCATGGCAAAACCGAATACCGCAAAGAAGCACATCGTAACGAGCTTCCACAACCTTTCGCCCGAACTTCAAGAGGCCGTTAAAGCCTTCTATCCGCTCGGCTTCACCGAGGCGATGATGCGCATCGACAAACCCAACGGTGACTTCTTCTACGCCGTACCGTTCGACACCGAGGAGGTGGCCTACTTGGTAAAGATTGACGTGAAGATTGACGACATGTCGCACGAGGAGGACGACAAGGACTACTACGACGACGATCTGAAGGGTGCCGACGAGTTGCAGGACGACGAGAACTCGATGGAGAGCTCGTCGAACGACGACGATATCGACATCTAACCACTGCCGATGGTTCGCTACCGATCGCTCTGCGCGATCTTGTTGATGGCTTTCTGTGCAGCGTGTGGGATGGCCGAGCGCGACGACTCAGACTCGAAGAGCTACGACTACCTCACCCTGCAAGACCAAGCCTTTAAGAGCTATTGCCTCGAAGCATTCGACACCAATCGCGACGGGAAACTTTCACGCTACGAAGCCGAGAGTGTCCGCTGTATCGACTGCTCTGCACGCGGAATCGCTTCGCTCTCATCCATCGAGGCCTTCTCGCAGCTCGAAGAGCTCAATTGTGCCAACAACGAAATCGAATATCTTGACCTGAACAACAACCACGAACTGCAACGTGTAAATTGCGCAGGCAACGGACTCAAATCGCTGGAAATCGGATCACTACGACGACTAACAAAAGTAGATTGTAGCGACAACAAACTGACGGAATTAGCCCTCAATCAGACCGCTTCGCTCCACTCGCTCGATTGTCGCCAGAACCGTTTCACGATACTTGACCTGGCACCGTGCAACGCCCAACTTAAGGCCGACGCACGCCAAAATCCGCAACTCGAGATCATCTATTATCGAGCCGGCCAGCAGGTCAATTACGGAGCCCCAGCAGTGCTCGTAGAGCGCTAAAACCGAGGGAATGTTCATAACTTGGCAAAAAAGTAGGGCGAAAGGTCTACGTTTGTGAAAATAATTTTGTAATTTTGGCTGCAAAAACTTTTTTGCGGCCTTTTTAGTTGAGAATCGGCCAACGTAGTTGATGCGACAATAGTATTAAACCAATTATAGCGACTTTTTAAGAAATGAAAAAAGTAGATGTGATCCTCGGCCTGCAGTGGGGCGATGAGGGCAAAGGTAAGGTAGTTGATGTGCTGACCCCGAACTACGAGGTGGTAGCCCGCTTCCAGGGTGGTCCGAATGCCGGCCATACGTTGGAGTTTAACGGCGAGAAGTATGTGCTTCGCTCGATCCCCTCGGGTATCTTCCAGGGCGGCAAGGCCAACATCATCGGCGGCGGTGTGGTACTCGACGCCATCCTCTTCCGCAAGGAGGCCGAAGAGCTCGCCACGAGCGGCCACGACTTGAAGAAGCAGCTTTCGATCTCAAAGAAGGCCCACCTGATTCTGCCCACCCACCGTATGCTGGATGCCGCCTACGAGGCCGCTAAGGGTAGCGCCAAGATTGGCACGACAGGCAAGGGCATCGGCCCCACCTACACGGACAAGATCAGCCGTAACGGTATGCGCGTAGGCGATCTGCTGAGCCCGAATTTCAAGGAGATCTACGCCCAGGCTAAGGCTCGCCACGAGCAGATTCTCAAGAGCCTGAACTACGAGTACGACATCACCGCCCTCGAGCAGGAGTGGTTTGAGGCCGTTGAGTACCTGAAGCAGTTCCCGATCATCGACAGCGAGTGGATGGTTAACAACGCCCTGAAGGCCGACAAGAGCGTCCTGGCCGAGGGTGCACAGGGTACGCTGCTCGACGTTGACTTCGGTTCGTACCCCTTCGTTACCTCGTCGAACACGGTTTGCGCCGGTGCTTGCACGGGTCTGGGTATTGCCCCGAACCGCATCGGTGAGGTATTCGGCATCTTCAAGGCTTACTGCACGCGCGTTGGTAGCGGTCCGTTCCCCACGGAGCTCTTCGATGAGACGGGTGCTACGTTGCGCAACATTGGCCACGAGTATGGTGCCGTAACAGGCCGCGAGCGTCGTTGTGGTTGGCTCGACCTCGTAGCGCTGAAGTACTCGATCATGATCAACGGCGTTACGCAGCTTATCATGATGAAGTCGGACGTCATGAACGACTTCGAGACGATCCGCGTGGCTACGGCCTACAAGGTAAACGGTGTTGAGACCGAGGAGTTCCCCTTCTCGATCGAGGAGGATGTAGAGCCGATCTACACCGACTTCGAGGGTTGGCAGTGCGATCTGCGCAAGTGCCGCACCTATGAGGAGTTCCCCGCCGCCTTCAAGACCTATGTAGAGTTCATCGAGCGCGAGACGGGCGTTCCCGTTAAGGTGATCTCGGTGGGTCCCGACCGCGACGAGACGGTGATCCGATAAGTCACGAAAACCAAATCATATGAATGCTTTGAACATTGTCGTGTTGGCCAAACAGGTGCCAGACACACGACAAGTCGGCAAAGATGCAATGACGGCAGAGGGTACGGTTAACCGTGCCGCTCTGCCGGCTATTTTTAATCCCGAGGACCTCCACGCCTTGGAGCTTGCCTTGAACCTCAAGGAGCGCATCGCAGGGACGAAGGTTTACCTGCTGACGATGGGCCCGCAACGTGCAGCTGACATTATCCGCGAGGCAATGTATCGTGGCGCCGATGGGGGATACCTGCTCTCGGGTCGCGAATTTGCCGGCTCCGACACGCTGGCAACCTCCTATGCACTTTCCTGCGCTTTGCGCAAAATCAACCCTGATGTGATTGTCGCCGGCCGCCAGGCTATTGATGGCGACACAGCTCAGGTGGGTCCGCAGGTAGCCGAGAAGCTCTCACTTCCGCAAGTAACTTACGCCGAGGAGGTGATCGAGGTGGGAGCACGCTCGCTCACGATTCGTCGTAGAATCGATGCCGGCCTGGAGGTAGTGGAGTGCCCGCTACCGGCCGTGATTACGGTTACGGGATCCGCTCCGCAGTGCCGTCCACGTCACGCCAAACGCCTCATGCACTACAAGTCGGCTCGCACCGCTTCGGAGATTGCAGCCGAGCCCGATTCGTTTACCGCACAACGTGTAGCCGAAAAGCCCGAATTGCAGATTATCGAGTGGTCGGCCGCAGATATCAACCCCGACTCGACGCAGCTTGGCCTGCAGGGTTCGCCCACTAAGGTAAAGCGCATCGAGAATGTCGTCTTCCAGGCCAAGGAGGCCAAGCGTCTCAGTGGCACAGATGAGGAGTTGGAGGCGCTGATCCAGGAGCTGATGGCCGCCCACACGATTGGTTAAACCCATTCAAAGCAACCATGAACAATCTTTTTGTCTATATAGAACTCGAAGGGGGTAAGATCGCCGACGTAAGCCTGGAACTGATGACCAAAGGTCGTGAGTTGGCGGCCCAACTCGGCATCCGCACCGAAGCCGTCGTTATCGGTCACCGAACCGAAGGCATCGAGCAGGAGCTTGCTCGCTATGGTGCCAACACAGTTTGGGTAGCGGACGATGCTTGTTTTGCCCCTTTCCGCACCTTGCCCCACACGGCTGTTTTGTCGGCACTGATTCGTCAAGAACAACCGCAAATCGTGCTCTTCGGAGCCACGTCGGTCGGTCGAGATCTTGCTCCGCGCGTCTCATCGGCGCTGCACAGTGGCCTGACAGCCGACTGCACCCAGCTCGAAATCGGCGACCACAACGACCCCAAGACGGGTAAGGAGTATACGAATTTGCTCTATCAGATTCGTCCCGCCTTTGGTGGTAACATCATCGCCACAATCATCAACCCCGAACATCGCCCGCAAATGGCTACCGTACGCGAGGGTGTCATGCGCAAGGAGGAGGCTTCCGAGCCGGGTCGTGGTGAGCGTAAAACGATAGCCTGGCAGGAAGCGCTACAAGATAGCGACCTGTCGGTCAAGATTTTGCACCGAGAGATAGCCGAGCGAAAGATCGACATTAAGGGCGCTTCGATCATCGTAGCCGGCGGTTACGGCATGGGGTCGAAGGAGAACTTCGCACTGGTGCACGAGCTGGCCGAAGTATTGGGTGGCGAGGTCGGCGCTTCACGCTCGGCCGTGGATGCCGGCTTTGCCGAGCACGAACGCCAAATCGGTCAGACGGGCGTAACCGTTCGTCCGAAGCTCTACATCGCATGTGGCATCTCGGGACAAATTCAGCACACGGCCGGCATGGACCAATCGGCACTCGTTATCTCGATCAACACCGATCCCGATGCACCCATCACACGCCTGGCTGATTATGCCATTACGGGAGATGTGAACGATGTGATTCCGAAGCTGATCAAGTACTACAAGCAAAACTCGAAGTAATGGCCAATTTTTATTTAGATAATAAGGAGTTAGCGATCCAATTCGACCATCCGCTCATGGAGCGAATCATCAAACTTCGCGAGCGTGATTTTGCCGAAAAGTCAGCCTACGACTACGCACCGCAGCACCACGACGACGCCATCGATTCATACCGTCGCGTGATGGAGCTAGCCGGCGAAATTTGCGCAGAGGTCATTGCTCCGCATGCTGAAGGGGTCGATCTCGAAGGTCCGCGCCACGAAGGCGACCGCGTAAGCTATGCCTCGGGCACGGTCGAAAACTTAAAGGCAATGCAGGCTGCCGGCCTGGATGGCATGTCCTTACCGCGCACCTATGGCGGCTTGAACCTACCGCTCGTAACCTCGATTATGACCAACGAGATGATTGCGCGTGGCGATGCCGGTTTTCAAAATATCTGGGGTCTGCAGGATTGCGCCGAGACGCTCAATGAGTTTGGTTCCGAGGAACAGAAGGCGAAATACCTCCGTCGCACGGTCAATGGCGCCACATGGTCAATGGCCCTCACCGAGCCCGATGTCGGCTCGGATTTAGGCGCTGCAATGCTGAAGGCCACCTGGTCCGAGGAGCGCAACACCTGGCTGCTGAATGGCGTCAAACGCTTCATCACCAATGGCGATGGCGACCTTTCGCTCGTCCTGGCTCGCACAGAAGCGGGTTCAAGCGATGCGCGTGGCCTATCGATGTTCGTTTACGACAAACAAAATGGAGGCGTCAAGGTGCGTCGCATCGAACACAAATTGGGCATCACGGGCTCACCGACCTGCGAGTTGGTCTACACGGATGCACCAGCCGAGTTGGTGGGTGATCGCCGCATGGGACTGATTAAATATGTCATGTCGCTCATGAATGCAGCCCGCTTAGGCATTGGCGCACAAGCCGTCGGCACCTGCGAAGCTGCCTATCGCGAGGCACTGAAATACGCCCACGAGCGTCAGCAGTTTGGCAAGGCAATCATCCAATTTATGGCCGTAAGCGAACTACTGAAGGAGATGCACGCCAAGACGCAAGCAGTCCGCACGCTCCTCTATGAAACAACTCGTTTCGTGGAGATCTACAAGCAGTTAGAAGCTATCTCCAAGGAACGCAAACTGGAGAGTGAAGAGCGCCAGGAGCTGAAATTCTACAGCCGTCTGGCCGATGGATTCACCCCGATGGTCAAACTTTTTGCCTCCGAATATGCAAACCAGATAGCCTACGATTCGATTCAGATTCACGGCGGTTCGGGCTACATGAAGGACTATGCCTGCGAGCGCATCTACCGCGACGCACGCATCATGTCGATCTACGAGGGCACCTCACAGATGCAGGTGGTGGCCGCCATCAACGCCGTCACCAAGGGCACCTACACGGAGCAGATCAACCGCTACGCCGAAGAATCATACAGCGAGACGATGCAATCCATCGTGGCACGTCTGGCCATCCTAAAAAGCCAATACGAAAGCCTGGTTGAACGGGTAGCAGAACTCGAAGCCCAAGCTACAGGTTTCAAAGAGTTGCATGCACGCCGTTTGGTGGAGAGCGCCGGCTATCTGTTGATGGGTTACCTACTGGCCCGCGAGGCATCACGCCATGCTGAATTATACGCCGAATCTGCTGAGCACTTCTGCAGCATTGCCGAAGGTAAGCTAGCCGAAGCCCACACACGCATCCTAAACTCCACGGCCGAAGATATTGCACTCTACAAAACGGAATAAGTCCAGAAGATGAGAAGTTTACGCTACCAATCGCTCAACATCGTCTACATGCAGGCATTCTCGTTGTCTGCCGATTTCTCGCCCGAAAAATTCGCTGATCGAGTCCTCGGCAATTCGTTGTTCGACTCGATCTACACACGCGATCCGGAGCAGGAGGATATCCGTCGCTACCGACTGGGAGAGTACCCGTTTTCGTTCAAACAAGAGATGTTCGAAAGCGTAACAGACGGCATTACAGACTCGTTCAAGGGGCTGATGACGGTAGAGGCTACCACCTACTTCGACCGCTTTGCAGTCGTGCGCTATTACATCCCCTTCAACAGCAAGGAGGCGGGTGGAGCTCTTACGACCGAACTGCTGAGCAGCCTACACGATCTGGATCAAAAGGACAGCATCAACTGCCTCCTCGTCACGCATCCCGAGCGTGCCTATATCTCCTTCCCCGAACTGATGCAGGAGCAACGCAACACGCTCTGCAACCGCACAACCACCTCCGCCAAGGAGAGCCATTACCTCTATTTCGACATTGGTCCCTGCACCGACGACCTCGATTTTCCGATCGTGGAGATGGAGGATCACCCGGATTTGAACATCACGGCCGCGATGCACAGCATTCTGACCAATCAGTACGAATGGCAGGATATGCGCAAGGAGTATGGTCAAAAGATCAACTCCGAAAACATCGCCGCCACAAAAGATGAGCTAATCATGCTCAACGATACCTCCTGCGTATCCATCCTCACGAACATTTGGATTGATGCGCCTCACCGCGCATCTCAAAATGAGGGTGGCATCGAGTGGGCACCGAAGAGCCCACTGCCCTTCTTGCAACAGAAAGAGGGTAGCGCTTGGAGCCTACGCTGGCCGGAGTTGAGTGTTCTGATTGAGACATCGTTCATCCAACGCCACATTCTCTCGGTAGCAAACAAGGCCCTCAAGAGCCAAACACACGCCCTGCTCGACAGCTCAACGCGCGCCGTCAATTATAAATATGTGGAGCGTTCGATCAACGAGAATGTTGAACTTCGTCTGTTACTGGCCAATGCCACCTCACGATTCGAGGAGGTGGGCGAGGTCAATCTGCGCAATATGCAGGAGAGCATACGTCTATGTTTCGGCCTGGAGGTAGCTATGGAGCGCGTCAAGACCAAGATGCAATACAACGACAAGGCACTCGCCATGCTGAGCGATTCGAACCGCCTGCACCAGGCGCGACAGCTGAACATCGTGCTGGCCATCTTGTCGGCAGCATCGATGATGGGTCTGCTCTTCACGCAGATCAAGTCGCCCTTCGTACAACGCGTCTTCTCGGTCTCGGACTACTACGCCGAGTTGGCCGGTATCGCGATCATCAGCCTCTCGATCATCATCATGACCATCTGCCTGATCATCGTCTTCCGCAACCAGCGCAATGCATAATGCGCAGAGATAGCCACAGAAAAAGCGCCCGCATCGATTGATGCGGGCGCTTCGTTTATGATTCAACCGGCGATTACCAGTTCAGAATCTTACGGAAGTCAAACTCCTCGGGATTAGCCACATAGGCCTTGGCAGCCTCGTAGTCAGCCGGCTCGATGGCGTTGATGATGTTTTCAACCACCGACGAGAACTTGTCCGAGTGGATATCCACCAGACGGGGAGGAATCTTGCCCGTCGTGGGATCCTGCAGATCCTTCAGGTAGAGGGGCGAAACGTTACCCTCCGAGTCTACATACACCATGCAGCCCGTCTTACCCTCCGAGAAGAGCTTGTGTACACCGATACCCAGCTCCGAGCAATAGGTCAAATCGTAAGCGATCGGGGTCTGGCAACGAACCTCGTAACCCAACTCTACGGGACGGCTCTTCACCTTCAGACCCAGCTCCTTCACCTTCTTCTCGATCATCTCGTTGAAGATGTGAGCCTTCGATACCTTACCCAACTCGGGGTGGCCGTGGTCGTCGTAGGTGAAGTGGATGCCGCTCTTCTTGATCTCCTCATCCGACAGCGAGTGGAATACACCCTCCGAGATGACGGCAGCACCGTAGTCCATGCCCATAATCTTACGCTTGATGATGGCCGAGATGACGAGGTTGACGATCTTCTCCACGGTGATCTCCGTCTTGTTGAACATCTCGGGGATGACGATCATCGGGTAGT
>JAFZFJ010000183.1 GCA_017555975.1 Alistipes sp. | reverse complement strand
TGACCTCGTCGCTGCTTGCCTTCTCCTGCGCATTGCGCTGGTAGAGACGCGCCGTGTTATCCACGCCGTCAGCACCCATCCAGATGCCCACCAGCTGACGAATCGAGGCGAGGTACCAGCGCACCTCACTCGGGTCGATCACGCCGTTGCCGTTGTTGTCGCGGTTGCGTGCCATGCACGAGTAACGCAGGTAGTTGTAGTTGCGTCCGTTGGGGTGGGTCGTGCCGGTGTGCAGCATTGTTGCATCGTTCTGTGAGGTCAGGTTTAGGTACTCGTCCCAGCGCACCGTGTTCTTGAAGACGGTGTTCGATGCGCCGATCAAACCCCACTCGCGGAGCGTGTTGATACGGCCGTTGTAGACCTCCGTATTACCGCGCTGCTCGCTCGTGCCCGTGCCTGCCGAGTTGTAGGTCAACGAGGGGTACTCGTCGACATGCTCCATGCCCCAGGCGGTGTTCAGACCCTCGGCCTGGGCGTTGTAGACCGACTGGATCGATTGCTGCTGGATCGTGTAGGAGGAGCCGACCACCGTGCTCTCGCCGTCGGCGCTTGAGTGGGCGTCGGAGAGGATGTGCAGCAGACGCATCTGGTCTTGGTTGACCACTTGCTTCCACAGCGAGCGATCCTTTGCGCCCGTGATCGGGTGCTCGTCGTAGTAGAACTCGTTGACGAAGGCTGTCAGCTTGATCTCGCCGTTGTCGTCGAAGTCGTTGCGCTCACCGGCGTCGTAGGCATACTTCTGCTCACGCAGGTAGCGTACCAGCTCGTCTACATACATCTTCTTGCCATCGGCCGAGGCTTAGGCGTTGCCATTGGCATCGCGGCGCAGGCTGTGGGGCTTGTAGAGCTCACGGTTGTTGGAATAGATGTTGTTCCAACGCTCGTTGAGGCGGAACTCCACCCAGCGGAAATCGAGACCCGTGGTCATGTCCGTACCGTTCACCTGCACCGGCTTACCCTCGCTGAAGGGGGTGCGCACATACCAGGTGATCTTCTCGGGCTTGATGTACTTCTGGTTGAAGCTCATCACATGCGAGGTGTAGTGGGAGTCGCAGTGGTAGATCTCCTGCAGGGCGATCGTTACCTCACCACTTGCGCCGGGTGAGTTCTCTGTCACACCCTCCTCCTCGTCGTTCGAGCTCTCTACCTCGACGCGGATGTCGTTCACACCGTTGATATTCACCGTGTAGGTGTAGGAGGTGTTGCGCTCAGTGGAGAAGTTGGCAGGGCCGCTGTTGGTGAAGTCTCCCAGGTGGATGATGTATTTCACCGTGGCGTTCAGCGTAGCACCCTCGGCGTAGATGCCGTCGGAGGAGTAGTTCGTATCCATCTCGATGTGGGCTGTCAGCACCACATAGGTCGAGTGATCGTTCGCATACTCCCACTCGCCATTTTTGCCGTCGTCGAGCTTCACCTGACGCTCGCGATCGGCATACGAGCCTGGTGTTTTCTTGGGCGTGAGGGCGTTGTCCAGCAGGTAGAACGAGAATCCGTAGCGCGTCTTGTCGTCGTCGGTCGTAGTGGTCGAACCGCCCGCATAGACCTCCTCCACCTCGATGTTTTTCGTCGGCGATTCGAAGTAGTCGATGCCCGAATCGGCCGTCGTGACGCCATACTTCTGGCGCACATCGCGGCTCATGAGGTAGGTGTCGGCCGAGGCGTTGATGACCTGCCACTTCTCGATCGAGAGCGACTTGATGTCGTTGCGGCCACTGCGTACCCAGAAGCGCACCTTTGCATCGAGGCGCTTGAGTTGCAGCGTGCCTGAGAGCGAGGCCGTATTCACGGGTGAGAGCTCGCCGGTCATCGGGAAGAAGCCGCTGCGCTCGATGAACTGCTGGTTGAGCTTCACGACCAGATTCAGCAGGTCGTCTTGGTGCTGAATGAGCTGGAAGGTCTCGGGCGAGAAGCTGTACATCTGGTTATCGATGTTCGCGATGGCGAAGATCTTACAGTCGGATTTGGCGATGGTCTTGATCTTGATCACGCCGCCACAACTCTGCTCGTCGCCTTCGGGCACGGTGACATACCAGGCGTCGGAGGTGGCACTCGTTACGGCTGCCTCCGATGCCAACGCCTCTGCACCGTCGAAGTAGCGGCCATAGATCTTATTGCCTTCGCTGTCGAAGAGGAAGATGTAGAGGTTCCACACCTTCGACTCGTCCGAGAGCTCGGGCATCGTCTGGCGCGAAATCACCACATTGCTCCCGGCCGGCGCACCAAAGCGCATCACCATCTCGATCGGTGTACCTTCGGGTACCTGATCCGGATCGAGGGCGGCATCAGGCGTACATTCCACCCAGAGCAGTGCCCCCAGAAGCAGTATATATAGGCGTCGTAGCATCATCTTCATTAGTTAAAGTTCACCTCTTCGTTCTTCTCGGTCCAAGGCGTCGCCTCGAAGCGGAACGAACCGAGCTGTTCGTTATAGTAGGTATTGATCACCACCTTCACATGCTGGTT
>JAFZFJ010000182.1 GCA_017555975.1 Alistipes sp. | reverse complement strand
TCCCTGGATGGTCGAAAGACGGTGAGCAATAATCACCGAAGTACGACCCTTGAGCAGGTTGTTCAAGGCCTCCTGCACGAGCTTCTCGCTCTCGGTATCGAGCGCCGAGGTAGCCTCGTCGAGGATCAGGATCTCGGGGTTCTTCAACACAGCACGGGCAATCGAGAGGCGCTGACGCTGACCACCCGAGAGTTTTCCACCTCGGTCACCGATATTCTTCTCGTAGCCTTCGGGGAGCTGATTGATAAACTCCTCGGCATTGGCGATCTGCGCCGCACGCACAATCTCCTCGCGCGTAGCGTCGGGCTTACCCATGCGCAGGTTACCCTCGATCGAGTCGTTGAACAGCACGGTCTCCTGCGCCACGATGCTCATATGGGCACGCAAGCTCTCCTGCGTATAGTCCGTGAGCGATACACCATCGATGCAGATCTCACCCGAAGCGGGATCGTAGAAGCGCGGGATCAACTCCGAGAGGGTCGATTTACCGCCGCCCGAAGGGCCTACCAGCGCCACCGTCTGGCCGCGCTTAACCTCAAACGAAACGCCGTCGATCACCTCTCGTTGGCCATCGTAGCTGAAGTGTACATTGCGGAACTCGATCTTCTCCTTCAATCCCTCGAACTTTTTCGCATCGGCGCGATCCATAATTGCGGGGCGCGAATCCACCAGCTGGAAGATACGCTCACCGGCAGCAATACCCTGGTTGATGTTGGCAAACTGATCGACGAAGTGGCGCACGGGGCGCGTGATCTGCGAGAAGATCGCCACGAAGGCGATGAAGCTACCCGGATCGAGCGAGCCGTTGCCCACCAAGATACCGCCAAAGACCAACACCACACCCACGGCCGTGATGCCGAGGAACTCACTCATGGGCGAGGCCAGCTGCTGACGACGCGCCATCGAGAGGGTGAGGCGTGCCACATCGGCGTTGATGCCGAAGAAGTTCTTCTTCACATACTCCGTAGCGTTGTAGCTCTTGATCACCTTCACACCCGCCAGCGACTCATCGAGCGTCGAGACCATCTCGCCCAGGCGCTTCTGGTTCGTGCGTGCCGGGTGGCGCAGGCGCTTCACGATGCTACCAATCAAGAGCGCCACGAGGGGCAGGAAGAGCACCGAGAAGATCGACAACTCCCACGAGAGCATGATCATCATCGCCACATAGCCGATGATCAGGAAGGGTTCGCGGAAGGCTACGAGCAGCGTATTCGTGATGCAGAACTGCACAACATTCACATCGGCCGTGATGCGCGAGATGATGTCGCCCTTCTGCTGGTCGCTGAAGTAGCCGACATTCATATCCATCACGCGCGAAAACATCTCGTCGCGCATGCGCTGCAGCGTGCGGGCACGCATCGACTCCACCGTCCAGGCTCCCATGTAGCGGAAGAAGTTGCTCAGGAGGCTGATCGTGATCGTGAAGAGGGCGAGCATGATCAGCACACGCTGGCGATCATACTCGGCATACATAAGCGAGTAGATGTAGTTGAAGAACGAGGTCAGGTAGTCCGCCTTGAGCTCAAAGGGAGGGAGCTCGGTAACCCGCTCGAAGGTGTACTCCGGGTCGAACATCGTGTTCATGATCGGCACGATCAGCACGAAAGTCAACGAGTTGAACACCGCATAGAAGAGCGAGTAGAAAAAGTACGGAATGGCATATTTCTCGATCGGACGAGCAAAGCCCAGCAATCGCAAATAGGTCTTAAACATAGTCTGTTCTTTATTACTAGATTAGACAAAAATAGCAATATCTTTCGATATTGCCAAATTTGTATCGGTTATTCAGGCTGATAGCCATAATCCTCCGAGAGGTTCGAGCCGTTGGCGGCCGCCACAGCCAGCTGGTCACAGCGGTTGTTCTCCACCGT
>JAFZFJ010000181.1 GCA_017555975.1 Alistipes sp. | reverse complement strand
GCGAGGGGCTCTGGTGAGCACCGTTGTAGCTGGTGGCTGCCGAGACGAGGAGTTCGCTCTGCTTGGCGCCGCGGATGCGCAGCTGATCACCCAGGTTGGTGATCTCGGCCTTCGGATCGTCGACGCGCACCTCCAGACGGCTCTCAAAGAAGGTACCCATGCCGTTGATATCCTCGCCATAGAGCACGCGGGGCTTACCCGTGCGCGAGCCATCCTCGTTGAAGAGATAGGGGTGGCGCGCCTCATGTCCCCACGCCTCGAAGTCCGAGTAGTTGCGGCGATCGACGCGGCCGGGAGCCTGGCCGCCCATCGATACGATGCGCTTGCGGGCGTCGATCTTCGTGGTGACGGGGTGGGGCGAGGAGAGGCTCACGGCGATATCCCAACCCACGGGGCAATCGGTCGTCAGACGCATGACAATCACCTCGTCGGGGTGCGAGGCGAAGATCTCGCGGTGGAAGGCGTAGTTGTCGCGCTCATACTCCACTGTCGCTACGGCGCGCTCCAGATCAAGGTAGCGGCGATAGCTCTTCGCCTTGCCACCACGGAAGTCGCGAATGTGCCAATCGCCCAGTGGCTGGTAACACTCATGCAGGCGACCCGTCCACTGCTTTAAGAGCTCGGAGGCCTCCATATACTTACCCTCCTCGAGCAGGCGTACCATCTCGGGGTAGGTTGGCGTGATGTCCAGGTCGGTGAAACGCGTGGCGGGCTCACCGCTGTAGAGCGTATTCTCGTTCAGCTGCAGCAGTTCGTCGTCGGCATTGCCAAAGATCATGGCGCCGAGGCGGCCGTTGCCGAGCGGCAGCGCACCGTTCCAATCGGCAGCCGGGGCTTTGTACCAAAGGGTCAGCTGACCGGCCTCTACACGCTGGCGGGCGGTCGTCGAGCCGCCACAGAGCAGCGTCAGAAACAGGATAAGAAGTACACTTTTTAAAGTCGTTTTCATAGGTCTATCGAATTCGTTTCTTATTTTGGTCACAAGATAGTGTTTTTTTTCGAAAAATCCCTATCTTTGTAGAAGATATGAAACGCAACAGACTATTTCTACTGATCGGATCGGTGCTTGCAGTGGTACTGATCGTGGGCGCTTTGTGCCTCTATCTCCCTAAAAACAAATCAAATGCAATAACTATGAGCGACAAGAAACTCTATGCCCTGATCGAGACCGAGAAGGGTGCCATGAAAGCCGAGCTGTATGCCGATGCAACGCCCGGCACGGTGCAGAACTTTGTAGATCTGGCCAACCACAACTTCTACGACGGTTTGACCTTCCATCGTGTGATTCCCGACTTCGTGATCCAGGGTGGTTGCCCGCGTGGTGACGGTACGGGTGGCCCGGGTTACCGCATCAAGTGTGAGACCTCGGCTCCGCGTCAGTACCACGATCGCGGTGTGCTCTCGATGGCACATGCCGGCAAGGATACGGGTGGTTCGCAGTTCTTCATCTGCCACAACCGACAGAACACGCAGCACCTCGACGGTCGCCACACCTGCTTCGGTAAGGTAGTCGAGGGTGTGGATGTGATCGACGACATCCGCCCGGGTGATCTGATCCTCTCGATCCGCATCGTGGAGGAGTAATCAAAACCTTCTGATTATGAAATATCTATTTGCGCTGCTCTGTGCTACGTTTGCCCTCTCGGCAGCAGCACAGACTACTGAGCG
>JAFZFJ010000180.1 GCA_017555975.1 Alistipes sp. | reverse complement strand
GCTCGGGGAATCTTAGTCGTGCTTAGCACGACAACCGGCCGATCATTCCTCTACCAACCTAAAACTACTAACCTAAATGAACCTTAAAACTTCGCTGCAAAGGTAAGGCAAGAATTTGATTTACGCAAATTTTTTACAAATAATTTAAATAAATTTAACAATTCGGTAACAAATGGAGCCAAAACAGAGCTGTTCTGGGCACTTCTGCAGTGAAAATCAGAACAAAACGTCTTTAAACCACCGCGGTCGACCAGGCGGCTATATATATAATAAGTATAGGCGAGCAGACTTTGGGCTTTGTGCAGTGGGCGCGGATGGGACATACAAAGGTATTTCCCATTCGCTGCCCGCAAGCGAAGTGCAAAATATGCCGCATAAAATCGAAAAAAAATGTTATCTTTGTAATAAGTATGTCCGGCATTTACCTCCATATACCCTTTTGCAAACGCATCTGCAGCTACTGTGATTTCTATCGCACGGCAGCACTCAAGGAGCTACCCGAAGTGGTGAAGAAGATGTGTGAAGAGATCGAACAACGCGCTGATTATCTAAGCGATAAAAAGATAAGAACCCGCTATTTCGGCGGTGGAACACCCTCGCTACTCGCACCGCACCAGACGCAACAACTCCTAGCGGCAACCGAGCGATATTTTGATTGCAGCGAGGTGGAGGAGACCACCTTAGAGGCCAACCCCGACGATCTGACGGAGAAATATCTGCGCGAACTGCGAGCCATGGGCATCAACCGCCTCTCGATGGGCATCCAATCCTTCGACGACGACTGCCTACGTCTGATGAATCGTCGCCACACGGCTCAAGAGGCGATCGAAGCAGTGAAGCGCGCCCAAGATGTCGGTTTCGACAACATCACCATCGACCTGATTTTTGGCGTCCCCGGATTCGGAGGCGAAAAGTTAGCGCACTCGATTCACGAAGCGCTCAAACTCGGTGTGCAACATATATCGGCCTACCTGCTCACGATCGAGGAGCGGACACGCTTCGGACGCATGGTCGAAAAGGGCGAGTTGCAAGAGATTTCGGACGAGGTGGCCGAAGCGGAATACCTATTGATGCACAAGCAATTAACAGAGGCCTGTATGGAGCATTACGAGGTGTCAAACTACGCACTTCCGAGCTACCGAGCCCGCCACAACAGCAGCTATTGGGACGGCACACCCTACCTGGGAATCGGCCCTGCGGCCCACTCCTTCGACGGTCGTTCGCGTCAATGGAACGTCAGCTCAGTAAAGGGCTATCTGCAAGGGGCTGCACCCGAGCGCGAGGAATTGGGCGAAGTGGAGCTCCGCGAGGAGTATCTGATGACCCGTTTACGCACTGCAGAGGGCTTCTTCATGGCTGATTTCGAACACCGCTTTGGCACAGAAATCGCTGCCAAAATTCGCCAAAAATGCGAGAAACATCGCCAAGAGGGACTTTTAGAAATCGAGAGCGACAAGGTGTACATTCCGGGCGAAAAGTTACTACTCTCGGACCGCGTAATCGGCTCGCTATTTGACCTATAACACAAACAGATAACACACATCGAGCAACAATCGAAAAATGTTTTTTAATTTTTTGAAAAAGTTGCAGGATATAAATATAAGTATTACCTTTGCGCCTTCAACGCGAATAGTATTTATTCGGATTTACAACAAATTAAACAACATATGAATAACACGAAGATGACTCCCGATTACTTATTTGAAGTAAGCTGGGAGGTATGCAACAAGGTCGGTGGTATCCACACCGTCATTGCTACGAAAGCCTTGAGTGCACTTCGCAAATTTGGTGATCACTACGTAGTGATTGGTCCCGATTTGCAGCACGAGGGCAACAACCCCGAGTTTACGGAGGATGCTACGCTGCTGCGCGCATGGCGCCAGAGCGTTTATGAGAAGGGCATCCGTATCCGTGTAGGTCACTGGAACATCCAGGGTTCGCCGATGGCCATCCTGATCGACTTCACGTCGCTCTTCTCGAAGAAGGACGAGATTCTCAAGCAGCTGTGGGAGCAGTACCACGTTGACTCGCTGTCGGGTCAGTGGGATTATGTAGAGCCGGTGCTCTTTGGTTGGGCTGCCGGTCAGGTAATCGCCTCGTACGTAGATACCTTCTGCACCGCCACGGAGAAGGTTGCCGCTCACTTCCACGAGTGGATGACCGTTGCCGGTGGTCTCTACCTGCGTTCGAACGCCCCCTACATCGCTACCCTCTTCTCGACCCACGCTACGGTGATGGGCCGCTGCATTGCCGGTAACCACCTCCCGCTCTACAACGAGCTGACGAAGTTCAACGCCGATGACCTGGCCCGCCAGTTCAACGTAATGGCTAAGCACTCGATCGAGAAGATGGGTGCTGCTCACACGGATGCCTTCTGCACCGTGAGCGACATTACGGCCAACGAGTGCAAGTACCTGATCGGTCGTGAGCCGGACTGCGTAACGCCCAACGGTTTCGAGAACGACATCGTTTGGACGGGTAAGGAGTTCGACCAGAAGCGCAAGGAGGCTCGCAAGGCGATGATCGAGGTTGCTGAGGCTTGCCTGGGTCACAAGTTTGAGAAGGAGCCGATGATCGTCGGCACGAGCGGTCGCTACGAGTTCCGCAACAAGGGTCTGGATATCCTCCTCGAGTCGCTCAAGCGTCTGGCTATGTCGGACAAGCTGGAGCGTGAGGTACTGGCTTACATCACCGTACCGGCAGCCAACACGGGTGCCCGTGCCGATCTGCAGGCTCACCTGCAGGATAAGAAGAACCCGATCGACCTGGGTCAGTACAAGTACTCGACGCACCGTCTGGAGTACCTGCAGAACGACCAGATCGTAAACAACCTGAACGGTTCGATCCTGACGACCGAGCAGTCGAAGGTGAAGGTAATCTTCGTTCCGACCTACCTGAACGCCAACGACGGCATCTTCAACAAGCACTACTACGAGCTGCTCGTAGGTATGGACGTAACGGTATTCCCGTCGTACTACGAGCCGTGGGGCTACACCCCGCTGGAGTCGGTTGCCTTCTCGGTTCCGACCATCACGACGACCCTGGCCGGCTTCGGTATGTGGGTTGACAAGCGCTCGGAGCACGCCGGTGTGGAGGTGATCCGTCGCGATGACTACAACGACATGGAGGTGACGATGAAGATCGCTGACGCACTGCTGCGCTTCAGCCTGATGAACGAGCAGCAGGTAGAGGCTACGCGCAAGTCGGCCCTCGAGATCTCGCACACGGCCCTCTGGTCGAACCTCTTCCCCTTCTACGAGCAGGCTTATGCCGAGGCTCTGGAGAGCTCGGTACTGCGCACGAACCGCGCCGTATTGGGCGAGGGTGGCGCGCGCAACGAGCAGATCAACTTCGTACGCCAGCAGCTTTTCGCTGAGAAGCCCAACTGGAGCCGCATGATGATCGACAAGAACCTGCCGGCACGTCTGCACGCGCTGGAGGAGCTTTCGCGCAACCTCTGGTGGTGCTGGAACGCTGCTGCCCGCGACCTGTTCGAGGGTATCGATCAGAAGCTGTGGGTTGAGAGCTACCAGAACCCCATCGCCTTCCTCGACAAGCTGCCGATGGAGCGTCTGAAGCAGCTCGAGCAGGACAAGGAGTTCCTCGCACAGCTCGACGCCGTGTATGCCGACTTCCGTGCCTACATGGAGGAGAAGCCCGCCGAGGGTGCTACGACGATTTCGTACTTCTCGATGGAGTATGGTCTGCACTCGTCGCTGAAGATTTACTCGGGTGGTCTGGGTATTCTGGCCGGTGACTACCTGAAGGAGGCCTCGGACAAGAACGTACCGATGGCTGCCGTAGGTCTGCTTTACCGTTATGGTTATTTCACGCAGCGTCTCTCGTCGCAGGGTGCCCAGGAGGCCACCTACGAGGCGCAGAACTTCTATAAGTTGCCCATCTCGCCCGTACGCGATGCTATGGGTAACTGGGTAACGGTTACGGTAGCACTGCCGGGCCGCACCCTTTCGGCCCGCGTATGGCTCTGCCAGGTGGGTCGTACGGACCTCTACCTCTTGGATACGGACTACGAGGCCAACCTCGAGGAGGATCGTCAGATTACCCACTACCTCTATGGTGGTGACTGGGAGAACCGCCTCAAGCAGGAGATCCTGCTCGGCATTGGTGGTATCCGCGCCCTGCGCCAGATGGGTATCAAGCACGACGTATACCACTGCAACGAGGGTCACGCCGCCTTCATCGGCATCGAGCGTATCCGCGAGTTGGTAAACCACAAGCGCCTGTCGTTCTCGGAGGCTCTGGAGGTAATCCGTTCGTCGTCGCTCTTCACGACCCACACCCCCGTACCGGCCGGTCACGACGCCTTCCCCGAGTCGATGATCCGTCAGTACATGTCGCACTATCCCGACGTGCTGGGTATCACCTGGGAGCAGTACATCAACCTCGGTAAGACCAACCCGAACGATCCGAACGAGAAGTTCTCGATGTCGGTACTGGCTTGCAACCTCTCGCAGGAGGTGAATGGTGTATCGTGGCTGCACGGTGAGGTATCGAAGGAGATCCTGGGCAACATGTGGCCGGGCTACTTCAAGAACGAGCTCCACATTGGCTACGTAACGAACGGTGTACACTTCCCGACCTGGATCGCCACGTCGCTGCGCCGTCTCTACGCTCGCTACTTCAACGACGCCTTCACGGGTCACATCTACGACATCCCGGGCTGGCAGAAGGTTAACAATATTCCCGATGAGGAGCTCTGGTCGGAGCGCATGAAGCTCAAGGAGCGTCTGATTCAGCACATCCGCCGTCGCTACAGCGACCCGCGTCAGGTGCGTCTGGATTCGCCCCGTCAGATGCTGCAGGTAATCGACAGCATCAAGCCGGAGGTACTGACGATCGGTTTCGCCCGTCGTTTCGCTACCTACAAGCGTGCTCACCTGCTCTTCACGAACCTCGAGCGTCTGAAGGCTATTGTTAATAATAAGGAGCGCCCCGTACAGTTCATCTTTGCCGGTAAGGCTCACCCGCACGACAAGCCGGGTCAGGATCTGATCAAGCGCATCGTGGAGGTTTCGGCTATGCCGGAGTTCGTAGGTAAGATTATCTTCCTGCAGAACTACGATATGGAGCTGGCTCGCCGCATGGTACAGGGTGTCGATGTATGGCTCAACACGCCGACCCGTCCGCTGGAGGCTTCGGGTACGTCGGGTGAGAAGTGCGTAATGAATGGTGTTATGCAGTTCTCGGTACTCGACGGTTGGTGGGTCGAGGGCTACAAGGAGGGTGCCGGTTGGATGCTTCCGATGGAGCGCACCTTCACCGACCAGCGTTTCCAGGATGAGCTGGATGCCGAGATGATCTACAACACGATCGAGGAGCAGATCGCCCCGAAATACTACAACCGTTCGGAGGATGGTATTCCGCACGAGTGGGTTGCTTCGGTGAAGAGCTGTATTGCCGACATCGCATCGAACTTCACGACGAACCGCATGCTGATCGACTACGAGGATCGTTTCTACAACAAGCTCGCAGATCGCAAGCGCGAGATCGTAGCCAACAGCTATCAGCTGGCTCGCGAGATTGCCGCTTGGAAGCGTAAGGTTTCGGCTGCTTGGGATGCTGTTCGCGTAGTGAACACGGAGCGTGTACGCATCGATCAGGAGGCCGTATTCGTAGGCGAGAAGTACCACTTCGAGGTAACGCTCGACGTACAGAACCTGCAGCCCGAGGATATCGGCGTTGAGATGGTCGTAGCTCAGCAGATCGTTGGCCGTGAGATGGTTGACGTGAAGCGCACGATCGAGCTCCAGCGCACGAAGATCGAGGGTCAGCTGGTAACCTACTCGCTCGACTTCGTTCCTGAGGAGGCCGGTACGTTCGACTACGCTCTGCGTATCTTCCCGCAGAACAAGCACCTGCCCCACCGCATGGACTTCGCCCTTGTTAAGTGGGCTTAATGTGTTGCCAAAAGGGCAAAATCGGCCCTTTTGAACCATAACCTCGACCCCTTCTTTCACCTGTCAAACACAGGCGAAAGAGGGGGTGAGGTACATTAATTACAAACTTTTTTGACCCGCTAAAAGATATTTTTTCGTTTTTCGGTACAACGTAGCGAAATTTTTAATATCTTTATCGGTACGAACAGAATTCTATACGATATGTCAGCCTTAACATTCGACAAAGCCTCGCTTGGAAACCTTGAGTATTCCCTCCAGCGCGAGATGCTCTCGACCGACCGTATCGGTGGTTACATGAGCACGACAATCGTTTGCTGCAACACCCGTAAGTATCACGGTTTAATTGTAGCACCGATTGATGACAGCGATCGCACCTATGTGCTTCTCTCGTCGCTCGACGAGACGATCGTGCAGCACGACCAGTCGTTCAACCTGGCACTGCACCGTTTCAAGGGCGTTTATGAGCCGCGTGGCCACAAGTACATCACCGACTTCGAGTACACCCCCACCCCGACGATTACCTATCGCGTAGGTGGTGTGATCCTGAAGAAGGAGATGCTTTGGATCCACAAGCGCACGCAGCTTATGATCCGTTACACGCTCGTAGATGCACACTCGGAGACGAAGCTCCGTCTGCGTCCCTTCCTGGCCTTCCGCGACAAGCACGCACTGACGAAAGCCAACATGGAGGCCGACGGCCACTCGTATCCCGCCATCAACGGTGTGAAGTGCCGCATGTACGGTTCGTTCCCGTGGCTCTACATGCAGACCTCGAAGGCCGATGCCGAGTTCGTACCCGCACCCGATTGGTACTACAACTTTGAGTATCTGCAGGACCTGGCTCGCGGTTACGATGGTTATGAGGACCTGCTCACGACCGGTTACTTCGAGTGCGAGCTGAAGAAGGGCGAGAGCATCGTCTTCTCAGCTTCGCTGGACGAGATGAAGTCGGGCAAGGAGATCGAGGAGCAGTTTGAGCAGTCGATTGCCCGCCGTACGCACAAGGTAGACTTCATCAGCTGCCTCGAGCACGCTGCTCGTCAATTTGTGGTACGTCGCCCGGGTGGCCGCATGGAGGTCATCAAGGGTTACCCCTGGCACAGTGAGCAGGGTCGTCAGACCTTTGTATCGCTGCCCGGTATTACGCTTGAGCAGAACCACAAGGAGGACTGCATCGCAGTACTCGACACACTGGTTAACGAGATGCAGGACGGCATGTTCACCGGCACGGCTTCGGCTCGTGTAGCTGTGGACGCTCCGCTGTGGTTCTTCTGGACGTTGCAGCGTCTGGAGGAGCAGGTAGGTGCCAAGTACATCTGGGAGCACTATGGTGAGGCCATGAAGGGCATCCTGGAGAACTACCGCAAGGGTATCGACGGCCGCATCGTGCTGAACGAGAACGGTCTGATCTGGGCCACCTCGAACGAGTTCCCGGTATCGTGGATGGACTCGATGATCGACGGCAAGGCTGTTACGCCGCGTAACGGTTACCAGGTAGAGGTTCAGGCTTTGTGGTACAACGCCGTAATGTATGCCCTCGAGCTGGCTAAGACGGCCAAGGACAAGGCATTTATCGAGGCTTGGCAGGAGATTCCCGAGAAGACGAAGGCTTCGTTCAACGCCATCTTCCCGCTGGGCGGCTACCTGGCCGACTATGTAGGCGAGGAGGGTGCCAACGACTTCATTCGTCCGAACATGGTTATTGCCTGCGGTCTGAAATACAAGATGATCTCGTCGGAGCTGATTCTCGATACGCTGCGTACGATCCGTCAGCACCTGCTGACTCCGCGCGGTCTGCGTACGCTGTCGCCCCGCAACCCGCTCTACCGCGGTTCGCAGGAGGGTAGCCCCTCGGAGCGTGACTTCGCCGGCAAGAACGGTTCGGTATGGCCCTGGTTGCTCTCGTTCTACGTAGCTGCCGCCTTTGACATCAACGGCGAGCGCTACCTGCCGACGGCCGAGGAGATTCTGGAGTACTTCGAGGAGGACATCCAGAGCTACGGCATCGGTTCGATCTGCGAGCTCTACGACGCCGATCCCCCGTATGCTTCGCGTGGTGCCATCTCGCAGGCTTGGTCTGTAAGCGCCGTGCTGGATATCTATGAGATGATCCGCAAGTACAAGGTCGCCAAGGAGAAGCCTGCAAAGAAGGCTTCCGCCAAGAAGGCCGCCCCGAAAAAGGAGGCCAAAGAGGAGGTAAAGGCCGAGAAGAAGAGCGCAAAGAAAGCCGCCGCAAAAAAGTAGTAATCGAACGAAAAATAAAAAAATAGAGCTATGAGAATATTAATGTTCGGCTGGGAGTTTCCGCCTCACATTGCCGGAGGTCTGGGAACGGCATGCTACGGCATGACCCGTGGCCTGGCACGCAACGGCGTCGATGTTACGTTCGTGGTGCCGCACGCCTACGGTGACGAGGATCAGCGTTTCATCCGCGTGGTGAACGCCAGCGATGTCGAGGCTGTCTATGGTTCGAGCGCCAGTGGCGAGAATGACATTCTGGATAAGATCTCGTTCATCCACATTGACTCGAACATGGTGCCCTACATCTCGCCTGAGGAGTACGCAACCTATCACGAGGAGTTCGTCAAGACGGGTAAAAGCGTTTGGTCGACGACCGACAGCTGGAAACAGCGCTACACCTTCTCGGGTAAGTATGGTGCCAACCTCATGGAGGAGGTAGCCCGCTATGCAGTCGTAGCCGCTCAGGTGGCCAAGAACCTGGAGGGTCAGTTTGACGTGATTCACGCCCACGACTGGCTCACCTACTACGCCGGTATCGCTGCTAAGCGTGTATCGGGTAAGCCGCTGGTGGTACACATGCACGCTACGGAGTATGACCGTTCGGGTGAGAATGTCAATACGCAGGTACACGCCATCGAGAAGGCCGGTATGCAGGCTGCTGATTGCGTAATGGCCGTATCGAACCTCACGCGTAACATCGTCATCAACCGCTACGGTATCGACGCCAACAAGGTGGTTACGGTACACAACGCCGTACGTTTTGCCGAGAAGGCTGCTGCCGCTCCCGAGCGTGGTGTGGACGACAAGATCATCACCTTCCTGGGTCGTATCACCTATCAGAAGGGTCCCGATTACTTCGTCGAGGCTGCCGCCAAGGTGCTGAAGCGCGTTCCGAACGTTCGGTTTGTGATGGCCGGTTCGGGTGATATGATGAACCACGTGATTCGTCGTGTGGCTCGTCTGGGTATCGCCGACCGTTTCCACTTCACGGGTTTCTTGCGCGGTGAGGATGTACACAAGATGTTCCAGCTGTCGGATGTCTACGTGATGCCGTCGGTTTCGGAGCCTTTTGGTATCTCGCCCCTGGAGGCCATGCGTTCGAATGTGCCGGTAATCATCTCGAAGCAGAGTGGTGTAGCTGAGGTCTTGGACTACGCCGTGAAGGTCGATTACTGGGATGTAGACGCACTGGCTGACGCCATGTATGGTCTGATTAAGTATCCCGCCCTGTCGAACATGTTCTCGACGAAGGGTCTGGAGGAGGTTACCAACCTCAAGTGGAACAACGTAGCCGCTAAGATGAAGGGTATCTACGAGCGCATCGTTGAAGAGAGTGCAAACAAATAAAAAACAATAACAACCTATGAAAACCGTTTGTTTATATTTCCAGGTTCACCAGCCCTGGCGTCTGAAGAAGTATCGTTTCATCAACATGGGTAAGGACCACAACTATCTGGACGATCTCTCGAACCGTTCGATTCTGCAGAAGGTGGCTCGTCAGTGCTACCTGCCGATGAACGCCATGCTGCTGAAGCTCATTCAGGAGAATAAGGGCAAGTTCCGCTGCTCGTTCTCGATCACGGGTATTGCCATCGAGCAGTTCAAGGCTTATGCCCCCGAGGTACTCGATTCGTTCAAGCAGCTCGCTGCTACGGGTTGCGTAGAGTTCCTGGCTGAGACCTATTCGCACTCGCTGGCTTCGCTGGCCTCGAAGGAGGACTTCACGGATCAGGTAAAGCTGCACGCCGCCACGATTAAGAAGGAGTTTGGCGTGAAGCCGACCGCCTTCCGCAACACGGAGCTGATCTACTCGGATGAGATCGGTGCCATGGTAGCTGAGCTGGGTTACAAGACGATGCTGGCTGAGGGTGCTCGTCACATCCTGGGTTGGAAGTCGCCTAACTATGTATACGCCAACGCTATCGACCAGAAGGTTCGTCTCTTGCTGCGTAACTACAAGCTTTCGGACGC
>JAFZFJ010000179.1 GCA_017555975.1 Alistipes sp. | reverse complement strand
TTATCGATGTTGCGCTCCAGATAGCCCAACGAGGCGTGGTTGCCCGCCTCGATCCAGTGTCGAAAACGATTCGCATCGGCATCGAGTGGACGGGTTGCAACGACCCCGCAAAGGTCGAATCCAACCCTCGCTGCAGCCTCTTTGATGCGTTCGATTTGTAACATTTTGGGCTCTTTTTAGCTTGTTTTTACCTCAATCAATGCTTTAAGTCGTCGATTTTCGCCCCTAAATAAGGATTTTTACCCCTCATTTCGTCTTTTTACCCGAAAAACGGGTGTTTGTCCCTTAAATTTTTGCATTCCGCTTTTTTGTTCGATCTTCGCGGCTGATTCTGCGAAGATATAAGGAATAGTGCGCGTGAATCGACCGTTGCAAATTTAACAAAAAATCAGATAACGAAAGAGATCTTATGGAACATTATTGCACACTTCTTGAGACGCGTCTGCGTCGCAATTGGGACAAGCCCGCTTTGAGCGACTATCGCGGTGCTACCTATACGAGCGCTCAGGTTGCCGAGCAGTTTGCTCGCCTGCACCTGCTCTTTAAGGGCTTTGGTCTCGAGAAGGGAGATAAAATCGCCCTCTCGGGTCAGAACTCGGCCCACTGGGCAATGGCCTTCCTGGCTGCAAATACCTATCGCGCCGTAGCCGTTCCCATCTTGTCCGACTTTACGAACGAGGGTCTGCAAGATCTGACCCACCACTCGGAGAGCAAGGTGCTCTTTACCGAGACCAGAAAGTGGAGCGCGCTCGACCCGGCGAAGATGCCGCACCTGGTGGCCGCCATCAACATCGACGACTTCACGCTCCTTTACGCCGCTAACGATACGGTGAAGGAGGTCTTCGAGGCGCTCGATGCTACCTTTGCGAAGAGCTATCCGAATGGCTTCCGCAAGAGCGATATGAAGCTCGCTTACGATAAGCTCGATGAGTTGGTAGTGATCAACTACAGTTCGGGTACGACCGGTTCGCCCAAGGGTATCATGCTCACGGGTCGCAACATCGCTGCAAACATCGAGTTTGCACTTAATAAGATTCCTGTGCCCCAGCATGCTACGATGATGTCGATGCTGCCCATGGGCCACATTTATGGTCTGGTCTTCGAGTTCCTCTATCCCTTCTGCGGTGGCGCACACGTGACCTTCCTGGGTAAGACCCCTTCGCCGACGGTGCTGATGGCTGCTTTCCAGCAGGTAAAGCCCTACATCCTGATCACGGTGCCCCTGGTAATGGAGAAGGTGATTAAGGGTAAGGTGATGCCCGTGCTGAAGAAGCCGATGATGCGTGTTCTGACCTCGATTCCCGTGCTGAAGAATGTAATCTATAAGAAGATTCGCGAGCAGATCATGGCTGCTTTCGGCGGTAACGCCTGCATGATTGTGATGGGTGGTGCTGCCCTGAGCAAGGCTGTTGAGAAGGTGATGCGTGCCGCCAAGATCCCCTACACGGTTGGTTACGGTATGACCGAGTGCGCCCCGCTGGTGGCCTATGAGCATTGGGCAACCTTCGCGCAGGGTTCGTGTGGCCGTTGCGTCTATTGCGCCGAGATCCGTGTAGACTCGAAGAATCCGCAGAAGGAGGTTGGTGAGCTGCAGGTGAAGGGTGCCAACGTGATGATGGGCTACTACAAGAACGAAGAGGCTACCAACGAGGCCTTCACGGCTGATGGCTGGTTGCGTACGGGTGACCTGGGTATCATCGATGCGCAGGGTAATATCTTTATCCGTGGTCGCTCGAAGTGTATGATCCTCACCTCGAATGGTCAGAACATCTATCCCGAGGAGATCGAGGCAAAGCTCAATACGATGCCCTATGTAGGTGAGTCGCTCATCGTTGAGCGCGAGAAGCGCCTGGTGGCGCTCGTATCGCCCCACGAGGAGCAGATGAAGAGCGCTACCGAGCCCGTTGAGGTGCTGATGGAGCAGGCTCGCCAGCTGGCAAATGCCGAGCTTCCGGCCTACAGCCAGATTGCCAAGATCGAGCTCGTTGAGGGTGGTTTCGTGCATACGCCCAAGCACTCGATTAAGCGCCACCTGTACGCTTAACGGGTTTTTACCCCAATCCAAGGTTACGAGGTCGTATGACGGCACGGTTCCGCCATGCGACCTTTTTGCTTATTCGGACAATAAATTCGTCTTTATTTCCGATTTTTTTTGTATATTTGTTATTGGTATTTATACTTACCGCATCTATTGATATAAATTAATATAAGTATGGCATTCCAAACCATGTATGACCTGGTGCGCCACAGCATCGAGCAGTTCTCGGAGCGTATGGCGTTTACGATGCTCAACGGCGAAGAGGTTTCGTTCGCCGAGGTGGGCGAGCGTATCAAGAAGGTCCAGCAGACGCTTACCTCGGCCGGTCTGAATCCCGGTGACAAGGTGGCACTTTATAGCAGCAGTATGCCGAACTGGGGTGTGTGCTATTTCGCCGTTGTGTCGGCCGGAATGGTGGTCGTTCCGATTCTGCCCGGTTTCTCGGGCGAGGAGGTGGCTAAAATCCTGGAGCACTCGGAGTCGAAGGCACTGCTCGTGTCGGATAAACTCTATGCAAAACTGCCTAAGGTGGCTGTTGATGCACTCAATATTGTGATTCGCACGAAGAACCTCAAGGTGCTCACGCAACACGTTCAGGCCGAGGGCTCGATGGCTGTTCCGCAGCCCGATGATTTGGCCTCGATTATCTATACCTCGGGTACGACCTCGTCGCCCAAGGGTGTGATGCACTCGCAGAAGTCGTTGGCTATTCATGCAGACCTTTGCCAGCAGCTCTTCCCGATCGGTGAGGGCGATTCGTTCCTCTCGGTGTTGCCGATGTCGCATGTCTATGAGTGCTCGCTGGGTCTGATCTTCCCCTTCTCGCAGGGTGTTCCGGTCTTCTATCTGGATCGTCCGCCTGCAGCAGCTGCGCTGATTCCGGCGCTGCGTAAGGTGCGTCCGACCATCATGCTCATTGTACCGCTCATTATCGAGAAGATCTTCCGTTCGCAGGTGTTGACCAAATTTACGTCGAACGCGGTGATGAAGTTCCTCTACGGCATACGTCCCGTGCAGAAGTTGCTGCATAAGGTGGCTGGTAAGAAGCTGATGGAGGTCTTTGGCGGTCGTCTGCGCTTCTTGGGTGTAGGTGGTGCGAAACTCGATACGGCCACCGAGCAGTTCCTGGTGGATGCTTCGTTCCCGCACGGTATTGGCTATGGCCTTACTGAGACGGCTCCCATGTTGGCCGGTGCTGTGCCTATTAAGAAGGAGGTTGGCTCGACGGGTCCCGCTGCCCCTTATGTGGAGTTGCGTCTGGATAACATCAACCCCGATACCCATCAGGGCGAGGTGGTTGCCAAGAGCGCCTGCTTGATGATGGGCTACTACAAGAATCCCGAGGCTACGGCTGAGGTGATCGACAAGGATGGTTGGTTCCACACGGGCGACCTGGGTCAGTTTGACTCGGAGAACCGCCTGCACATCAAGGGCCGTCTGAAGAACATGATCTTGGGCCCGGGTGGTGAGAATATCTACTCCGAGGATATCGAGAGCGTGATCAACCAGCATATTTCGGTGAGCGAGTCGCTCGTGACGGAACTGGATGGTCGTCTGGTGGCCCTCGTGCAGTTCAATGCGGAGCAGGTTGAGCGTATGTTGGATGATTGGCGTGATAAGTGGCGCACGAAGCGTGAAGCTATTGAGGCGAAGACCGAGGAGCTGCGCAAGGAGATTCAGCAGTACGTAAACGAGAAGGTGAGTCAGTTCTCGCGTCTTTCGGAAGTCGTGGAGCAGAAGGAGGAGTTTATCAAGACCCCCTCGATGAAGATTCGCCGCTTCCTCTATAAGAACAATCTCCATCCGGAACCCCCGAAGGAGGACGAGACGCTGGAGCGTGCTGAGGAGATTAAGGACTAAATTGAAAGTTCAAAGTTGAGAATTGAAAGTTAGCTCAACAAAAAAGGGAGATAGCCATCGGAAAGGCTATCTCCCATATTTTTTGTTGAGCGGATGAAAGCAAGAAAAAACTTTCAACTCGAATCAGTTTCCTCCGAATTCCATCAGGTAGGCCTTGATGAAGTTGTCCAAATCACCATCCATCACCGCCTCTACGGCCGAGGTCTGAACGCCCGTGCGGTGGTCCTTGACGCGACGATCGTCGAAGACATAGGAGCGGATCTGCGAGCCCCATTCGATGCGTTTTTTGGTTGCTTCGAGGGCCTGCTGTGTAGCCATACGCTTGTCCAACTCGCGCTGGTAGAGTTTTGACTTTAGAATACGCATTGCATTCTCGCGGTTCATGAGCTGTGAACGGGTCTCCATGTTCTCGATCAGGTATTCGATCGCCTCGCCGGTGTCGGGGTCTTTACCGTGGTAACGCAGACGCACGGCCGTCTCAACCTTGTTGACATTCTGGCCGCCTGCACCCGATGCGCGGAAGGTGTCCCACTCGATATCCGAGGGGTTGACCGTGATCTCGATCGTGTCGTCAATGGCGGGCGATACGAAGACCGAAGCAAAGGTGGTTTGGCGCTTGTTGTTGGCATTGAAGGGCGAGAGACGCACCATGCGGTGTACGCCATTTTCGCTCTTGAGGTAGCCGTAGGCAAAGTCTCCCTCGAATTCGAGCGTGCAACTCTTCACGCCCACCTCCTCACCGGCCTGGTAGTCGAGCATGCGCACCTTGTAGCCGTGCGCCTCGCCCCAACGCTGGTACATGCGTAGCAGCATCGATGCCCAATCCAGGGCCTCCGTACCACCGGCTCCGGCGTTGATGTCGAGGATGGCGCCGAGCTTGTCCTCGTCGTTGCGGAGCATGTTCTTTAGCTCCAACTCCTCGATGTGGCCAAGGGCAGTCGTGTAGGCTTCATCCAACTCGGCCTCACTCATCACTCCCTCCTTGACAAAGTCGGGCATGAGCTCCAGATCCTCCACCTCGCCGGCAATGCGATCATACTCCTCGACCCATGCTTTGATCGAGGCTACGCGTTTGAGTTGCTCGCGGGCGCGGTCCGGTTGCTCCCAGAAGTCGGGCTCCTGGGTCTTCTCCTCTTCGTTCCTCAGGTCGATACGACGCTGCTCGATCTCCAAGCAGCGGGCCAACTCTTCGCGGCGCGTGACGAGTGATTTAATCTGATCGGGTTGTATCATCTTTTATAGCTTGCAATTCAGTTTCTTTTCTACGAAGTCGATAATCAGGTCGGCCGTGGCCTCCTCGCCCAACGCCGAGCTGTTGATGGTGAGGTGGTAGGTGGCCGCCTCACCCCACGTGCGCGAGGTGTAGTAGTTGTAGTAGCGGGCGCGCTGGCGATCCATCGCCTCCAGCTGGGTGGCAGCCTCCTCTTCGGTGCAGCCCGTACGTGTGGTGATGCGACGAATGCGGTCTTTGAGATCGGCTGTGAGGAAGATATTCACCGCACGGGGATTCTCGCGCAGGATGTAGTCGGCACAGCGTCCTACAAAGATGCACGACTCACGCTCGGCAACCTGGCGAATCACATCGCTCTGGATGCGAAAGAGCGTCTCGCCCGAGAGGGGCGAATCGCAATTGCTGTAGTTGCCGACAAATGGTGCGCGGAAGTAGCCGAAGAGGGCGCGTAGTACCCCTTTTTGCTCGTCGCACTGCTCAAAACACTCCTCGCAGAAGCCGCTTTCGCGCGCCGAGAGCATGATCAACTCTTTGTCGTAGAGCTTGATGCCGAGTCGCTTGGCGAGCTTTTCGCCAATAGCTTTGCCGCCACTTCCATATTGGCGACCGATGTTGATGATGTAGTTCTCGTGCATGGTGTGAACGATTAGGCGGTTGTTTTAAGCGATATGTTGCGCTTGAAGTAGCGCAATTGGCGTACCAGCAGGATCGAGGTTACGATAGCCGACAGGATGTCCGAAAGCGGAATGGCGCACCAAACACCCCAGCTTCCCTCCCAGGAGGTGAAGTTGGTGAATAGGCGCGGGAGGAACAGCAGGCAGGGCAGCAGGAACAACAGTTGGCGTGTGAGCGAGAGGAAGATGGCCTTCGAGGCCATGCCAAGGCTCTGGAAGAAGTTGGTTGCCACCATCTGGAAGCCTACCAGCGGGAACATCATGAACGAAAGGCGCATGCCCGTGACGGCGAAGTCAATGAGCTGCTCGTCGGTTGTGAAGAGTCGCACGGCCACACCCGGGAAGACCTCGCCAAGCAGGAAGGCGATGAGCGAGACACCCGTAGCGCCCAGCATCGTGAGGTTCAGCACGCGCAGTACGCGGTCGTATTGGCGGGCACCGTAGTTGTAGCCGGCGATGGGCTGCATGCCTTGGTTCAGACCCATCATGATCATGACGAAGAGGAAGGCGACACGGTTCGTGATGCCATAGGCGCCAATCATCAAGTCGCCGCCATGCTCTTTGAATCCTTTGTTGATCAGGATGGCGATGAAGCAGGCTGCGAGGTTCATCAAGAAGGGCGACATGCCGATCGAGAGGATGTTCTCGACAATCGTACGGCGCAGGCGGTAGATGCCACGTCGGAAGTGGAGCAGCTCCTGCGGATTTGAGAGCAGACGCAGCTGCCATGTGAGGGATACAATTTGAGCCAGGATGGTCGCAATGGCGGCTCCTCGGATGCCCCAATCGAAGACAAAGATGAAGAGCGGGTCGAGGATGGCATTCAGAGCCACCGTGATCATGGTGGCATACATCGACTTGCGCGGGTGACCGGCCGAGCGCAACACGGCATTCAGTCCCAGGTACATGTGTGTAACCACGTTGCCCAGGAGGATGATCTCCATGTATTCGCGGGCATAGGGGATGGTGTCCTCGCTGGCGCCGAAGAAGTAGAGGATCGGATCCAGGAAGAGCAGCATGATCGCGGCAAAGAGGATGCCGATCACGGTGTTGAGCACCACCACGTTACCCAGCACCTGCTTGGCAGTCTCGTAGTCACGTTGGCCGAGGCGCATCGAAATCAAAGTCGAGGCACCTACGCCGACCATGGCGCCAAAGGCGGCCGAGAGGTTCATCAGCGGGAAGGTGAGCGCCAGGCCCGAGATGGCCAGCGGCCCCACGCCTTGGCCGATGAAGATCGAATCCACCATGTTGTAGAGCGACGAGGCGGTCATGGCAATGATGGCCGGTACGGAGTACTGCATCAGCAGTTTCCGAATACGCTCGGTACCCAATTCCAGGGCGGCTGTTTTAACTTCTGCCATAGGCTCAGCGGAAAATTGGCGGAGGGAATCCGCCAATTTTCAATCCATGTTTAATGTGGTATTTATCCGATTTACTCCAACTCCCAGTCGGTGCCGTCCTTGCGGTCCTTGACGCGGATGCCGGCGGCAGCCAAACCGTCGCGGATGCGGTCCGAAGCGGCCCAATCCTTGGCGGCGCGTGCCTTCAGGCGCTCCTCCAGGAGCATCTCAACGAGCGGGGTGACGCGATCGCGACCGGCACCTGCAGCCGATTTCTCGTCCTTCAGACCCAACACTTCAAAGGCGTAACGCTCGAAGGTGGCCTTTAACGAAGCCAGATCCTCTGCCGTCAGGTTCTCCTTACCCTCGACAGCCGAGTTGATCGTGCGCACCCAGTCGAACATGGCCGAGATTACCATCGGCGAGTTCAGGTCATCGGCCATAGCCTCGGCACAACGCTTCTCGAGCTCGGCGGGGTTTACCGACGAGGTGGCAGCGGGCTTGATCTTGCCGATCGACTCGATACCCTTCATCAGGCGATCCAGGCCCTTCTCTGCAGCCTGTAACGCCTCGTTCGAGAAGTCAAGCGTCGAACGGTAATGGGCCTGCAGCACGAAGAAACGGATCGTCATGGGGCTGTAGGCCTGTGCCAGGAGCTGATGCGAACCGGTGAAGAGCTCTTCGAGGGTGATGAAGTTGCCGAGCGATTTGCCCATCTTCTGGCCGTTGATCGTGATCATGTTGTTGTGTACCCAATAGCGTGCCGAGTCGTGACCCAGTGCAGCGGTCGATTGGGCAATTTCGCACTCGTGGTGGGGGAACATGAGGTCCATGCCGCCACCGTGGATGTCAAAGCGCTCACCGAGGTACTTCGTGCTCATGGCCGAGCACTCCATGTGCCAGCCGGGGAAGCCATCGCTCCAGGGCGAGGGCCAACGCATGATGTGCTCGGGTGAAGCCTTCTTCCACAGCGCAAAGTCGAACGAGTGGCGCTTGTCGCTCTGGCCATCCAGTTCGCGCGTGTTGAGGACGATGTCGTCGAGGTTGCGACCCGACAGACAACCGTAGCGGTGCTTGCGGTTATAGGCTTCCACGTCGAAGTAGACCGAGCCGTTCGAGATGTAGGCGAAGCCCTCATCGAGGATGCGCTTCACGAACTCGATCTGCTCGATGATGTGGCCCGAGGCGTGCGGCTCGATCGAGGGCGAGAGGACGTTCATCGACTCCATGGCGCGGCGATAGCGCTCCGTGTAGTAGTGAGCAACCTCCATCGGCTCCAACTGCTCGAGACGGGCCTTCTTGGCAATCTTGTCCTCACCCTCGTCGGCATCGTGCTCGAGGTGACCTACGTCGGTGATGTTGCGCACGTAGCGTACCTTGTAGCCCAGCGAGCGCAGGTAGCGGAACATCAGGTCGAACGTTACGGCCGGACGGGCATGACCCAGGTGGGGATCGCCATAAACCGTAGGTCCGCAGACATACATGCCGACACGACCTTCGGTCAGCGGTTCGAACTCCTCCTTGCGACGCGTGAGGGTATTGTAAAGCGAAAATTTCGTATCCATAGTTTTGATGACTGTATAATTGATGCAAATTTAGTAAAAATTTGGTTTTCGAAGAAATACTTATCCGAAAAGATGCTCATTTAACCCTTTTCTTGCGCAATAGGATTGCACAAACGGCGTTTATTGATTACTTTTGCAAATTCGAAAAATAAGTAATACCTGATATGCAACAACTTTTTAAGCGCTGGAACAACATCGTAGGTTGGGTAGTTTTTGCCCTCGCGACGTTGGTTTATCTGGTGACCATGGAGCCCGTTTCGAGCCTGTGGGACTGCTCGGAGTTTATCGCAACCTCCTATCGTCTGGAGGTGGGCCACCCTCCCGGGGCGCCCCTCTTTATGATGTTGGCCCGTTTGGCTACGCTTTTTGCCCCTTCGCCCGACTATGTGGGTGTGGCTGTTAATGCCATGAATTCGGTGGCGAGCGGTTTCTGCATCCTCTTCCTCTTCTGGACCATTACCCACCTCTCGCGTCGCCTATTGACGCGTGGCGGCAAGTCGCTCACCGAAAGCACGATGTGGCTCTCGATTGGTTCGGGCGTGGTGGGCGCGTTGGCCTATACCTTCACCGATACCTTCTGGTTCTCGGCTGTGGAGGGTGAGGTGTATGCCCTCTCGTCGATGTTTACGGCGCTGGTCGTATGGCTCATGCTTAAGTGGGAGGATGAGGCTGATGAGCCTCACTCGACTCGATGGATCATCCTGATCGCCTACCTGATGGGCCTCTCGATCGGTGTCCATATCCTGAACCTGCTGACCATCCCCGCACTGGTCTTCATCTACTACTTCCGCAAGGCGGAGCGTGTGACGCTGAAGGGTATTGCGCTGGCAACCCTTTTGGCGGGTGCCATTCTGCTTGTGATCAATGGCATTATTATTCCCTATACGGTTTATATCGGAGCGATGGTGGACCTCTTCTGTGTTAATACGTTGGGTCTTCCGGTCAACCTGGGTATGGTGCTCTTCTCGTTGTCGCTGATTTGTGGCATGGGTTGGGCTGCGTGGGTTACGCATCGCAAGGGTAAGGTTATTTTGAATCTTATTTTGCTCTCGACGACACTGATTCTCGTCGGTTTCTCGTCGTACGCTTCGGTCTCGATTCGTGCTGCGGCCAATCCGCCGATGAACTCGAACAACCCGAGCAACCCCCATGCGCTGCTCTCGTTCCTGAACCGTGATCAATATGGTAACCGTCCCCTCTTGGTGGGTGCCTACTATTCGGCACCGCCGGTGGGCTACACGGAGAAGACCCCCTACTACCTCGATGAGTCGGGTAAGTATAAGCAGGGTACGATTATCTCGGGCTACACCTATCCCGAGGGCTTCCTCCACCTCTTTCCCCGAATGTGGGACTACCGCAAGGGCGAAAAGGAGTATAAGCAGTGGGCGGCTTACCGTACCAAGGAGGAGGTCGTGCGTGATGATAAGGGCGAGGTGGTGCGCGATGCGTCGGGTCGTCCGATGCGTGAAACGGTCCTCGACTTCGGTAAGCGTAAATTCTACGACGACGGCGAGGGCCCGCAGGCTGTGGTGGAGCCCACCTTCCTGGAGAATCTGAACTATTTCTTCAATTACCAGCTCAACTACATGTACTGGCGCTATTTCTTGTGGAATTTCGTTGGTCGTCAGAGCGATATTCAGGCCTCGTCGTCGACCTTGTTGGATGGCAATTGGCTCTCGGGTATCAAGTTTGTGGATGAGCTTTACCTCGGTCCGCAGGAGGGTCTGCCGCGTGAGGTGGCGGAGAATAAGGGCCGTAATACCTACTATTTCCTTCCCTTCCTGCTGGGTCTGATTGGTCTGATCTATCAGTTGAATCGCGACCAGCGCAACTTCTCGATCGTTATGTGGCTCTTCATTATGACCGGTGTCGCGTTGGTGGTTTACTTCAACTCATCGCCCGGTGAACCGCGTGAGCGTGACTATGTTTATGCCGGTTCGTTCTATGCCTTCTCGATTTGGATCGGTTTGGGAGTCATGGCCGTGCGTGATTTCCTGGTGTGGGTTACCAAGCGAGATACGAAGTGGATGGCCGCCGCTGCTACGGTGGTTTGTCTGGTAGTGCCGGGTATCCTGGCTGCCGAGAACTGGGACGACCACGATCGCTCGGGTCGCTACATGTCGCGTGATATCGGTTGGAACTACCTCCAGTCGTGTCTGCCGAATTCGATCATCCTGAATTACGGTGATAACGATACCTTCCCGCTGTGGAACAACCAGGAGGTCTATGCTGTGCGCCCCGATGTGCGTATCATGAACACCTCCTACCTGGGTGGCGATTGGTATATCGACGAGATGAAGACGGCCGCAAACGAGGCTGAGGGTGTGCCCTTCTCGTTGCCCCGTCATAAGTATACCTATATGAACGATTGGGTGCCCATCCGTGAGGTCATCGACCGTGCGGTGGATATCCGCGAGGTGGTTGAATTCATCAAGAATGAGGATCGTGCTTCGCAGATTAAGCTCATTGACGGCAGTTATGCCGACTACATCCCCGCGCGCCGTTTGGCCATTCCGGTCAATAAGGAGAATGCCATTGCGTCGGGTATTGTGGCCGAGAAGGATTACGACAAGATGGTCGATACGGTTTACATGGAGCTGCGTGGCTCGTCGGTTGACAAGAATGAGTTGATGTTGATCGACCTGCTGGCCAACTTCGATTGGAAGCGCCCGATCTACCTCACGCAGGTCTACATTCTTCAGGATTTTGGTTTGATGGACTACCTGCAGTATGATGGTTATGCTTACCGTCTGGTGCCGATCAAGACCCCCGTGAAGAGTGTCTGGGATATCGGTCGTATCGATCCCGACTATGCCGCTCCGCTGCTCAAGGAGACCTTCCGTTACGGCAATCTGAAGGATCCGGATGTCTATTGCGACTACTTCATCCAGTATAATCTGGGTGCGTCGAATGCCCGCTCGTCGTTTGCCCGTGTGGCCAAGGAACTCATGGCTGAGGGGCGTGTTGCGGAGGGTGTTGAGCTGCTCGATAAGGGCTTGGAGGAGCTACCCACATCGCAGATCCGCTTCACCGATTCGAATACCTTCCCCTTCCTTGAGGCCTACTATGCCGCCGCTGCGATGGGTGACGAAACGGCCGCTGCGAAGGGTGATGCCCTGATGCGCGAGTATCTGACCAATACGATCGAGTATATTGAGTATTATCTGCTCTTTGATGGCTATAAGGCCACGATGGTTGACAAGGAACTCAGCGAGCGTCTCGATGAGCTGGAGGAAGCCTATTACCTTGCTTCATATGCCCGTCGCTACGACATCGTGCGTGAGGTGAACGAGTATTACCGCTCGCTCGGCGTGGGTGAGGAGAATCTGCTCCAGGTACCCAACGAGGCAGAAC
>JAFZFJ010000178.1 GCA_017555975.1 Alistipes sp. | reverse complement strand
CGCTACAGCTTGGTCTGTTGTCTCGATTTTGTCGTTGGTGACGATGCTGGCCTTGGTACTCTTTTACCTCTTGGCGCAGCGCCTGAGCCTGCGCAAGATGGGATTCTACGGTACGCTGGCGGCTTTGCTGCTCTTTGTTGTGACGACCTGGTTTGCCGCTACGAGCCGTACGGAGCAGATTGGTGACCACGAGGCGGTGGTTGTTGCCCTGTCGGCAGCTGTGAAGGCTTCGCCCGATGGCGCTGCCACGGATCTCTTTGTGTTGCACGAGGGTACGGTGGTGGAGATTACGAATCGTCTGGGTGACTGGTGTGAGGTGATGATCGCTGATGGCAAGAAGGGGTGGACTGAGAGTCGCCGAATCGAGGTAATTTAAAGATCAGTCATGTCGCAACTCTTACAAGATGTCGTAAGTGAGCTGCAGAAGCTCCCCGGAATCGGTCGTCGCACGGCCCTGCGCCTGGCGATGCACCTGCTGCGCATGGAGTGTGATTCGGTGGATGGGATGACCCGCGCCATCGACCGCTTTCGCCACGAGGTGAAGCATTGTGCGCGGTGCAACAACCTCTCCGATACGGAACTTTGCCCCATTTGTCAAGATTCGCAACGCGATCGCTCGACGGTCTGCGTTGTGGAGCAGGTTGCCGATCTGCTTTCGATCGAAAATACCCACCAATACCGCGGTCTGTATCACGTCTTGGGAGGTGTGATTTCGCCCATGCAGGGCATTGCGCCTTCGGATCTCAAGATCGACCTTCTGTGTGACCGCATCGCTGAGGGGGAGATCAAGGAGGTGATCTTGGCCATCTCGACCTCGGTGGAGGGTGAGACCACGCTCTTCTACCTGATGAGCCGCCTGCGCCAATTCCCCGATGTGAAGGTCTCGACCATTGCGCGCGGTATCGGTTTCGGCGACGAATTGGAGTATGTCGATGAGTTGACAATCACCCATGCGTTGATGAATCGAATACCCTTGGAGTAAGGCAATAAAAAAGGCAGGTATCAAACCTGCCTTTTTTTTGTTGTCCTATGACTCTTGTTGACTACTGCTTCGCCTGAAATACAGCCAGCAGATTATCCTTCTCGAAGAGCATCAGCATGACGCCATCCATGTCGTAGCGCGTCACCTTGTTCAGCATCTCTACGAAGCGGTCCTCGGCCTCCTGGTTGGGGCACATCATGCGGGTCATGCCGGCATGCTCGAGCTTCAGCTCGCCCTTCTCGTTGGTCGAGTAGCTGGCCGTGATGCGGTTGCACTCGCCCACACCGGCAAACAGCTGCTCCTCCTCGATGAACTGAATCGTGTATTTACCCTCCTCGGGCTGAATCGTCTCACCGCCGAGCTGCACCAGCTGCCATTCGCCACCGGCCAGTGGCTTGCGACTCTTCTGTACGGCGCGGCAGTTGCAGCAGCCTACCAGCACGGCTACCAGGGTAGCAATGCTCAAAATCTGATAAAAAATCTTCATAGCTTCTCTCTATTTTTTTGTTTGTTCTGTCGATCGTCTTAATAGGGTAACGTAAATGCGTTGCCCAAAATTGTGTGCCCGCTACCGGATGATCACTGCATTGATCAATCGTATGCCAGCCTCCTCGTTCAGCGCATCGCGTAGAGCCTCGCGCTGATAGAAGAGCTCCTGGCGCAGTACGCTGCTGCGAAGACGGACATGGAGGATGTGGTTTTCGAGTCGTAGCTCGGTTGTCTCATCCGCCGTGCGATCACCCACCACCGTGCGCCAAATTTCGGGCAGACGCCCCTCGGCCACCTTGGCGGCAATGTAGGGACGGCGGAAGAACTCCTCCAGCAGTTCACCCATGAGTTGTGTCTTGGTACGTCGCATGGCTACTTTGTGGTTTCGAGGGTGGCGGTTCCATTGGCCACCTTATATAAGGTATAGTCGCTACCGGCACGCTCCAGGATGGCAGCCAGGCGGGTAGGGTTACAGTCGGAGATCAGAATCTGACCGAATTGCTCGTCCGAGACGAGGTGGATCAACTGCTCTACACGACCCGCATCGAGCTTGTCGAACAGATCATCGAGCAGCAGAATCGGTTTCTCGCCCGAGGCCTTTGCTAGGAGGGTGTATTGCGCCAACTTGAGGGCAATGAGGAAGGATTTCTGCTGTCCCTGCGAGCCGTATTTGCGTAAGGGGTAACCGCCGATTTTGAGGGTGAGATCGTCGCGGTGGATACCCGAGGTGGTGAACTCGTTGACTAAATCCTTTTGGCGTGTGCTCTTCAGCAGCTCGCGCATCGGCTGTTCGTTGAGCTCGGATTTGTAGTGCAATTCCACCTGCTCGCGATCATCCGAAAGGATACGATAGTATTCAGCGACAAGGGGTTGCATCTCGCGCGTGACCTCCTCGCGACGCGCGTGAATACGCTCGCCATGCGCAGCAAGCTGCTCGTCGTAGATTGAGAGCATCACCTCGTCGGGCTGCATCTTCAGCAGGCGGTTGCGCTCGTTGAGCACCGCATTGTAACGCATCAGGGCGTTGAGGTAGCTGCGGTCGATGGTCGAAAGGAAGGCGTTGAGGAAACGACGGCGCTCCTCGGCGGCATCGCTAATCAGAATCGAGTCGGCCGGCGAGATCACCACCGAGGGGATCAACCCCACGTGGTCCGACAGACGTTCGTACTCCTTGCCGTTGCGCTTGAGCAGCTTGCCCCCTTTGCGCGAGAACGAGCAGAGGATCTGCTCCTGGCGTTCGTTGTCGGTGGCGTAGTGACCCTCGGCCATGAAGAAGTCGGCTCCGTGGCGGATGGTCTGGCCGTCGGTCATGCCGAAGGCCGATTTGCACATCGAAAGGTAGTGCACGGCATCGATGACGTTGGTCTTGCCGGCACCGTTGTCGCCCACCAGGCAGTTGATGCCCGGACCGAAGTGGAGCTCACTCTCGGCGATATTCTTAAAATTCAGTAGCGCGAGTCGTTTCAAATACATAGGACAAATGTACGAAAAAAAGCGCCGTAAACCGCAGAAAAGTACGATAGAAATAAATTTTAAACACTTTTTATTGTGCTTTGTGAATAGTTTTGTATCTTTGTTCGCTAATAAGGCAAATTATAAACTAAAACAAAATAAAACTATGGCAAAACAGAACATTGCTGAGCCCGAAGTACTGGGTGAGGCTATGAGCAAAACGGAACTCTTTATTGAGAACAACGGTCGCAAGATGACCTATGTATTCCTCGCCCTGCTGGTGCTGGGCCTGGCTATTTATGGCTACCGTGCCCTCGTGGTAACGCCGCGCGCTGAGAAGGCTGCTGAGCTGATCGCTGAGGCTCAGGCTCGCTTCAACGTCGAGACGCCCGACTTCGAGCTGGCTCTCAACGGTGATGCTAACGGTGCTGGTTTCCTCGATGTAGTTGAGCAGTATGGTTCGACCGCTTCGGGTAACCTCGCTAAGCACTATGCCGGTATCTGCTACCTGCGCACGGGTGATCTGGAGAACGCTGCTGCTTACCTGAAGAAGTTCAAGCCTGTGAAGGGTCTTGTTGGCGCTGTGATCAACGCCCAGAACTACGGTCTGCAGGGTGATGTAGCTGTTGAGCAGGGTGACTACAAGAGCGCTGTGTCGTTCTATAAGAAGGCTGTTGAGGCTGCCGAGAACAACCTCACCGCTCCGATGTACCTGCGCAAGGCTGGTTTGGCTGAGCAGGCTGCCGGTAACAACGCTGCTGCGCTGAAGTTCTACGAGCAGATCACGGAGCAGTATCCCGCTTCGATGGAGGCTCGTGAGGCTGACAAGCTGATTGGTTCGATTCGCTAATTTTGATCCGATAATCGATTATGGCTACGGCTCATCACAACCTTTCGCAGTTTGATTCTCCGCTGCCCTCGGCGGCCGAAATGCGTTTCGGCATCGTTGTGGCAGAGTGGAATCGCGAGGTGACCGAGGCTCTGTTGGAGGGTGCTGTGCGTACGCTGCATGCAGCAGGTTGCCCCGATGTGAACATCCAGATCAAGTATGTTCCCGGCACGTTCGAGCTGACGCTTGGCGCTCAGTTTTTCGCCGAATATACTGAGGTTGATGCCGTAATCGCTCTGGGTTGCGTAATCCAGGGCGAGACGCGCCATTTCGACTTCATCTGCCAGGGTGTGACGCAGGGCATTACGCAGGTGCAGTTGCACTGGAACATGCCGATCGCCTTTGGCGTGCTGACGGTCGAGAACCAACAGCAGGCGCTCGATCGCGCCGGTGGTCGTCATGGCAACAAGGGCGATGAGGCTGCTGCTGCCGCCATCCAGATGGTTAAGATGCAGCTCGACATGGAGGCTGCGGCACCTAACCAGGAGCAGGATCGCCGTTCGGTCAATTAATCGAAACAGTGGAGCGTAGGCTGTTGCATTGCGTCACGCTCGATAGTTAACGAAAAAGGAGATGGGAAACCATCTCCTTTTTTCTTTTGCTTTCCGGAACCGTTGGATACCTATTATATAATAATGAGAGCGCCCGGCATTTGCCGAGCGCTCTTCTTTGCTCTCCGAATTACTTCGGGGGGCTACTTCTTGCCCTTCGGAGCCAGAATCATGTTCATCTTCTTGCCGTCGAGCTTGGGCATTGCCTCTACCTTTGCCAACTCCTCCAAATCGGTGGCAAAGCGCAACAGCAGAATCTCACCCTGCTCCTTGAAGACAATCGAACGGCCACGGAAGAATACATAAGCCTTCACCTTTGCGCCCTCCTTCAGGAAGTTCTGGGCGTGCTTGAGCTTAAAGTTGTAGTCGTGGTCATCAGTCTGCGGTCCGAAACGAATCTCCTTGATCACCACCTTCGCCTGATTGGCCTTAATCTCCTTTGCCTTGCGCTTGAGCTGGTAAAGGAACTTCTGGTAATCGGCGATGCGGCAAACCGGGGGATCGGCCTTGGGCGAGATCTCGATCAGATCCAGCTCCATCTCATCGGCCAGGCGCAACGCCTCGCGAATCGGCAATACCTGTGCCTCGGGCACATTCTCACCTACCACGCGCACCTGGGGTGCCGTGATCTCGTCGTTGATGCGATGCGGGTTCTCCTTCTCAACGCGTCCGCCTCGGGGAGCGTTTGCAGGTTTCGGTCTGTTGTTCCCGGGGTTAAACGGCCTCTGCGGGAACGGTTTCGTTGTTGCGATAGTTGTATTGATTAAAGGTTAATACTTAATGTCCCATTTGTAGGGTTAGGCCTTGATCTTGTTGGCCTCAATCTCGGTTTTTACCTGGTCGAGGATCAGCTCCTTGAAGGCCTCCATCGACATCTGACCCTTGTCACCCTCACCCTGGGCGCGTACCGATACCAGACCCTCGGCCGACTCTTTCTCGCCGACGATCAACAGATAGGGGATGCGCTTGAGCTCGTTGTCACGGATCTTGCGACCGATCTTCTCGTTGCGGTCGTCGATCTGGGCGCGTACGTCGTTTTTGTTCAGGTACTCAACCACCGACTCGGCATAGTCGTTGAACTTCTCCGAGATGGGGAGTACAACCACCTGGTCGGGCGAGAGCCACAAGGGGAACTTACCGGCCGTGTGCTCGAGCAGTACAGCCACGAAGCGCTCCATCGAACCAAACGGTGCACGGTGGATCATGATCGGGCGGTGGAGCTTATCGTCGGCACCCTTGTACGTCAGGTCGAAACGCTCAGGCAGGTTGTAGTCTACCTGAATCGTACCGAGCTGCCAGCTGCGGCCGATGGCGTCCTTCACCATGAAGTCGAGCTTCGGACCGTAGAAGGCGGCCTCGCCGTACTCGATGACGGTCTTCAGACCCTTCTCCTCGGCGGCCTGGATGATAGCCTGCTCGGCCTTCTCCCAGTTCTCATCCGAACCGATATACTTCTCGTGGTTGGTCTTGTCGCGCAGCGATACCTGAGCCGTGTAGTTCTCGAACTTCAGCGTACGGAAGATGTAGAGCACGATGTCGATTACGCGCTCGAACTCCTGCAGCAGCTGGTCCGGACGGCAGAAGAGGTGGGCGTCGTCCTGCGTGAACGAACGAACACGCGTCAGACCGTGCAACTCACCCGACTGCTCGTAGCGGCATACCGTGCCGAACTCGGCCAAACGTACGGGCAGATCCTTGTACGAACGGGGCTTCGAGCGGTAGATCTCGCAGTGGTGGGGGCAGTTCATCGGCTTGAGGAAGTACTCCTCGCCCTCGATCGGGGTCTTGATGGGCTGGAACGAGTCCTTGCCATACTTTGCATAGTGACCAGAGGTTACGTAGAGCTCCTTGTTGCCAATCGGCGGGGT
>JAFZFJ010000177.1 GCA_017555975.1 Alistipes sp. | reverse complement strand
CGTAGTTGTTGAAGCGGGTGACATAGAAATACTCGGGACGCTTGAGGACTTTGCCTGATATGGGATCATAGAGAGTGTCGGTGTAATAGGTTGATTCCTCATACCAGCAACAACCTCCATCCACAAAAACACACGAGAGATGGAGTTTATGCATATAGAGAATTGCTTGCTCACAACCGCGAACAAGCGTGGCTATCCCTCCGTTGGAGTTGAACAATGTGGCAGTGAGGCTGTGATCAGCGCCGACCGTGAGCGTTTTGCCTCGTCCTGTGACGCCGTGGGTGGCCAGCGCCCAAGCCGCGGCGTCATCGGCGCCTACTTGGTCGATGGATTTGGCATAGGCGCGCACTTGCTCCTCGATAGAGGGCAGTGCCGCCCGCGGCGCGAGGGTTGCCTCCTCTGCCGCCGCACAGGTCGGTGCGCCGAGAGGCAAGGTTGCCACCGCCAGCACGAGGCAGAGCAACCCGATTCCGATCTTTTTATACATACAAACGTCCTCCTGCCAAAAATGGGAAAAGGAGATGCGTGGGCATCTCCTTGGGATCGGTTTATTCCTCGGCATACTCCAAAATGTCGCCGGGTTGGCAGTCCAACTCACGACAAATGGCCTCCAAGGTCGAAAAGCGGATCGCTTTGGCCTTGCCGGTCTTGAGAATCGACAGGTTGGCAGCGGTGATCTCCACCCGTTCGGCCAGTGTGCCCAGCGAAATTTTGCGCTTGGCCATCATGACGTCGATGTTGAGAATTATCGCCATCGCTCACCCCCCCCCGTGTAAATTGTGTGTAAGTTGTGTTGCATGTTGGTAAGTTGTTTGTGCAAATATAGTCAAAAATCCCGAAAAACAAATAAAATTTATTGTTTATCGATAATTTCTTGGAAACAAGGCGGCGTTTTGTACCAAATAAAAGGAAATTTTGTATCTTTGTACATTCTTAAAACACAGTAACGATGGCAGATAAAGCATATTTTACCTATAAGGTGGAGCCGCAGAGCCTCGATTTTAGCTCGCGACTGAAAGCTCCCGCACTGATTATGTCGGCCCTCAACGCCGCCGGAGCCGATGCCCACAACAAGGGTTTCGACTATGTGGACATGGAGCAAGACGACAATACGTGGGTATTGAGCCGCATGGCCATTGAGGTGAGCTATCGCCCGCGTCAATACTCCGATTACGAGATTGAGACCTGGATCAGTGGCTACAACCGTCTCCTCTCGACCCGTAATTTCCGCATCTACGATGAGGAGGGTAAGCAGTTTGCCACGATGACCTCGATGTGGGCTATGCTCAATGTGAAGAGCCGCACGGCGGTCGATCTGACGCGTACGGCCGATGTGCACGCTAAATATATGGTGCAGGAGGAGCCTCCTTGTGCTGCTCCGTGTCGCCTGCGTGCAGTGACCGAGGGTGAGGAGTTCCGCCACACGGTGCGTTACAGCGACATTGACTTCAACCGCCACATGAACACGATTCGTTATGTGGAGATGATCTTCGACCACCTGCCCATTGAGTCCATCGCCGAGGATCGACCCTTCCGTCTCGATCTGCATTTCATGCGCGAAGCGGTCTTGGGTGAGGTGCTGACCATCTCGACCAAAGAGGAGGAGGGTAAGCTGCTCTTCGAGATTTCGACTGCAGAGGGCCCCTGTGTGCGTGCAGCTGTAAGTTTTTTATAAACGGTTAGTGGATCATTTATAGGATAGAGCCTTCTGTATGTGCAGAGGGCTTTTTTTTGATGCATGTAGCTCAATTTTTAATTTCTAATTTCTAATTTTTCATTTCAAAGAGTTATCTTTGAGTTATGAAAATTACCATCCTTGGTCCGGCACACCCTTATCGAGGCGGATTGGCGTCGATTATGCAGACCATGGCCCGTGTCTATCAGCACAACGGCCATGAAGTCGATGTGTGCACCTTTACGTTGCAGTACCCTTCGTTGCTGTTCCCCGGCAAGAGCCAAACGGTGACGACGCCTGCTCCCGAAGATCTGAAAATCCGTCGCGAAGTATCGACCGTCAATCCGTTTAATTGGTGGCGCGTGGGGCAGATGCTGCGCCGTGAGCGCCCCGATTTTATCCTCTTGAAGTATTGGACCCCATTCATGGCTCCCTGCTTCGGTACGATTGCCCGACTGGCGCGTAAGAACGGCCATACGAAGGTTTTGTGCCAGATCGATAATGTCGAGCCGCATGAGCACCACCTGATCGATAAGCCCTGCAACCGCTACTTCCTGCGCTCGGTCGATGGCTTTGTCTATATGTCGGACGAGGTGTTCCGCCAACTCAGCAACTACACCGATGCTCCGGCCCTCTTTTCGCCCCATCCTCGTTTTGAGAACTTTGGTGAGCGTGTCGACCGCGCGGAGGCTTGCGCGCACCTGGAGTTGGATCCGACGATGCGCTACGCCCTCTTTTTTGGCCTGATTCGCGACTACAAGGGGTTGGATCTCTTGCTCAAGGCGTGGGGAAGCTTGAAGCGTCAAGGGAAGACCGTTGGACGCAAGTTGATCGTGGCTGGCGAGTTCTACACCGCCCCCGATCCCTATCGCAAACTTATCGATGAGGAGGACCTTGCCGAGGAGGTGATTTTGCACGATCGCTTTATTCCCGATTCGATGGTGGGAGATTATTTTTCGGCGGCCGACTTTGTGGTGTTGCCCTACCGTTCGGCTACCCAGAGCGGTGTGACGCAGATTGCTTACCAATTCTCGACCCCGATGATTGTGACCGACGTGGGTGGCTTGAGCGAGATTGTGCCTGACGAGAAGGTAGGCTATCTGTGCCGTCCCGAGGTCGATTCTATCGCCGAAAAGGTAGATCAAATTTGGCAAGGCGATAATCTCGAACGCTTCCACCAAAACTGTCTCGTGGAGCGCGAACGCTTCTCGTGGGAGGAGATGTGCGCCAAGTTGATGGAGGTCTACGAGCTCGTCAAGTAGCCTCGCTGATCGCTCCGATTCTTAAAATTGCCACCTTACACGCATCGAAACCGTGCGCGGTTGCGCATAGAGATAGCGCGATGGTTGCGGCATGCGCAGTGCGCCCGTATCCTCACCAATACGCATCGAACGCATTGATTCGTAGCCATAGGCCACCTGCTCCGCGCCCAGCAGATTATTTACCTGCAACGATAGGTGGAGGGTATGACGCTCGAACGTGAATCGTTTGTAGAGTGCCACATCAAGGGTCATGGCGTCGGCCAATCGCTCCTGGTGAGTAAAGGCCTCGAAAGCCTCCTTGGTGACGCCGTTTTGGCGAGCCACACGATCCGTGCGACGCAACAGTGCCGGGTCGATATAACGCCCACCCACATAGCCGCTCGAAAGGCGGAAACTCCACCCCTTGGCTCCCGAATAGAAGAGCTGAGTGGCGGCTGTGAACGCGGGCGTACCGCCCATTCGACAATCGCGCATGTGGCTCAGGGCATCGACCTCGATCGGGCTGTTGTCTGTGTCGGCCAAGATGGTCACTTGCGGATCGCGCACATAGCGATAATCACCCCACGAAGCGGCTACCGAGAGTCGCCATCGGTAAGCCGGACGCCACGTGAAAGCGCCCTCTATGCCTGCTCCTTGCGTGCCAATATTGCATATTGATAGATCGGCATATTCGCCCGACAGATCGTCGAAATAACGTCGAGTCTCCACTCCGTCGAGGTGCAAGGTGTAAAATGCTCCCGCCTCGAACTCCCATTTTGTATGAGTCATGCGGTAGCGAATTTGAGCCGTATGATAGCGCTCCGTATCGGGGTTTTGGATCGTTCGGTTGTTGTAGAGCGGCTGGATGAAGTAGTTCGCCGTTGAGGCCGGCTCCGCACCCGTTGCGAGGGTTAGTTCCAGATAGCGTCGTGGCGAAAAGGCCCAACCACCCGTTGCGCGCAACCGATAGGGGTTGAGCTCCAGATGACGGCTACTTCCATAGGAGCAGTCACCCGGGAAGAGCTCCTTTTCGTAATAGCCGTAACGTGTGATCATGGCACGGCCCACCTCGCCGGCCACCGACAGATGCAGCCGGTCGGTGCGCCACGTAGCCTCGATCCAGCCCGCCGACTGCACTCGTTGTAGTGCATAATCATAACCGAAACGATCGCCTTGAACCACCTTTCGGCCCGGATCGCGCAGATTGTTCTCGAACTGATTGGCGTAGGTGGCGTCGTCAATCAGGTAGTGGTCAATATCGGTCAGGTATTGCGCGCCGAGCAGGTCGTTGATCGTTTTGTAGAATCGCGTTTGGTTGTATTTGACCTGCACGCCATAATGGAGTTCCACCTCGCCTAAATTACTCTCAAAACCCAGTCGCAGCACGCCTTGAATTGGGCGCGAAACCTGATCCTCCAAGGCGTAGATTGCCTCGCCGCCTCCCATGCGGTTTTGTGCCACCAACTCATCCCAACGGATCTGTGTATAGCGCACATCGTTCCGCATCCAGGCCTCCTCCGTGGCACGATCGTCGACATAGGAGGGCATGTAGCGATAGTTATCCGGCAGGGGCGTGCGGGCATCGTACCAACCGAGGCCACTTTGGCGACTCAGGCCTGCCTCCCAACTTGTTGAGAGTGCCATGCGGGTCGATTGGGTGAGTTGTTGTTGCCATTCGGCCATCAGATAGGGGAGTGCTTCGCGACGCACGCGAGCATTGCGCACCTTGCCTCCCTGGAAACCCCACGAAGGGTTGTAATAGGGGTCGTTGGTCAGCGTGAAGGCCTCCTCGGTGGTTGCCGAGCGCATGCCGCGCATCGTATATGGCAAAACACCAAAGAGGGTCAGCCGGCTCTCGTCGGACCACGAACGTGACAAGCGTAGGGCTGCTGTAAAACTCTCCGTGAAAAGGCCTTCGATCTGTGCATCACGTCCTACACGGGTCTCGACCGATGCGCCGAAATGCCAGTTGCCTACCTCGCGGTTCATCCGTACATGGGCACCTATTCGGTAGTTGCGATCGGTCACATGCGCCGAGGCTTCGTAGGGTTGCAAGGGTAGGGCGTCGTCGAAACTCCAACTGTTTAGCCCACCCGTCGTGCCCATAAGCCCAGCACTACCCGTTGCGCCAATCCACCGTTGTTCCTGCGCTCCCAACATCCGCACGGCTCGCTGATAACGATAAGGCAATTCAACTCCATGCAGCAGATTTCGTTCGTGACGATACGTCTCGCCACGGCGATAAATCGTTACGCGTGGCAGGTTGTAATCGGTAATTGCACCATAGAGGTCTTCGGAAAGACGGATGGCCCGATAAAACAAAGTCGAGTCGGAGTACGGATCATCGCTCCGTAACTCCAACTCGGCATAGGGATAATAGGGTTCATCGTCGGGCATTTGAGCCATAGCTGTCCATGACAGCAATACACCCAATATGCCCAACAGATATTTCATGCCCCGATTTTGTTAGATGCAGCGCAGCACCTCGCACAGCAGATCCCAGAACTTGGGAACGGTGGCAATCTCCAGACGCTCGTCGGGCGAGTGAACGCCACGCAGCGTGGGACCGAACGACACCATCTCCAACTCGGGGTACTTTTCCAGGAAGAGACCGCACTCCAGACCGGCGTGGATGGCACGCACCTTCGGCTCGGTAGCAAAGAGCGACTTGTAGGCATTCACCGTAATCTCCAGCAGGCGCGATTTGGGGTTGGGATTCCAACCCGGATAACCATCCGTGTGAGCTACGTCGGCACCAGCCAACGAGAATACCGACTCGACCATCTGAGCTACGTAGGTCTTGGCACTCTCGACCGACGAACGCTGCGACGAGGTCACGACGATCGTCTCGTCGTCGACAAACTTAACCGAGGCGAGGTTGGTCGAGGTCTCCACCAGACCGGGCATGGCGAATGACATGGCAATCACACCGTTAGGAACACCAACCAGCGAGTAGATCAAGGCGTTTTGAGTCTGTTCGTCGAGCACGCGATCCACCTCGGGCATCTCGTTGAGGGTAATCGTAAAGTAGGGTTCGCGGAAACGGAATTCCTGCTCCAAATCGGCCGCAAAGAGGCGATAACGCTCCTCGAAGTCGGCCTTGTAGCGAACCGGTACGCCAAAAATGGCATACGCCTCACGCGGAATGGCGTTGCGCAGGTTGCCACCCGAGAAGTAGCTCAGGCGCAACTCACAGCTCTCGATGCCGTCCCATATAAGGCGGGCAACGGTCTTGTTCGAATTCACGCGACCCTTGTCGATGTCGTCGCCCGAGTGACCACCCAGCAGATCCGATACGTCGACACGGTAGAAGACGTAGTTCTTCGGTGCGGGCTCCATCGTGGCGTGGAACGTGGCAATCGTATCGATACCACCGGCGCAACCGATGAAGAGCTCGCCCTCGTCCTCCGAGTCGAGGTTCAAGAGATACTTACCGGTCAACATGCCCTCGCCCAACTCGAAAGCACCCGTCAGGCCGGTCTCCTCATCGACCGTAAAGAGCGCCTCCAGCGGACCATGGGGTACGCTCTCGTCGAGCATCATGGCCAAAGCGGCAGCCATACCGATACCGCAGTCGGCACCCAGGGTCGTACCCTCGGCCTTCACCCAACCATCCTCGATGCGGGTGCGAATCGGGTCGTGCTCGAAGTCGAACTCGACGTCCGAATTCTTCTCGCAAACCATATCCATATGCGACTGCAGGATGACCGTCGGGCGATCCTCCATGCCGGCCGTAGCGCCCTTACGCATTACGACGTTACCGATAGCATCTTTCTTATACTCAATGCCATGCTCCTCGGCAAAAGCGACAAGATATGCGATAATCTTCTCCTCCTTCTTCGAGGGACGCGGTACGCGCGTAATGGCATCAAACTGTTCCCAAACAAGTTTGGGCTCCAAATTCGTAATTGCTGACATGTCTATTTTTTTGTTACTTTATTTTCGAATATAAGCAATAGCTTATGCAAAAGTAGGATATTTTCCGATAAATTCCTACCTTTGCGCATAAATATAAAGTATAGGTATGCACAAATCAGGCTTCGTTAATATCATCGGTAACCCGAATGTGGGTAAATCGACGCTGATGAATCAACTCGTGGGCGAAAAGCTCTCGATCATCACCTCCAAGGCTCAAACCACGCGTCACCGCATCATGGGTGTCGTTTCGGGCGAGGATTTTCAGATTGTCTATTCCGATACGCCGGGTATTTTGAAACCCTCCTACAAGTTGCAGGAGTCGATGATGAAGTTTGTGACGGGTGCGCTGACCGACGCCGACGTGATTCTCTTTGTGACCGATACGGTGGAGGAGTCGGATCGTGCCGCCGAGATTCTATCAAAGCTCAAGAAGACCTCAATCCCGGTGATCGTGGTGGTCAATAAGGTTGATCTGTCGAACCCGACAGAGCTCGAGGCGCTTGTGGAGAAGTGGCATTCGGAACTTCCCGAGGCGCGCATCGTTTCCGTATCGGCCAAGGAGTCGTTCAATATCGAGCCACTCTTTCAGACGATTCTCGATCTGCTGCCCGAAGGTCCTGCCTACTATCCGAAGGATACGCTGACGGACAAGACGCTGCGTTTCTTTGCCTCGGAGATTATTCGCGAAAAGATCCTCAAGTTCTACGATAAGGAGATTCCGTATTCGTGCGAGATTGCCATCGATAGCTACAAAGAGGAACCGACGATCGACCGCATTTCGGCTACGATCTACGTTTCGCGCGACTCGCAGAAGGGTATCGTGATTGGCCATAAGGGTGAGAAGCTGAAGAAGGTGGGCAAGGCGGCCCGCGAGGATATGGAGGCTTTCCTGGATAAGAAGGTCTTCCTGCAGCTCTATGTCAAGGTGAACGATGATTGGCGCAACAACGATCGCGAGTTGCGTCGCTTTGGCTACGAACTCGAATAATAAAGCGATCGCGGAATCCGTTCACTGTTCACATGCAACGTCTCAAACAGCTCATACTGGCCCTTGTTATGCTCTTCGCTGTCGCGGAGGTGTCGGCGCAATACAACCGGGAGTACTTCTTCTGGGTGGGTCGTCGTTGCATGATGAACAACGATTATCAGGAGGCCATTCGCACGCTGAACACCCTGTTGCGCTTCGATGATGAGGCCTTTGAGGGCTACTTCCTGCGTGGTATTGCTAAATACAACCTGGACGATCTGCTGGGTGCTGAAGCGGACTTTACAACCGCCATTCGACTCAATCCGGTCTATACACAGGCCTATACCTATCGCGCTATTACCCGCTCACGATTAGGTAATTACGACGATGCACTTCAAGATTTCCGCGAGGCAATCGAACTGCGTCCCGATCTGCCGGGCCCCTACTACAGCCGAGGCGTGACGCGCCTGCTGAACCAGCAATTCGAGGAGGCTATTGCCGATTTCGATAAGTTTGTGCGCCAGGAGAACAAGGTGGCCGATGCCTTCATCTGTCGTGGTCTGAGCTATCTGCATCTGAAGGATACGCTGAAGGCCTACGAGGATTTCGAACGCGGTATCCGCACCAATCGCGAGAGCCCCAACGGTTACAACCGTCGTGGTGCGCTCTATATGCAGCAGCACCGTTTCGAAGAGGCTGAGGCCGATTTCGATAAGGCCATCGCGTGTGATTCGACCTACCTGATCTCCTATTTCAACCGAGCTTTGGTCTATTCCGATACCCATCGCCCGATGGCCGCTTTGGCCGACTTTGACAAGGTGATCAGCCTCGACTCGACCAATTCGCTGACCTACTTCAACCGCGCCATTTTGCGCAGTAATATTGGTGACTACAACCGCGCGCTGGAGGACTTTGT
>JAFZFJ010000176.1 GCA_017555975.1 Alistipes sp. | reverse complement strand
GGGCGCGTTTGTTGTTCATCGCGGCCGAGACCATCGGCACGAACGGCGGCGAGTTGATGAAGGCGACCGAGGAGATCACCATCGAGTCGGCATCCACGCGCCACAAGCGGCAGACCAGGGCGTGGAGCGCGAGCGAGAGGAAGACGGCGACGAGCATAAAGCCGAGCTGGTTGATGCCGCCCGCCAGATCGAGGCGCGAGAAGTCGGCCATCGAGGCGATGGCGAGGCTGAAGATGTAGATCAGGTACATGCCCAGATCGTAGCTCAAATCAAGGCGTTGGATCGGCTTTAGGAAGGAGCTCGCCACGCCCAGCGTGGTTAGTAGCAGGATGAAGATCACCATGAACCATCCCTCAGGCATCAGGATCGCAACGCCACCCGAGATAGCGGCGATGAGCAGTGTGGCAAGTACAGCGCGGAGTGCCTGTTTCGCCCCCTCGCGGGTGCGCAGGCGGCTGTAGGGGTTTTGCTTCGCGGTTGCGATCTGAGCCTCCAGCTCGCGGCGCTCGTGCTCGGAGAGCTGATTCTTCCCCTCGCCAAAGAGGCGGCGGAAGAGGCGGATGCCGATGCTGAAGAGGAAGACGAAGTAGAGGAACGAGATCAGGATGTCGTAGGAGTTGATGAGCACATACTGCTCGCCGGGGATACGGAAGATCGCCTGCAGGGCAGCGGCATTGAGTGTGCCACCCGTATACATGCCGGTGATGATGCCACCCACCTCGGCGCCCTGCCCAATGTGACGACCGCAGAGCAGATATCCCACCACCACAGCCACGGCTACCGAGAGGAAACCGCTGATGACGAGCTTGAGTTGCAGCGCGGCCTCGTGGCGCGAGAAGCGACAGCCGAAGAGCATCATCGGAATGGCTAACGGGATGGTGATATTGGGCAGCAACTCTTGCAGGAGGGCGATCTCTTCGGGCATGATCTGCAAGTTGCCCGCTACGATGCCGATGGCGTAGAGCACCATGATGGGGCCGAGTTTGTCGAGCCAGGCATAGCGGCGACAGAGGGCGATGACCAGTGCTGGGGTAGCCAGGAAGAAGATGATGAGCAGCAGGTAATTTAGAAGTACCATCGTGTGGGAATTTGTTGGTTCGGTTACAAAGATAGCATTATTTTGTTGGAAACGCATGGTGGGGTTGGATATCTCGATCCAAACCCTTACTTTTGTCTGTAAATCTGCTTTAAACCACTTTGTCTGCTATGACCGCACTCTTCGAAGATGTGATTTTTGGCCCGATCCGCTCGCGCCGTTTGGGGTTGTCGTTGGGGGTAAACTTGCTGCCGACGCACGCCAAACTCTGTTCGTTCGACTGCATCTACTGCGAGTGTGGTTGGAATGCCGAGCGCCGAGGCGATCGCCGTTTCAATGATCGTGTGGTGGTGCGCGAGGAGCTCGAGCGGGTCTTGGGACGGATGGTAGAGGAGGGCACACCGCCCGATGTGATCACCTTTGCGGGAAACGGCGAACCGACAATGCACCCGGAGTTTGAAGCGGTGATTGAGGATACGATTGCCCTGCGTGACCGCTTGGCGCCGTCGGCTGCCATTTCGGTGCTCTCCAATGCTACACAGCTCCATCGCCCGGAGGTGGTGCGAGCCCTGCTGCAGGTAGATAACAACATCCTTAAGTTCGACTCGGCCTTTGATCGCACGGTGCAACGACTCAACAAACCGCAGCAGAGCAGCTACACGGTAGCGCGTGTTGTGGAGCAGATGAAACCCTTTGCGCATCAGATGATTCTGCAGACGATGTTCCTGCGCGGATCGTATGAGGGCGAGGTGATCGACAACACGACCGAAGCGGAGGTTGCGGCCTGGTTGCAGTGTGTCGAGCAGCTTCAGCCGCGCAGCGTGATGGTCTACTCGATCGATCGTGACACTCCCTGTCAGAGCCTCGAGAAGGTCTCGAAGGAGGAGCTCTCGACGATCGCTTGTCGCGTGGAGGCTCTGGGTATTCCCTGCTCGGTGGCTTAATCTCGCTCCTGGTTGACAAAGATCAGCGGAGCGGTAGGGTAGCCTCGCGGGGCGATCTGCGGAAGGATCTCGTTGCGGCTCTTCTCGGAGAGTTGTTCGGTGCGCGAGAGGATCCAGAGATACTTGGGCGAGTGCGAACCGATCACTGCCCATTCATAGTTCGGGCCGAGTGCCAGCACATTGTAATCCGAATAGAAAAAGAGAAAAAACGAGACGCGGAGTCTTCCCGTGGTCGGGGTGGTGCGTGCACTGCCGTGAGCAACCTTCTCCTCGCCCGTGCGGCTGTCGATGCCGCGATTGACCACCTCGATCGTGCCGTCGGGCAGCAGCGTGTAGTCGGTCATGACCTGCTCCAGGTCGCGTTCAAAGCGGTGATCGTAGCGTGCGATCTCGTACCAGCGCCCCATAAAACGCTCCAGATCGAGCGTATCGACGGGGGTGCGGTTGATGCAGTAAGCCTTTGGCGCGCAGAAGATGCAACTCGCCAGGAGGAGGAAGAGCAACGAGAGAATGATGAATTTCATGATGCAGTGCTTTGTCGCGCACTGCTGCAAAAGATGTTCCAAAAAAGAGCGGAGTGTTGCGTGCAACACCCCGCTCTTTGCATCTTTATAAAATAGTTTACCTCTGCTTGATGGCTCGATAGATCGCCTCCTGGTCGAAACCGCAGAGCGCATAGAGCTCAGCCGGTTTTCCCTGCTCCACCCACTCGTCGGCAATGCCGAGGCGCGTGATCGGGAGTGCGTGTCCGTGGTCGTTCATGTAGGCAGCAACTGCCTCGCCCACGCCACCACGCAGTGAGCCATCCTCCACCGTGATTAGGCGTTTGTGCTTCGCAGCGATCTCCTCCAAAAGTTCCTCGTCGAGCGGTTTTACGAAGCGCAGGTCGTAGTGTGCGGCCGAGATACCCTCCTTCGCCGCGCGCTCAATGGCGTGAGCAGCCATGGAGGCCGTCGTGCCGATAGTCAGCACGGCAACGCCCTCGCCCTCGCGCAGACAGCGTCCGCGACCCGTGGGAATCGTCTCGAAGGGCTCACCTCGCCAAGCCACCCCCTCACCGCCACCGCGCGGGTAGCGAATCATGTAGGGCGTGCCGCTCTGCAGGGCGCTATACATCAGGTTGCGGAGCTCGCGCTCATTGCTCGGCGCGGCGATCGTCAGCCCGGGAACAGCCGCAAAGGCAGCCATGTCGAATACGCCGTGGTGCGTGACGCCATCCTCTCCGACCAAACCACCTCGGTCGAGGCAGAAGACTACGGGAAGGTGTTGAATGGCCACATCGTGGATCACATTGTCGTAGGCGCGCTGCATAAAGGTCGAGTAGATGGCGCAGAAGGGTACTTTGCCTGCAGTGGCCAAACCGGCAGCAAAGGTGACGGCATGACCCTCGGCGATGCCGACATCGAAGGTGCGTTCGGGGAACTCGTTCAGCAGACGGCTCATGCCACATCCCGAGGGCATGGCGGCCGTGATGCCCACCACGCGCTCATCGAGGCGAGCCAGGTCGACCAGCGTCTCACCGAAGACATCCTGATAGCGGTCGGCACACCCCTTCGAGGGGATGCGCTCGCCCGTCTCGGGGTTGAAGCAACCCGGGGCGTGCCAGGTGGGCTGATCCTGCTCGGCAGGGGTGTAACCCTTACCCTTGACCGTCAGCACATGCAGTAGCTTCGGTCCGGGAATATCGCGCATGGCTCGCAGCGTGCGCACCAACTCGTGTAGGTCGTGGCCGTCGATCGGCCCGAAGTAACGGAAGTTGAAACTCTCGAAGATGTTGCTGCGACCTAAAACTACCTGCTTCAAGGCGTTGCTCATCTTACGCAGCATGCGCTGGAAGCGGGGAACACCGGCAAAGAGTGCCCACATATGCTGCTTGAAGCGGTTGTAGTTGTGCGAGGAGGTGATCTTCGTCAGGTAGCGCTTCAGCGCTCCCGTGGCGGGGTCGATCGCCATGTTGTTGTCGTTGAGAATAACGAGCAGGTTCGTGTCGTGCGCAGCGCCGGCGTTGTTTAACCCCTCGAAGGCCAGGCCTCCGGTCATCGAACCATCGCCGATGATAGCTACGACCTGCTGCTCCTTGTCACCATTCAGCGCTGCAGCTTGCGCCATGCCGAAGGCCGCCGAAATTGATACCGAGGCGTGGCCGCCACCAAAGGCATCGTAGGGGCTCTCGTCCATACGAGGGAACCCGCTCAGACCGTTCAGCGTGCGCTGCGTGAGGAAGGCCTCACGGCGTCCGGTGATGATCTTGTGCGCATAGGTTTGATGGCCGACATCCCATACGAGTTTATCGTGGGGAGTGTTGAACACATAGTGCAGTGCAGCAGCAAGTTCCACGGCACCGAGGCTCGAGGCCAGGTGGCCGGGATTGACCGCACACGCCTCGATGATGTAGCGGCGCAACTCGTCGCAGTAGGGGACGAGTTGATCCACCGAAAGCTCCTTGAGCGCATCGGGCGAGTCGATCTTATTTAGATATTGGTATTGCTGTTCGACCATAACAGCACAAAGATAAGGATAAATGCGAATTTTTTCAAAGAATTTTGCTATCTTCGCATATTGAAACAACTCTTTCAACCATGAAATACCAACGAATCCTTCTTAAACTGAGCGGTGAGTCGCTCCAAGGTGAACAGAAATACGGCATCGATCCGCAGATGTTGCAGTCTTATGCCGAGCAGATCAAGGCAGTTGTTGAGACCGGTGTACAGGTCGGCATCGTGATCGGCGGCGGAAATATCTTCCGTGGCATGACGGGTGCCAAGCGTGGTTTCGACCGCGTGAAGGGCGACCAGATGGGTATGCTGGCCACGATCATCAACTCGCTCGCACTCCACTCGGCACTCGAGGACAATGGCGTGAAGTGTAAGGTGCTCACCTCGATCCGCATGGAGCCCATCGGCGAGTACTTCTCGAAGGCCAAGGCCATTGAGTACCTCGAGGCTGGTTATGTGGTGATCATCGGTGGTGGTACCTCGAACCCCTACTTCACGACCG
>JAFZFJ010000175.1 GCA_017555975.1 Alistipes sp. | reverse complement strand
GTGCAACTCGTCGGTGAGCTGCACAAACTGCTGCTTGAAGAACTCGAACTCCGAGCCGGCCATCGTCATCAGATCGCGGTCGTAGCTCGAACGAATCGTATCGCCCTCCTGCAAGTAGCTATCCGCCGTGCCGTAGATGATCTCCACGGCCTTTCCGCCGAGCAGTCCGTCGCTGAAGATGCGCGCCTCGGAGTCGGTCGGGATGCGGTACGAGCTGCGCACGGTGAGGTGGATAAAGACCTTATCGCTCACTGCGGGGTTCAACTCGATGCGACGCACCGAGCCAATCTTCACGCCCTTCATCACCACAGCCGAAGCCTCCTGCACGCCACTCACCTGGTCGTATTGGGCCACATATTCTACCTCTCGGCTCAAGACATCCAACCCGCTCAAAAAGCGAACACCACCCCAAGCCAACAGAATCATTGCTACGGCAAAAATGCCGATTTTAACCTCTCTTTTCATCTTGTTTCTCTTCGTTTATTGCTATTTCGATGTTGCGGGGAGCTCGACAGCCACCACAAAGGCCGACGGGAACTCCTTGCGTACCACAGCCGCAGCATCAATTGCTTCGTTTCTTGTTTTATACTTTCCCACGCCGTACTTATAACGGAACTCGCCGCTCGTCTCGTATTGGTGCACACGACCACGATAGCTCTTAAATTCCGACGCATTGAGCGACAAAGGCTTACGCGAGGCCATCACCTGCACCGTATAGATCGTATGCCCTGTCAGGTTGCGCTCGACGGGCTTCGGTGTCTCGACCGGCGCTGCAGGCTTGCGCTGCTGATCCTCGATCACCGCCTGGGCAGCTGCGTAGAGGCGCGGATCGTAGAGCTTCTTATCCTCCGCACTCGCCCCCTTGGCCGGCTCCTTGACTGCTGGCTTCACGGCCGGCTTGGCCGTCGGCTTTGCGGCAGACGTTGCCGGTTTGGCGGCCGGCTTCGGGGTCTCACCCCCTACACCCGGCACAGAGACCTGCACCATACTCCCCTCCTCGGCCATACGCGTGCCGAGCACATAGTTCGAGTACTCGCAGATCGACTGGTAGAGCGCTCGCACAATCTGGTTGATACCCTTCTCCGAGCGGAGGTAGGCGGCATCCTCACTATTCGACAGGAAGCCGATCTCGGTCAGCACACCGGGCATATTCGTTGCATAGAGTACGCGAAGCAGCTGCGGTTTCACACCGCGCGAGCTGCGCCCCGCCTTCACATAGTTGTTCTGGATGCAGCGTGCCATCGTCTCGCTGTACTCGCCATAGGTGAACTGCAGATTTTGGATGTAGGCACGGATGATTGCCGCCTGGCGCTCATCCGACATATCGAGCAGGTCATCACGATTGCTCTCGAAGAGGGCATTCTCGTTGTAGCGCTGCTCTTTGGGACTCTCACCCATGATGAGCGTCTCAACACCCTTGGCCGTCGTCGAGCGAGCGGCATTGACATGCACCGAAATGAAAAGGTCACCCTCGGCCTTATTGGCCACATCGGCTCGCTTCTGCAGATCCTCCACCTTGGTCGGAGCGAGCGCCTTGTCCGTCTTACGCGTATAGACCACCTTCACGCCCGGCATCTCCTGCTCGATCATCTTACCCAGACGCAG
>JAFZFJ010000174.1 GCA_017555975.1 Alistipes sp. | reverse complement strand
TTGTTGGGATAGCGGGCTGAAAATCGCCCCGGTTCCCAATCCCGGCTGAAGAGGTTAGCGAATCCCGCCACGGGGTTCGCCATCACAGGATGTGAATAAACCAAAGCACAGCGCGAACAAACACACAGCGAACCTTTGTCATGATTACCATCTACCTCAAGCAATACAACAAGATCATCCGCAACGCCGACACCCGCCTCTTCGATGAGTTGGGCTACGACGACATTCTCTGGATCGACCTGATGCAGCCCACCATCAAGGAGCAGCGAGCCGTCGAGAACTTCATCGAGATCAACCTTCAGTCGCGCCAGCAGGTCGAGGAGATTGAGTCGACGTCGAAGTACTCCGAGAACGAAAATGCTATCATCTCGAACTCGAACTTCTTCATCCCCACGGGTGATTCGTTCCTCATCGAGCCCGTCTCGTTCATCATCTCGAACGAGGGTGTGCTGGTTTCGGTACGCAACGCCGAGTCGCGGACCTTCCGCGAGACGGAGAAGCGCCTGCAGATGAACTACCGTAACTACGCCACAGGCTACCACCTCTTTATCTCGCTTCTGGAGGTACGCATCGACTTCGATGCCGACCTCGTGGAGTTGGTGGCCAAGCAGGTTGCCACCCTCTCGAAGGACATCACCTCGGAGGACTCGATCGATAAGGAGATTTTGCACCGCATCAGCGCCTTGCAAGAGAGCACGATGTCACTCCGAGAGAACATCTTCGACCGCCAGCGTGTCCTCTCGGGCATCTTGCGCTCGGAGCGCTTCCCTCATGATATCTACCCGCGCCTGCAGTTGATGATCAAGGACGTCAATTCACTGATTAGCCACGCCGACTTCTCGACCCAGCGTCTGGACTACATCCAGGACGCCGCTCTCGGTCTTATCAACATCGAGCAGAACGAGATCGTCAAGATCTTCTCGGTGGTAACGGTGATCTTCATGCCCGCGACGCTCATCGCCTCAATGTATGGTATGAACTTCAAGGTGATGCCCGAGCTCGATTGGCAGTTGACCCTTTCGAACGGTTGGACCTTGCCGCTCGGCTACATCTTTGCCATCTGCCTGATGCTACTCTGCTCGGGCCTTACGGTCTGGTATTTCAAATACAAGAAGTGGTTGTAAACCAACACAATAAAAGCCGCCTCGAAGGGCGGCTTTTATTGTATCTGTCCGTTATCGATCATTAATTCGGGCGCACCGTTTCGGCCGATTTTGTGCGCACCACAATGGCTCCATTTCCACCCCTTACACCATACATCGCAGCATCTTTCATCACCACGACATAGGCTACCTGATTGAGCTGAATATGGTCAATCGACTTCTGCTCCATCTCATCGACAATATAGAGCGGCGCACTGTTCTCATGATAGGCCGCACCACGAATCGTAATGCGATAAGCGCCCGTCTCAAAATCCTGATCTACAGACAATCCCGGAATCATACCCGAAAGCGCCGACGGAATATCCGTACAGCCCGTCGCCATCAACTCCTCGCCCGTGATGCGGCTGTTGTAGCCCACATATTCACGCTGTCCGACATAGCTCATGCCGTAATCGAGCAACGACTGCGACTCCTCGCTTTCGAACTTATCCGTGTTGTAGATGCGGATCTGCATACTACGCTTGCCATTGACCGGAATCAGGTAATCACACTTCTCGTAGCGAACGTGGAGCGTATCGGTAGGCTTCACGTTGGTCAAACCGAAGCGACCCTTACGGTCGGTTTGGGCATATTTCTCGGGATTCGAGACATAGACGCGCACACCGCGAGCGGGCTTACCATCGTGACCGAGCAGCAAGCCGTTAAAGGGCACAGGCTCCTCCTGCGCCACCAAGGGTGCTACCAATAGCAGTGCCATAAGGAGGCTAAAAAGGCGTTTCATAAGCGATCCATTTGGGACGAAATTACAACTTATCGCTCATAAATGCAAATTGCAGCGCTATTTCGCCAACCACGCCTTCTGCATCCGGAAAGCCGAAACACCCACCACAAACAACCCCAAAAGGAGACCGAAATCGCCTCGCGCACATACGCTCGCGCAAGATTTATCCCATTTCATGCACACTTATCGGGGAAAAACGCTATCTTTGCAAGATAGATTGGGGATATATGCTCGAAAAATTAGCCAAACAAACTGCCGTTTACGGTGTCAGTACAATCCTGGTCAGGTTCCTGAGTTACCTGCTCACGCCCTTCTACACGCGCGTGTTCGGACAGGAGACCTACGGCATTGTCACAGACATCTATGCCCTGATCCCGTTGGCATTGACACTGCTGACCATGGGCATGGAGTCGAGCTATTTCCGCTTTGCCGCCAAAGCTGAGGAGGCGGGCGGTGAGATCCAACGCGCTAAAACGCGCCTGTTCACCACCACCTGGGGCATCACCACATTAGCCGCCCTGGTTTTTGTGGCCGTGGTGTCGTTGCTGCGCGCACCGATTGCCGTAGCGATGGGCGAAGCCTATGTGGCCCATCCTGAGTATATCACTTGGGTGGCCCTGATCATCCTGCTCGACGTATCGTCGGCCATTCCCTTTGCGCGTCTGCGCGAGGAGCGTCGCTCAATGACCTTCGTTGGGTTGAAACTTCTGGGTGTGGTGATCAACGTAGCGTTGGCCTTTGGCTTCGGTTTTGCCGGTCTGTTTGCCACCGACTTCGGTGTAGGATGGGTCTTTGTGGCCAACTTGGCCGCCAGCGCCGTGACCTACCTGTTGCTACTTTGGATCATGCGGTGTCGCTCGCTTCGCATCGACGGCAAACTCCTAAAGCGCATCCTCGTCTACTCGCTGCCGCTGCTGGTGGGTGGTCTGGCCGGTACGGCCAATGAGTTTTTGGATCGCCAGCTCATCAAATACCTCGTTCCCGAGGGGGCGATGGCCGAGTTGGGCATCTACGGTGCAATCACCAAGATTGCCGTGGTGATGATGCTCTTCTACCAGATGTACCGCCTGGCAGCCGAACCCTTCTTCCTCTCGAACTTCAAGAAAGAGGAGTTCAAGGAGATGAACGCCGCAGCCATGAAGTATTACGTGATGGCCTCGATGGTCATCTTTTTGGGAATTGCCCTCTTCCGCGATTTGTTTGCGCTGATCGTGGGACGCAATTTCCGCGAGGGTATCCACATCCTGCCCGTCGTCCTGATGGGCAATGTGTTGGCCGGCGTATGGCTCAACCTCTCGTTCTGGTATAAGCGTGAGGAGCGCACCTCGCTCTCGATCGTGGTTACACTGGCTGGTCTGGCCGTAACCCTCCCTGCGGGCTTTGCGCTAATCCCCGCATTGGGGTACTACGGAGCCGCCTGGATGCGATTGCTCAGCGAGCTGACGATGGTGGGCGTGAGCCTCTACCTCACCTACCGCTACTACCCCACCCCCTATGCCTGGGGTCGCATTTTGGAGTACGTAGCCGTGGCGCTCGGACTCTTTATGGCCAGCGAGTGGTTCTTAGCGCAGACCGTTGGCAACATCGCACTGCGCTATGGTGTACACTTGCTCCTCTTCGTGGGGTATATCGGCTACTTGGTGCGCCGCGAACAGATTGATTTGAAGGCGATGGCGAAGGCCATACTGAAACGAAAATAGCTAAAAAGATGCAGTTCAAGGATATTATCGGACAAGAGGAGTTGAAACAGCACCTGATTCGCTCAGTGGATCAGGGACGCGTGAGCCATGCCCAGCTCTTCACGGGTGCTGCAGGACACGGCTCGTTAGCCCTGGCTGTAGCCTACTTCCAATACCTCTGTTGCCACCACCGCCACGATGGCGATTCGTGTGGCGAGTGTCCCAACTGCCGTCAGATTGCAGCCCTGGCCCACCCCGACCTGCACCTGGTCTTCCCGGTCAACAAGCAAGGTAAGAAGTCGGGCGAGAAGATGCTCTCGGACGAGTTTCTTCCCCTCTTCCGCTCGCTCTTTGAGGAGCGCAAGGGCTACTTCGCACCGCGCGAGTGGTACGAGCGCCTCGACCTGGGCAAGACCCTCAAGGGTATGATTTCGGCCGGTGAAGCCGACACGATCATCCGCAAGCTTTCGTTCAAGAGTTTCGAGGCCGACTATAAGGCCGTACTGATCTGGTTGCCGGAGACGATGAACGAGGAGGCCGCCAACAAGATCCTCAAGATCCTGGAGGAGCCGTGGGAGAAGACCCTCTTCCTACTCGTTTCAGAGCAGCCGACCCGCCTGCTGCCCACCATCCTTTCGCGCACACAGGAGGTGGTCGTAGGCCGCATCGAGAAGGAGGTGCTGACCACTTTGGCCACCTCGCATGGCATCAACGATCCGTTGCAGGCCCGCAACCTGGCTCGTCTGGCCGATGGCGATTTGCTGGAGCTGAACCACCTTTTAACGGGCGAAAGCGATCAACAGCGCAAGGAGAACTTCGACCTCTTCTGCACGTTGATGCGCTTGAGCTACAACGACAAGCACCTGGAGCTTATCGGCTGGGCCGAGGAGGTAGCTGCACTGCCCCGCGAGCAACAACGCGGCATGCTGCGCGACGCGGCACGCCTCCTGCGCGAGAGCTTTATGCTCCATGCCGGCTTGAGCGACATCTCCTACCTTTGGGGTGAGGAGTTAGCCTTTTGTGCAAAATTTGCCCCCTTCGTAGGGGTTGACAATATCGAACCGCTGGTTGCCCAGATTGAAACGGCCCAAGCCCAGATCAACCAAAACGGCAACTCGACGATTGTATTTACCCATTTTGCTCTGGCGGTGAGCAAAATGATCAAACATTTGTAACCAAAACAAGGACGACTATGGCACGAGTAGCTCTGCTTTTAGGCGGCAACGAGGGTGACCTGAAACGCACCCTGCAGACGGCCCAGCGACTCATCAACGACCGCGTGGGTGCCGTTATGCGCTGTTCGCATCGTTATCAAAGTGAGGCGTGGGGTTTTCACTCCTCGCAGCTCTTTACCAACCAAGCACTCGAAATATCTACCGACCTCAACCCCATTGAGGTGTTGGACGCCATCCAGCAGATCGAGGTGGAGCTGGGTCGCAACCGTGCTGCCGAGCAGATCGAAAAGGCTGCCACGGGAGCTCGCTACTCGTCGCGACCGATCGACATCGACATCCTCTTCTACGGCTCGGAGATTATCAACGAGGAGCGCCTGCAGATTCCCCACCCGCTGCTTCCGGAGCGCGAGTTTGCTCTGCAGCCTTTAGCCGAGATTATGCGTACGTTCCGCCACCCGCAGACGGGTCTCACCGTCGGCGAGATGTTCGATGCAGTGCGCAAGCGTGAGGTCGTCCCCACCGAACAGTAATTGCATGAAACAACGTCTGGTAATTCTGCTTGCGGCAACCCTGCTGCTGAGCGGCTGCTTCAAAGAGGTGGCCGAAGAGACGGCTTATATCATCAAACCCCTGGTGCAGAACACCTCGGGAGGCTTGTATGAGCCGCTTTACGGGGTCTTGGGCTATGCCTTCGAAGCCGACACCACCGCCTGGACGGTGGCTTCGTACGAAGATGCCATCCACGGCGTCATCACCTCGAAGAGCGACCCGCAATTGACCAACGCCGTACCCATCGCCGAGGCCCTGCCCTACGAGGTGGAGGGGTTGACCGAGCGTCTGCAACTGACCCTGCCCCCGAAGAGCCTCATGCTGCTGATGGTCGACACGGCCAATCGACTCTATGCCTACACGCAGGTCGAGATGCAGAAAAACATCGGCTCGCTCTACGTCACGCTGATCTTCAAACCCTGGAAGGAGGCCACCGCCTGGAAAGAGGGCTGGTCCTTTTACAACCCCTTCTACAGTCCGACGCGCGAGATCGAAAGCTTCGTCGAGGTAGCCGCCCAAACGAGAGAGGGCAGTGCCACGGAGACCATTCCGAATGTCAAGGTGATGGCCTTCGCTGCTGATACCACCGAGTGGCGCATTGCCTCCTACGACGATGCTGTGGGTGGCATGCTCACCTCGAAGCAGGATGCCAACGTCACCCGCTCGAACCCCGAGTTTAACGGCTACGAAACCAACACGAAGGGCACCTTCCGCATGCAGGTAGCCGCCTCACCGCTGATGGTTGTGGTGGTAGATCGCACCCACCGCATGTATGCCTATTCGAAGCAGACGGTTGATCTGCAGAGCGAGTCATCGCCCACCTTCTCGGTACTCTTCCGCACCTGGCTAACGAGCTGGATCTCGGAGGAGAACGGCTGGCGTGTTGTCAACCCCGAATACGAACCCGAAACGAAGGATCAGACTCCTTCAGAAAACGAATAACAATGAGCTACAAATCGCCCATTACCCTCTTGCGCACGGCTGTTGCCCTGCTCTTCATGACGGCCTTTCTGTGCCGTTGTGCCACGGTCGGCACCCCCTCCGGAGGTCCGAAAGACTCGCTTCCGCCCGTGATTGTCAATCTTACGCCCGATAATTTCTCGACCAATCGCCCGCTGACCGGCCACGACCGCATTCTGATCGAGTTCGACGAGTTTGTCCAGATCAAAGATCAGCAAAAGGAGTTCTTTACCTCGCCGGCCATGAAGAAGAAGCCCTTGATTACGCTCAAGGGCAAGGGAATCGTTGTGCAGCTGCGCGACACGCTCGCCCCGAATCAGACCTATGCCCTGAACTTTGGCGGTGCAATCCGCGACAACAACGAGGGCAACCCGCTCAACGCCATGCGCTATGTCTTCTCGACGGGTCCCGAGATCGATTCGATGATCGTTTCGGGTTACACGGCCGACAGCTACAAGGCCGACTCGGTATCGAAGAGCTTCATCTGGTTCTTTGCCGCCGACTCCGTTGAACAGGTCATCGACCACGACTCGACCCTCTTCAAGTACAAGCCCAACGCCATTGCCCGTGCCGAGAATAACGGTATCTTCATTGCCCAGAATCTCAAACCGATTCCCTATCGCGTTTACGCCATTCAGGACAAGAACGACAACCAGATGTACGAGCCCTCGGTGGATCAAGTAGGCTTCCTGGGCGAGACGATCAACCCGGCCGAGCAGCCCGACTTTGCCATCTGGTACGACTCGCTCCGTTTCTACCCCTCGGCTGAGCCACAGCTCTACTTCCGCATGTTCACCGACCGTGCCTTCCGCCGTCAGGTACTGCAGGAGTCGACCCGCCCGCTCCAACATAAGGCCGAGCTCTTCTTTGCCTCGGAGCGCCCCGAGATTCTGCGCCTTAAGTTCGACAGCATCCCTTCGGACAGCGTGCTCATCGAACCGGTGACGCAGGGTCACGATACGCTCAATCTGTGGTTCAACATGCGCCCCGAATCGCTTCCTGACACGATTAAGGGCGAGATGATCTATCTCAAGCACGATACGGCCAACATCCTGCGCCCCGATACGGTGGCACTGAAACTCAGTTGGCGCAAGATCGAAAGCAAGGAGGAGGAGAAGGAGCGTGAGCGCCTTGAGCGCGAGCGCAAGAAGGCCGAAGCAGCTGGCGAAACCTGGGAAGAGCCCAAAAAGGCCAGCCCCTTCAAGCACAACATCCCCGAACGCGCCGACATCAACCCCGAAAAACACCTCTGGGTCGATTTCGACTACCCGCTGACAAAGATCGATTCGTCGAAGATCCTCCTCACGCGTACGCTGGAGGACGGTTCGGTAGAGGATCGCACGTTGCACTTCGTACGCGACACGTTTGGTCTGCGTCGCTACCAGCTGCGCAGCGATTGGCAGACAGAAGGCACCTATACGCTCACGATTCCCGAGGGGGCTTTGGAGAATGTCGCCGGCGAGAAAAACGACTCGCTCGTGGCCAACTTCACGGTCTATAACCCCGAAAAGTATGCTACGCTGGTGCTGACCATCCAAAGTTCCGATCCTTCGACCAGCTACATCATCCAGCAGCTCGACCAGGGTGGCAAGATGCAGCAGGAGAAGCGCAACGTGAAGGCCGGCAAGGTGCAGATCAACTACGTGCAGGTGGGCGAGATTCAAATCCGCGTGGTCGAGGACCGCAACAGCAACGGCAAGTGGGACACGGGTAACGTGGTCGAGATGCGTCAACCCGAGCGCACAGAGATCTTCGCCGATGAGGAGGGTGAAACCCTCTTTGCCACGAAGGCCAACTGGGAGATCGAACTCACGATTGATATGGACAAACTCTTTGCTCCCGTCACGATGCAGTCGCTGCAGCAGATGCTCGATGAGCGCGAGTTGCGACGTCTGGAGCGTGAGGCCGAAAAACGTCTCCGAGAGGGCAAAAAGCCGGGGAACGACAACCACAACCACGGCTCGAACGGCTTTGGCAGCATGGGTGGCCTGGGCGGTGGTCTAAGCAGTAGCATGGATATGACCGGCGGAATGTTCAACCGATAACGAGAAGTATGAAAAAGAGAATCACATATGCAGTCTGCAGCCTGCTCTTCATGCTGCTTGCAGGGCCCACCATGGCACAACACACCTTTGGTGTCTATGGCGGTGGTGGCATGGCCAGCGGCCGTTTCGAGCCGACGCAGGAGACCAAACCCATTTGGGGAACGCTCACCTTTGGTGGTTCGTGGCGCTACTACTCTTCGCAGCGCATTGTTGGTGGTGTGGGTGCCGACCTGGAGTTTATCCAGCGTGGTTTCCGCATGGCTACGAACACCTCGCGCGTAGACGACCCGAAAGATTACCTCTACTACACGCGTCACATCAATTCGCTGTCGCTCCCCATCGTATGGCAACCCCATGCCTATATGTTCAACCACCGACTGCGCATCTACGGCGAAGCAGGTGTCACCTTCTCCTACAACCTCTCGTCAAACTACGAAATGGAGCAGCTTGTCGATGGTCAAAAAAGCATCGTAAAGGGCGATTACACCTTCATGACCGTACGTGACAACCGCTGGAGCTATGGCCTTTGCGGTGGTGGTGGTATTGCCGTGCTGATCAACCGCATGGAGCTTACGGCACGTGCCCGTTACTACTTCGGCTACTCGGACATCCTGCGCAACCGCAACAAATACTACGGCACCATCGAGAACTTTACGCTCACGCCGTTGCGTTCGCCGCTCGATAACCTGACCATCACGATTGGTCTGATGTACCGCTTCAACAAAGAGGGCTTCGAGAGTTGGAAGCCTCGTCGCAAGCGCGAAAAGAATCGTGAAGTCTTTGAATTTGCACAATAAAACAACCCCATATGGAAACAACACGTCAACAAAAAGTATCGAAACAGATTCAGAAAGACATCGCCGACATCTTCCAGAAGGAGGGTGCACACCTCGTACGCGGCCTGCTCGTGACGGTTACGACCGTACGCGTGTCGCCCGATTTCGGCTATGCGAAGATCTATGTCAGCGTCTTCCCCTTTGAGAAGCATCCCGAGTTGCTGGCAACGCTCGAGGAGAACAACTGGTTCATCCGCCGCCAGCTAGGTCAGCGCATCCGCAACCAGCTCAAGGTGGTTCCCGAGTTGCAGTTCTTCCTCGACGATTCGCTCGAGTACATCGACCACATCGAGGAGGCGCTGAATCGCTAATACGATTCCGATGCAAAATTTAGAATTTAGAATTATAACCCCAACCCCTAATTTTTAATTCTTCATTCTTAATTTTTAATTTACGAAGTCATGCTCGCATCGCTCTTTGCTCGGAGGTATCTCTTCTCGCCTAAATCTCGTTCGGTGATCAATCTGATTGCCGGGCTGAGCATTGTGGCCGTAGCGATCCCCGTGGCAGCGATGATCATCCTGCTATCGGTCACCAACGGCTTCGAGAAGCTCATCCACGGCGCCTATGATGTCTTCGACGCCCCGCTGCAGATTCAACCCCGCACGGGCCATCACTTCGCACTCGAGAAGATCGACACAGCGGCGCTAAGTCGCATTGAAGGCATCGAGGAGTGGTCAGCCATCCTCGAACAGCAGATCCTCATGGAGGCCAACGGCCACCAGCTGACAATTACCCTGCGCGGTGTAGATGAGCACTACGAGGCTGTTCTTCCGATTCGCGAGGCGGTCAATGTCGGCACGGCAGCGTATCAACTTGGCGAGTTGGATCGACTCCTTTTGGGCCACGCCACCGCCTACGAGTTGGGCTTCAGACAACTCTTTGGCGCCTCGGTCAACCTCTATGCCGTACGTCGCGGTTCGTTCTCGAGCTTGGTCCCCTTTGCCAACTACACGGCACGCAGCGCAGTACCCATAGTGGGTCTCTTTGCGGTCGATTACAATGCCGAACGCGAATATGCCGTAGCTCCGCTCCGCTTGGCCCAAACCCTCTGCGAAGCGCCCCATGCAGCCTCGGCTATTCTGATTCGCACAGCGCACCCCGATCGCGTACGTCGTACGCTTGAGGAGTGGCTCGGCGAGGAGTTTCGCGTGGTGGATAACGAAGAGCTGCGCAGTTCGTTCTATCGGCTGGTACGACTGGAAAAGTGGGGCATCTTTTTCATTGCCCTTTTGGTGCTTCTGATTGCCTCGTTCTCGGTGGTGGGTGCTCTCTCGATGTTGATTCTCGAGAAGCGCGACGAGCGCATCACCCTCCACGCCCTGGGAGCTACGGATCGCTTCATACGCACCATCTTCCGACGCGAGGGCTACCTCATTTGCCTCCTCGGCGGAGGTCTTGGATTGGTACTCGGTGTCGGGCTTACCCTATTACAACAAAAGGCCGCACTGATTCGCATGCCGGTCGAGACATTCCTCACAGATGCCTATCCGGTGGCCCTGCACGGTGGTGATATACTGCTCGTACTTGCGGTGACAACCATCATCAGTTGGGCGCTCTGTTCGCTCACGGTACAAAACATGATTAAACACGAATAACGGCTATGAGATCTATTTTAAGCCTGCTGATACTCGCCTCCTTGATGCTTACAACAGCTTGTAAGCGCACGGTCATCATCCCCGATGAGGAGCTCGCACTAATTTTCCGCGACGCCTACCTCACAAATGCCTACCTCGAGCATAAGCACATCAAGGTCGACTCGATGAACCTGTATGCGCCCATCTTCGAGCACTACGGCTACACCACCGAGGATGTCCAGCTCACGATCGGTAACTTCTCGAAGCGCAAGAGTGCCCGTTTGGGCGACGTGGTGGAGCGTGCCATCGCCATGCTCGAGGAGGAGGGCTTGCGCTACGATCATGAGGTCGTCGTACTCGACACGATTCGCGAGGTGGCACTGCGCAAGGCCACTCGTGTTGTGCTGGAGGATTCGCTCATTCGCGTCTCGTCGCTCAAAGATACGACCCTGCTGCAAATCACGCTGCCGGCCGAGGCGGGCAAATACGAGGTGAGCTACAGCTACAAGGTCGACTCTTTGGATCGCAACGACCGCCTACAACGCAAGATGTGGATCCTGCGCAAGAACGGTTCGAAGAACTCGATGCAAATCTACACCCTGCAGCGCAACCGAGAAGATCGCACCTCGCGCACCTTCCAGGCCGACTCGCTCTCCGACTCGCTCTGCCTCCATCTGTTGGTCTTCCCCAATAAACCGAAGCGACCCTCTATCACGATTCGTGATCTGAAGGTCACCTTTACGCCCGACGAACGTCAGGCAACTCAGGCCCTGTATGAAGAACAACTCGGCATCCGCATCTTTGCCGACGAAATGTACCGCCAGCTCCTTGCGAAAGATAGCATCCAATAAGCTCATCAACCGCCACGGTTTGCTGCTCAATCCGCTCGTCGAATTGGACGATCGGGGGCTCATTGTGCGGGTAACAACCACCGCTACGCCCGACCGTGAGCCCTTTACGGAGTTCTACGCAGGATTGTTGGTCGTGGGACTGGACAACGTACATACCGAGGAGCTCCTGCACTGCTTGCAACCCCTCACCGAATGGCTACCAAGCCGTCTTACCGACAGCTCGGAGCTATACCTCCTCACGGGGCTTGACTTCACAACCCTCAGCCCCACACCGCAAACACGCATTCAGCGCATCGGCGCTGAGGGATCACCAATCGGCATTTAAAATAAAGGAGCGTATCCAAACATGATGTTGGACACGCTCTTTTGTTAGAAAGCTTCCGCTCTATTACTTCTTGGCCGCCTTCAACTGCTCGATAAATTCCGGCCATTGTTGCCACAGCGACTCCGTGCGCAACCACAGCTCGCGGGCCTCCGCCTCCGGCGTGGGACGCTCTGATTCGATGGCTCGCAGGTAGGCCTCATCGGCCGGATGCTCATCGGCCGTAAATTCCCGATAGTAGGGTGCATACCGCTCCTTGAGTTGCTTTAACTCCCCGGTGGGTAGCACTCCCTCGCGACGAACACCGGCCCAAAGGAGCAGGATCAACCGATCGGCATGCTTATCCGATACGTCATTAATCACCTCATCGAAGAGCTCCTGCTCATCCATCGCCTGGTAATCGAAAGCCAACAAAGTTGCTGCCTCCAGATGGTCCTCGGGATCCAACTCCATAAGCAACTCCAACTGAGCTGCCGACATCTCATAATCACCAATCAGGAAGTGGTCCACCGCCGTGGCATACAGCAGTTCAAGCACGGCGCGCGAGTTGCGGTGATTCCACTCCAGAATCACCTCCTCATCCTCGGGCAGAAAATCCATCAGGCGCTGAAAGGCCTTGAAACGATGGTTGCAAGCCTCCTCAACACGCCCCTCGCGTTGCATACGGGCGGCATCGTCCACTATTTTGCGAAAATCGAAAGGTCCCGAACCCACCAGCTCGAAGGTCTGATCGGGCGTCGGATTAAGCTGCGGTTTTATCATCTTTGTGTAATATATATAACATAAGTATCGTAATCACGGTTGTCACAACGCCACCCAGCAGATAGGCCAGTGTCAGATTCTCCAAACCGAAGAACTGCCCCGAAACAAAGAGGAACGAGGCGCAGACATAGGTCATGATGATTGCAGGCAGGAGCGCCAACCAGTAGTTGGCCTTGCGCTGATAGAGGTAGAGGGTGACGGTCCACAACACCACTGTAGCCAGCGATTGGTTGGTCCACGAGAAGTAGCGCCACACAATGCCAAACTCCACCGTCGTGATCCAATAGCCGACCACGAAGAGCGGAATGCAAATCAGGAATCGTTTCCACACTGTGCGTTGCTCGAGGTGCATCAGATCGGCAATAATCAGACGTGCCGAACGAAAGGCCGTATCACCCGACGTGATGGGGGCTGCCACCACACCCAGTAGGGCCAGCACACCACCCAACGTACCCAACATTCCACTCGAAATCGCATCTACGGCCCACGAAGCACTGCCTCCGTGTGCCGCCAACTCCGCACCTAACTCGCGTGCACCGCCAAAGAAGGCCATTGCCACGGCGGCCCAAATCAGGGCAATAATGCTCTCCGAGATCATCGCTCCATAGAATACCGAGCGGCACTCCTTCTCGTTACCCACACAGCGAGCCATCAGTGGCGACTGCGTAGCGTGGAAACCCGAGATCGCACCACAAGCAATTGTGATAAAGAGCGTGGGGATGATCGGCAGGCTGCGCGGATTGGCCTGGAAGTTTCTGAACGAAAGTTCAGGAATCGTGTAATCGCCAAACAACACCGCACCCAGCAGACCGAGTGCCATCGCAACCAGGGCTACACCAAAAATCGGATAGACGCGACCGATAATCTTGTCGATGGGCAACATCGTCGCCACAAAATAGTAACCCAGGATGATCCACACCCAGGCCGATAGCGACACCGAAGGGGTCATCGCATCGAGCAGCTGTGCCGGGCTGAGGATAAAGACCGCACCCACCAGGACAAGCAGCAACACCGAGAACAGACGCATGAACTGACGCATACCGCCACCCAGGTAGTGGCCCACCACCTCCGGGAGGCTCAGGCCGTCATGGCGCATCAGCATCACGCCCGACAGAAAGTCGTGCACCGCACCCAGGAAGATACCGCCCAGCGTGATCCACAGAAAGGCCACCGGGCCGAAGCAGGCACCCAGCACCGCGCCGAAGATCGGGCCCGTGCCGGCAATGTTGAGCAACTGAATGAGGAAGGTGCGCCAGCGGGGCATCTCGACATAATCAACCCCATCGGCCAAACGATGACAAGGGGTCGAGACCTCGGAATCGATCTTCACCTGGCGCTCCAAATAGCGACCATAGGTGAAATAGGCGGTCACAAGCAGTGCCAAACAAACCAAAAAAGTGATCATAGTGGTCGAATTTTATGCGAAGATAACAAAAAAGTGACTTTTTTTTGAAAATAGTTGTGGGATTTAAATTTTTTTCTGATATTTGCACACCGAAACGGGAACACAAATCCCGAAAGGCCGAAATAGCTCAGCGGTAGAGCACTTCACT
>JAFZFJ010000173.1 GCA_017555975.1 Alistipes sp. | reverse complement strand
CGCGATAAGCTGGCGCGAGATATCCTTCACGGCCTTTTTCGTGGCCGCCTTGAGCTTCTGCCATGCACCCGAACCGAGCTTGTGAATCTTCGGCGGTTCGCTATCACCAGCCTTGTAGCGAGCAATGCGGTGCAGCGAATGGATGTTGACGAAGAGCACGTCGCCATCCTTGTATACCAACTTGATCGACTCGTGCACCTTGCCATTTTCGGCAATCTTCACCAAACCGTCAAAGCGACCTACGCCGTGGTCGATATGGACCACATAGTCACCCGGACGCAGCTGGTTCAGCTCGGCCACGGTCATCTGCTCGTCGCGCTTAATCTCGCCATTGATACGATAGCGACGGTAGCGATCAAAAATCTGATGATCCGTATAGAGGCAGAGTTTCAGATCGTTATCCACAAAACCCTCGTGCAGGGTCGTTGCGATAGCCTTCACCTCTGCTGCGCCACGCCCCACCTGGTGGAAGATATTCTCCAGACGCTCCACCTGCACCTTGTTTTCCGAGAGGATAAAGGTCTGATAGCCACGCTGGCGGTTGCGAATCATATCGTCGGCCAGCAGCTCGAAATTCTTATTAAATGCGGGTTGTGGAAGGGTCGAAAAGTCAACCGTAGCGGTCAACGGACGCTCAGGCAGGTGGTCGCGTAACATCACAACACAGGCCGGCTCGAGGTCGGTGGTCAACCCCACACGCGAAGTCAACAGACGATCGATCAGCTTCGGATCCTCCATATCGGAGAGCGTTCGACGGCGAATATCATTCACCTTGCGCAGAATCTGATCGGCATCATAGAACCACCAAGTGGCGTTTCCACCCACAAAGTGGGGCAACGAGATGCGAGAATCGCCACCCTGTCTATTTTTCAAATCGGGGACAATGGCCACACGCTCCAGACGATCGGCCGAGAGCTGACTCGAAATCTCGAAACGACGAATCGAATCCACCTCATCACCAAAGAAATCAATACGATAAGGCTTATTCTCGGCATAGGAGAAGACATCGACCAGACCTCCGCGCACCGAGTACTGACCCGGCTCATAGACAAAATCCACGCGCGAGAAACCCGCCTCAACGAGCGTATCCTCCAGCACCTCGATCGAGATCACATCGCCCACGGCGACCTTCAACGTACTATCTGCCAACGCCTTGCCGGCCGTTACGCGTTCGGCCAAGGCCTCGGGATAGGTGCACAGAATGCAGTAATCCGCTCCCTTGAAGTTCGAGAGTGCCGTCAATGCAGCCGTGCGCTGCACCACACCCTGCTGATCCTCGGCGCCATAGGCGGCCGATCGCTTATAAGAGGAGGGGAAGAAGTAGATCTTCGTCTCGTCAAGCAGGTTATAGAGGTCGTTCATCAAATAGGCCGCCGCATCGCGGTCATCGGCCACAAAGATATGCACACCCCCCAGACGCGCAATAGCACCCGCCGCATAGAACGAAAGGGCCCCGCCGACCAACTCATTGAGATGGACGGTAGAACCCTCTGTTTGAAGCGTTCGACACAACTGGGCCAGCGACTGAGACTTAGCCACAAGTTGCGCCATCTGTTCGCGCGCAGTCACTACTTCTTAATCAGCTCGTTATCACGCTTGTCGTGGTAGTGAACCTCGATGATACCCATCGACTGATCCTCCACAACATCAATCTTCACCTTATATTTCCACTGCCAACGCATGCGCAGCGAAACGAGACCACGTTTGAGGAAGGCGGCCACATAGGGGCTCACCACCAACTTGATATACTTATGGCCACGATCGAGCGTCAAGAGTGAAATCTGATTCTCGATCTTCTTGTCCAGCAACACCGTAGGCTCCACCTTGCCACTACCCTGGCACGTCGGGCAGACATCCGAGACATCCTCGATCGCCAACGGGCGTACACGCTGACGCGTAATCTGCATCAGGCCGAACTTCGTCAGCGGCAGAATCGTATGCTTGGCCTTATCGGTAGCCATCAGACGCGTCATCTCATCGTAGAGTGCGGTCTTATTGGCCGTCTTGTGCAGGTCGATAAAGTCGACAATCACAATACCACCCATATCACGCAGACGCAGCTGGCGAGCGATCTCCTTCGCTGCAGCCAGGTTCACCTCCATAGCGGTCTGCTCCTGATTATCCTCTGCCTTGGTGCGGTTACCCGAGTTCACGTCGATGACATTCATCGCCTCCGTGCGCTCGATGATGAGGTAGGCACCGCGCTTAAGCGATACATACTTGGCAAAGAGTGACTTGATCTGCTTCGAGATGTCGAAATTGTCGAAGATGGGCACCTGACCCTTGTAGAGCTTCACGATCTTCTCCATCGAGGGATCGATCTCGTGCACATAGCCCTTGATCTCCTTGTACATCTCCTCGTCGTTGACCACAATCTGCGAGAATGATCCGTTGAGCGAGTCACGGATAATGGTGTTCGCACGGCTCATCTCGTTCAAGAGCTGACCGGGAGCTGTCGGAGCCTGCTTGCGAATCGCACCGCAGGTCTTCCACCAGCGGTCGAGCTGCTGACGCAGGTCGCGCTCGATATCCTCGTCCGAGGCCTCCACGGCAGCCGTACGCATAATTACACCGAAGTTCTTCGGCAGCACATTCTGCGCCACTCGCTTCAGACGGCGCTTCTCCTCCGTCGAGCGAATCTTCTGCGAGAGGAATACCTTCTGCGAGAAGGGAACCAGCACCACGTTACGTCCCGGCAACGACACCTCAGCCGTCAGACGCGGGCCCTTGGTCGAGATGGCCTCCTTGGCCACCTGCACCATCACCAGCTGGCCCACCTGCAGGTACGACGAGATCTTGCCGCCCTTCTCAACAGGCTCTTCCAGCTTCATCGTATCGACACGCAGTCCGCGCTTACCGGGCTGAAACGACGACACGAGCTTCTGCAATGACGAAAAGTGGGTTCCGAGGTCGGAATAGTGGATAAAGGCATCTTTTTCATGCCCTATATTGACAAATGCCGCGTTCAAACCCGGCATAATTTTACGTACCTTGCCCAAATAGATGTCACCCACGGCAAAACCGGTCTGGCACTGCTCCTTATTGAGCTCGACCAACACCTTGTCTTCGCAGAGGGCAATCTGCATTTCGGCAGGCGATACGTTTACGATTAGTTCACGATTCATTATCTTGGTGGGCCACCTGCGGCCCTGTATATGGGGCGGAGTTCAACTCCGCGTATATGAGAAAAAAATTGAGGTGACCGTTTTTGAAAGGTCGAAAGTATCGGTCAAACTTTCAAGACATTAGCTCTTGTTTCAGCACCATTCGCAAGCCAAAACAACAGCACAAAAACTCATCATGCGCGGCCTTCAGCAGAAGCCTCTATTGTGGTGCATGTGCGGCGCTCGATTTTCACATCGAAGCCATTGCGTCGCAAGCACTACGAGCCTTTCGCCCGCATTATGGATTTTAAATAGGTAAAGGTAAAGGGGAAATCCCTTTACCTTTATCCTTGCAAGGCGTACTACCCTACTACTTGTTCTTCTTGTGACGATTCTTGCGAAGACGCTTCTTACGCTTGTGGGTAGCCATCTTATGACGCTTATGCTTCTTTCCGTTGGGCATAGTCTTGATGTTTTAATGGTTAGACAATTATTTTACCTTGGCTGCGAAGCTCTTAGCGGGCTTGAAAGCCGGAATGTTGTGCTCGGGAATCGTGATGGTCGTATTCTTCGAGATATTACGAGCCACCTTCGTTGCGCGCTTCTTGATGATGAAGCTACCGAAACCGCGGAGGTATACGTTGTTACCGCTCTGCATCGAAGCCTTCACGCTGTCCATGAAAGCCTCTACAATAGCCATAACCTGCACCTTCTCCACGCCGGTGTTTTTAGCGATTTCGCTTACGATATCTGCCTTAGTCATATCTATTTTGTATTAAATTAAGTATTTAGCTCTTATTGAGTTTGCAAATATACACTTAATTTACATATCCGCCAACTTTCGACCCATTTTTTTTGTGCTAACAGTCACTCACTTACCCGAATGGCTCAACGGCCGACGATAGCGACCAATCCGACAGGGAACCTATCGCATGGCGCCCGAGATGCTGTCGGCAATCTGATCGAGTGCCTGCTGGAGCTTCGAGCCGATGAGCATCTTCATCATCATGTTGAGTTCGGCGTGCAGCACCAGACGCAGGCGCGTATCGTTCGTATCCACCTTGTGGAGCTGCACCCAGAAGGCGAAGTCCATCGGCACGCCATCGCCAATAATCTTGACATGCTTGGGCTCTACGCGCTCGTCCATCAGCAGACGCACCGTAAAGCCTTTCGCCTTGAACGAGCAGGTCTGCTCCGTTGCCTCCCAATCCTCCACGCGACCCTGCAGGGCGGGCGTAAGGTTATCAAAACGGCTGATTAGCTGATAAATCTGCTCGGCGGGGCGCAAAATCTGCACCTGCTTGGAAACATATTCTTGCATCTTCTCCTATTTATTTTAAGTTGTATTCGTTGTTTTAGGCGATCTCAAATGTGCGCTCGGTAATACCGTCGACCGTAATGCGCACCTCCATGAGCTCCTCGGGGAGCAACCCTTCAATCTTCTCAGGCCACTCAACGAAGCACAAATCGCCCGAGTAGAAATACTCTTCGTAGCCCAAATCGAAGGCCTCGCGCTCATCCTCGATGCGGTAGAAGTCGAAGTGGAAGATGCGCTCGCCGTTACCACTTTCGTACTGATTCACCAGCGCAAAGGTAGGGCTGGTCACCTGGTCCGAAGCGCCCAGCGCCTCAGCCACGGCACGAATCAGGGTGGTCTTACCGGCACCCATCTCGCCTCTGAGGGCTACGACCGTACGGCCACCGAGCGAGGAGAGCAATGCTTCGGCCACCTCGTTGAGTTGTTCTTCAGAATCGATGTGTATCTGCTTCATCGTTTAGCTTGTTGTTTGGGTTTGAGGACAATATAGGGCACGATCATCTCCTCCATCGAGATTCCGCCGTGCTGGAACGTATTGCGGTAGTAGCGCACAAAGCGATTCGCATCGTTGTTGTAGACCAAGAAGTCGCTGTTGTAGGCGAAGATGTAGCTCGACGAGAGGTTACCGGAGGGCAACTGAATATCTTCGGGACGCTGCACCTCATAGACCTCGCGCGCGTTGTATTGCAGGTTGCGACCCGTCTTGTAGCGCAGGTTGGAGGAGGTTTCGCGATCGCCCGTCACACGCACGGGGTTATCGACACGAATCGTACCATGATCCGAGGTGATGATCACCGTGTGACCCTTCTCGGCGAGGAGCTTGAGGATCGTGTAGAGATCCGAGTGCTCGAACCACGAGCGGGTCAGTGAGCGGAAGGCCGCCTCGTTTTCAGTCAACTCACGCACCACATCGGTCTCGGTGCGGGCATGCGACAGGATGTCGAGGAAGTTGTAGACAATAACCGAGAAGTCAGCGTCATAGACACGACGGATGTTCTCCACCAGCTTACGCCCCTGCTCGGGGCGCACCAGCTTATCGAAGGTCATCTTCCACGTCTTGCCGCTTTGAGCCATCAAACGACGCAGGAACTCCTCCTCATACTGATTCTTACCACCCTCCTCGTTGTCATTGAGCCACTTGTTGGGCATCAGTCGGTCGATAGCCAGCGGCATCAAACCGGCAAAGACAGCATTGCGGGCATATTGAGTCGCCGTAGGCAGGATTGCACAGTAGAAATCGTCCTGCGCCACGTCGTAATAGCCACGCAGCATCGACGAGATGGCGCGCCACTGGTCATAGCGGAAGTTGTCGATCAAGAGCAGGGTCGTCTTCGACTGCTCCTCCACCACGGGGAAGATCGCCGAGCGCATCAGCGTGTGCGACATGATGGGCGTATCGTCCGCACGACGGTTGATCCAATCGTAGTAGTTGCGTCTTACAAACTTCGAGAAGGCCTGATTCGCCTCGTTCTTCTGGTAGGAGAGGATCTCCTTCACACTCGGATCGGTCGATCCATCGAGTTCGATCTCCCATCCCGTCAGACGGCGATAGAGCGAGCACCAATCCTGGAACGTATCGGCCATCTGCAGCGACGTCGCCAGACGTCCAAACTCCGAGCGGTAATCGGCCGTCGTCTGCTCCGTGACGAGCTGCTGCTGGTGCACATTCTTCTTGATCGAGAGCAACACCTGGTTCGGATTTACGGGTTTAATCAGGTAGTCAGCAATCTTCGAACCGATAGCCTTGTTCATGATGTTCTCCTCCTCGCTCTTCGTCACCATGATGACGGGCGTGGTGGGGCGCACCTCCTTGATCTTAGGAAGCGTCTCCAGACCGGTCATGCCGGGCATCATCTCATCGAGAATAATCAGGTCATAGGCCACCTCCGACGCCATATCGATGGCATCGTAACCGTTGTTGCAGGTATCCACCTCGTAGCCTTTCTGATTGAGAAACAGCAGGTGAGGCTTCAGCAGCTCCACCTCGTCGTCCACCCAGAGAATTTTAACCATACGTCACTCTTTTACGATTACAAATGTAGTTATTTTCCTTTGAAACGCAAAATAGCGGCCGTTTATTGAGTTTGCGGACAAAAACTGAGGCCTCAGTAGGCCCCAGCAGCCCACAAAAAAAAGACCGCCTTCACGAAGGAAAGCGGTCTTAAGAGCGTTATCGTTTTAATTAACGATTAGCGAAAGGAATTTTTGCAGCCTTAACGCCACTGTACTGGATCATCTTCATGCCCAGCATAGCCTGCTGAGCGGGCGTAGCAGCTTCTGCAACATAAGCATCCTTACCACGAGCGACCAGCTTCTTCTGACCATAGCTGTTCTCGCCCTCTACGAAAAGCGTGCAAGGATAACCCTCGGGCAACTCGTCGAAGTACGAACCAAGACCCTCACCGTTGATATCAGCGACATACTGGCTCGGGATAGCAACCATCGGATCCTTGCCGATTGCAGACACTACATAGTCAAGAGCGGCCTGAGCCTCTTCGCCCTCGAGATCCTCCTCGAGTTGCAGACCCGTAATAAAACCATACTTAGCGGCAACAATGTCCTCACCCCAGATTACCATAGCCATGGTCGTTGCATCGGGATACTTCGCCTCATAACCAGGGCCGTAAACCTCGCTAAACCAACCCAGGAAAGCATCAATCTCGCAAGCGGGCAGCTCTACATCCGAACCGCAACCGGCGAAGTAGAACGTAATAGCGATAGCGTCGTCCGTCTGAGCAACACCGTCAGCATCGAAGGGAACAACTACTGCCGTTACCTGACCTGCCTCCATAGCGTCCTCACCGATAACCGTGCAAGCACCATCTACAACCGACGTGTAGTTCGGCTTCTCCGAAGCAGCAGCCTCAACAACCGAAGCGTAGTCAGCCGTTACATCACCGGCAACAAAAGCGACAGCTACACCGGCAACATCAGCACCAGCCGTAACGTTGATTACGGGAGCAGCCTGACCTGCATTGTTCGCTACGTGACCGGCAGCCTCAGCCTCTACCGAATAGTCGGTCAGGATAGCACCCGGAAGAGCGATCTTGAAACCACCGGCCGAGTTAGCATAGTAAGTACCATCGTTGTCAGCAATAAGCATCTTCTTTGCGGGGAAGGTGATCACACCATTCTTCAGCGTACCAACGCACTCCTCAACAGTAGCGGCATTTGCAGCGCTCAACATAGCTACCATCATCTCGCCATAACCACAATTCAGACCAATCTTCTGGGTCGGCAGAACTACAGCGTTGGGATCGCTCGCATTCAGGTAGAAATATACATCCTCCTCGGGGTAGCTTACATACTGCGGGATCTGCGCCTCAGTCATACCGAAGTCGAGGTAGTACTCAACCGGATACTCCTTCGTGTAGGCATTCTTGAAGAACAAGTAGCCGGGATAATTCAGATGCTCGTATACCTCTACCTCATAAGGCTCCTCAGGTACCGAACCCACAAACAACGGATAAACAATACCATCCCAAATCGATGCCGTACCGATCAGTACATAAGGCTCGGGAACGACAAACGTCAGCGACAACTGCGAGCTACCATAGGGAGTCGTCATCGTGGGGTCATCGAGCGTAACCGTAACCGAATAGCTCTTACCATCCTCCATCGAAGCACGATCAAAGCTTACCTGCAGCGTAGCCGTAGCCTCGCCATCAGCGAAGTTTACATAGGCAGGAACGGTGAACAGAGCAGCGTCCTCCTCAGCAATCGTAGCCAACACGGGAACCTCAAGAGCACCCTCCGTCTCAACACGCATTACGGGAATCTCAACAGCCGTATCTTCGGTCGTCAGCTTATACGAGGTGGGAGCCTCGGCCGAGAAATAGGCCTGCGGACCCTCAGCAGGAGCACCTGCCGACCAATCGTTCTCCGAACAAGCCGTGAAGAGGCCTGCCATAGCAACGACTGCGCTCAGGAAAAATATTTTCAGATTTTTCATAATTTACACAAAATTAGTCGTTCGATATGTAAGTAATGCAGGGGTTAGGGTTATTGAAGCCCTTCAGCGCCGCATTCATCTGCTCTGCATCCTCGGGCAACGTCAGGTTCCACCAGGGAGCACGGCCGTTGGTCGAAATGCGGTTGTAAACCGGCGAGTTCGAGTTGTTGGCGTTGTTCCAACCAATGTTCATACGCTTCATATCGTAGAGAACTACACCCTCACCCCAGAGCTCAACGCGCTTCTGGAAGATGGTCTCCTCAACAACATCCGAACCGTTGTAAACATAACCCTTGGCACGCGTAGCCATGAACGAGTTCAGCAGCTGCTTACCGGCAGCAGCATCGTAATGAGCCGTAGCCTCAGCCTCAATCAGGTACATCTCCTCAACACGCATCAGCGGAATGTCGGTTACGTTACCCTTCGAGTAGTCGAACTTCTCACCACCGTTCGTGTGGAACTTAATCCATGCATAGGGAGCAACGGGCGCATTCTCACTACCCTCAAACTCATCCTTCGTCAGCGTCGTGTAAGGCTCGATAGCTGCCCAGTTGCGATCCGGCGTAACGATGTTCTTCTTACGGAAGTCGTTCGGATGGATACGCTCATAGAACAGGTTCGATACACCCGGCTGCGAACCGTAGCCATAACCCCAGATAGCCTCGATCGACATGTGTGCCGTCCAAGCATAGAGGTTGTTGAGGATCGTATCGGTCGACTGCTTGAAGCCCCACATCCAGGCGTTGTTAGCCACGCAGAAACCGGTGGTCTTATCCAGCCACTGAGCCTCGGTCATCATCGTGCAACCCGAAGTGTTGATAGCCATGCGAGCGTACTCGGCAGCCTTCTTGTAAGCATCGTTACCCGTCGGAACGGCGATCGTAACGCCATCCGTAGCAGGAACAGCAACCTCACCATAGCTCTCGGTGAAACCACCCAACCAGAGGTAAGCACGAGCCAGCAAACCGTATACAACACCCAGGTCGGGCATAGCGATCGACGTACGCGTGTAGTTCGTGTCGTTCTTAATATAGGTAGCAGCGTTGTGCAGGTCGTTCAGGATGTAGGCCCACATCTGCTCGCGGGGCAGACGGGGGTTGTTCTCCATATCCTCAAGCGACGAATTCTCGGTAACCAGAGGCACGGTCAGACCCTGAACCTCAGCAGGAATCTCATAGTGGACCTTCGCAGCGGGATCCGACACAGCGTGCAGCGGATCATACAGACGGGCCATATCCGAGTAGAGCATAGCACGATAAGCGAGTGCAATACCCAGCTCAGCCGAAGGCTCGGCAGCCGAGAAGATCGACACAGCCGAGTTGGTCGTGAAGAGGAACTGATAGTAGCTCTTATAGAACCAGTACGTAGCAGCACCGGTGTTATTCAGCGAAACCGATCGGCAAGGATAGGTTGCAAACTGGAAACGGTCGTAGTAGGGGTTACCACCCTCCATGCTACCCGATACGGGGAACATGTCACCGGTCAGACGATCCATCGAACCAACCAAACCGAAGTAACCGAACTCGATGTGCTCACCGAGGTACGTGGTACCGTTGCTCATCATCAGCGTCGGGATAGCCGTCAATACACCGGCACCGGCGAAGGGCGACTGACCGATCTGATCGTTCGTAGCGTAACCATTCTCGGGGAAGGTCTCCTCGGCGCAGCTGGTAAACAGAACAGCCGAGCTCAACGCAACAGCGATGAATTTGAATATCATGTTTCTTTTCATAATCTTCTACGTTTTTGAAATTAGAACGTTACCGAAAGACCACCGGTTACCGTGCGTACGGGAGCATGGTAGTAGGGGCTCGTACCACCGCTGATCGACTGACGCGGGTCAAGACCCTGACGCTTCGACCAGTACCATACGTTGTCGCAAGCAACATAAACGCGGAGCTTGTTTACCAGGAACTTCTTCGTCCAGTTCTGCGGCAGCGTGTAACCCAGCGTGATGTTCTGAATGTTCAGATACGAAGCATCCGTGAGGAAACGATCCGACTGCGCCGTCGTATACATATCAGAATAAGCAAAACGGGGAATGTTCGACGATGCATTCTCGGGCGTCCAAGCGTTCAACAGATCGCGGTGATAGGGCGAACCATCCGACAGACCCGTGGGCGACGACATGTAGTAAGCGTAACCCGAGTCATACGACTGACCACCAATCTGATAGGTGAACTGAGCCGAGAAATCCAGACCCTTCCACTGCAGGGTCGTACCGAAACCACCATAGAGATCGGGCAGCGCGCAACCCTGGAGATCACGACCGCTCGACTTAGCCTTCGTGTAGTCATCGGTTACATCGCGCTCCTTACCCATTACATCCTCCATGATAGCCTCACCGGTCGTCGGATCGAACATCGGAGCACCGGTCTCATCAACCTTCTGCTGCTGGCCGACAACAACGTCCTTGTAGTAGTACCACTGCGACTCACCGGTTTCGGGGTTAACACCTGCATAGCTGGGCATATAGAACGAATAGTACGACATACCCTCAGCCAAGAAGTAGCTACCACGGATACGACCCATGTGCTGACCATTGTCAGTCTCGGTATCCTTATACTGCTCAGGCAGGCGCGTAACCTCGTTCTTGTAGTGCGTCATGTTCAGGTTAACGCTCCAAACGAAGTCCTTCTTACGGATGATGTCACCACCGAGCTCGATCTCGATACCACGGTTGGCCATATCACCTACGTTGGTCATGATCGACGAGTAACCACCGGCCTCAACGGGAACAGCCAACGAGAAGAGCATATCGGTCGTCTTGCGGTTGAAGACATCGATACCACCATAGATGCGGTCGCGCAACAGGCTGAACTCAACACCCACGTTCAGGTTGGCGTTGGTCTCCCACGTGATATCCTTGTTACCCTTGCGAGCCAAGATCGTCGTTACACCACCATTACCGTCGTTCTCGATCGAATAGTAGTCGGTGTAGTAGTAGCTACCAATGTTGTCGTTACCCTGCGAACCATACGAAGCCTTGAGCTTCAGCATGTTGATCCAATCAACATTGAACCAAGCCTCCTTGCTCATGATCCAGGCAGCACCTACCGACCAGAAGTTACCCCAACGGTTATCGGGGTGGAAGCGCGACGAAGCGTCACGACGGAACGAACCCGAAACATATACGCGCTCTGCGAAATCATACTGAGCACGGAAGAAATAACCCTCGTTGTTGTACTCCGACATGCTCGAACCCGACGACGACATATCCGTCACCATACCGTTCAGCTCGAAGTAGCTGGGCGAGAACATACCGCTCTTCGTAGCGCCGAGCGAGTACGACTTGAGGTTGTACATCTCATGACCGAGCAGCACGTCAACCGTGTGCTTACCGAAGGTCTTGTTGTAGTTCAAAAGCTGCTGGAGGTTGTAAGCGATCGAACGGCCGTGACCCTTATAGAGCACACCACCCGATACTGCAAACTGACCATAGTAGGGGTTCATCACCTCGGTCGAACGCGTCTCGTCAACATTTACGTTAGCGTTAACCGTAAACTTCAGACCATCCATCAGCTGGAAATCAGCGAAACCGCTGGCCATGAAAGCATTACCCTCGCTCTCATTCTTGTTCAGCGACAGGTTCTGCAGGTCATTCTCCATACCGGCCTGACGACGCATAGCACCACCATTGCGGCCATCACCGAAGTCATACATCTTGAAACCATACTGGTCGATCATGATGTTGCCATTACCATCGCGCATGTAGAGCGGATAGATCGGAGCCATATGGATAGCCGTAGCGAAGGCGTTACCACCGTCCGAAGCACCCTCGTTGCTGAAACCGTTGTTCCATACGAAGTGCGTGTAGGCGAAGTTACCACCTACCTTCAGCCACTCCTTTGCCTGATAGTCAGCACGCAGACGAGCGGTCAGACGCTCCATGTTCGAGCCATCGATTACGCCCGTGTTGTCCAAGTAACCAGCCGAAGCATAGAAGTTCGAACGAGCCGTAGCACCGGCTACGCTCACGTTATACTCCTGACGGAACGACGTGTTGTAGATCTCATCCAACCAGTTGTCGGGCTGCAGCCAGAAATCCTGACCCTGGTAATGTACCAGACGACCCTCCGTAGCGTTGGGATTCAACTTACCATTCGTACCAATGAGGTTCTGACCTGCGGGTACCGTGAATACGTTGTAAGCAAGACCACCAGCGTTGCTCGAAGTCAGCGTCGAGCTGGCCCAAGCATAAGCGTCAGCTGCATTCCAACCATCAGCCATCGTGCGATAGTTCGTAAGTGCACGGTGGTGATACTCATAGTACTCACCAGCCTCAGTCGTTACGTCGTAGTTCTGCAGAGCACGGGTATTAACACCCCACTTACCCTCGAACGAAACAACAGCGTCACCAACCTTAGCCTTCTTGGTCGTGATCATGATCACACCGTTTGCACCACGAGCACCATACAGGGCGTTCGAAGCTGCATCCTTCAGAACCGTCATCGACTCGATATCAGCCGAGTTCAGGTTGTTGATGTCACCCTCATAGGGTACACCATCCACCACGTAGAGCGGCGAGTTATCAGCGGTGTGCGAGCCGGTACCGCGGATAGTCAGCGACTGACCAGCACCCAGACGACCCGAAGCCGACGTAAACTGAACACCGGCTACCTTACCAACCAGTGCATCGGTCACGTTCGACGACTGCGTCTTAGCGATATCGTCGGCCTTAATTACCTTTGCCGAACCGGTGAAGGCCTCTTTCTTGGCCGTACCGAAGGCAACGACAATAACGTCCTCAATCGCCTGCGAATCCTCATGCAGCGTGATCGAAACGTGCGTCTTACCGGCAACAGCAACCGTCTCGGTTACATAACCGATGAACGAAACCTGCAGCGAAGCATTGGCCGGAGCCGAAATCACAAACGCACCGTCACCGGCCGTCGTGGTACCCACCGTCGTGCCGGCTACGATTACCGTAGCACCCGCAATCGGATGGCCCTCGCCGTCAACAACTGTACCAGAAACCTGCTTGTTCTGAGCAATCGCCATAGCGAATACACTCAAAACAGCCACTAACGATAGTACAAGTTTTCTTACCATAAGCGTTAATTTTAAAGTGTTTTTGTAAAAAAAAGTTCGAGGACAAAGATATACAATAAAAAAATAATTTACAAAATGATTTCTAAAAAAATTAACGAACGTGACTATTAGGCCAAAAAGAGGCCCTAAATATTTCGTTTTGACTCAATTCCTCTGGTTTACCTTACAATTTGAAACCCCTATTTTTACCCACACAAGCCCATTTCACATCACAAATCTGTACAAAAAGAGGCAAAATCAGTAAAAAAAACACACAAATAGATCTATATAACGCACCTTAAAGCAATATTTAAACACAATAAGGACGTTTTGCGCCAAAAAATTATCACGTCAGCATCCAATCACCCCTTTCAAATCACAAGAAATTGCCAAAAACAGCAAACGAAAGCAATCGGAATATTTTTCACGTTTTTCATATGTCGCTGATTACGTGATGATTACAAATATCATACACCCAAATCACAAAAGACTGAATTTCAATCACTTTTAAACATTACGAAACCAAAGAGCAATCACACAGCTAACAGCCTATAGATTTATAGTCACCATAACGAGTCAAAACACGCGACTACGCGCCACGAACAGCTCTCCAAAGAAACACCAAAGACGGCAAACAAAGACACCCAATCCGAACACACAACACAAGCCAAATCGAGGCTTGCATGGTTGCCGATTTGGACCACAAAAGTGAAGAATCACCCCCTCGCACGGCTTCAGAAATACCAAAATCGCCCCAATCGCTCCCCGATAAAACAACCCAAATGCACTTTTTTGTGATTTTTTCATCGGAAATTTTGGATATATGAAAAAT
>JAFZFJ010000172.1 GCA_017555975.1 Alistipes sp. | reverse complement strand
TACGACTCGTGACCTGCCATCACGCTGAAACCGTGGTCGCCCAGGGTCTTGGTGTAGCTGATCAACTGGTTGCTCGTGAGGCTGAAGTTGCGCTGGTGTACACGATCACCCGTACCGTTGTAGGTAACAGCGTCACCAAACGACGGGGTCATGAAGGTAGCGTTAGCCTGGTTAACCATGTCGTACGATACGTTAGCCGACAGCTTCAGACCCTCCAGCGGGCTGATGTTGATACCGGCACGACCGCTCAACTGGTCGGTCAGCGTCTCGTTCAAGTTAGCAGCATCCGTAGCGGCCGGGTTCTGAGCCTTACCCCAGGGGCGCGTCTCACCGAACTCACCGTCACCGAAGTCATACTGACGCTTGCCGTTCTTGTCGAGGATCAGCTGACCCTCCTGGTCGTAAGCGTAAACAGGATAGATCGGAGCGATCTGCTGTACGAACATAAACGAGTTCGAGAAGTTCGAGAGGCTCGAGATGTTCTGAGCGTTCTGTACGCCGTGCGAGTACGAGAGGTTACCGTAGAGGTCGATGTTGTCGTTCACCTTGTACGAAGCGTTGGCACGAGCCGAGTAACGGCTGTAGTCCGACTTCGGAAGGATACCCTCATCGTTCAAGTAACCAACCGACATGTAGTGCTTCATCTTCTGGTTGCCACCCGAGATCGACACGTTGTACTCCTGACGCATACCGTTGGCAAATACCTCATCCTCCCACGAGTCGTAGTAACGACGCTCGGTCGAAACGAGCTGGCCATCAGCCGTCATAAACACACCGTTGTTACCGATGAAGGGGTTGTAACCCAACTTAGCACCAATGATGTTGGCAGCAGCCTCGCCGCTACCCTCGGTGTTTACGAGGTACTGGAAATAAACCGGGATGTACTCCTCCGGCGTCTCCATTACATCGTAGTTCGAAATACCGCGCGAGTTAACACCAACGCGAGCATCGAAGGTTACCTGGTTGCGCATAGCGCTACCCTGCTTGGTCGTGATGATGATCAGACCGTTGGCAGCACGCGAACCGTAAAGAGCCGTCGAAACAGCGTCCTTCGATACCGAAATCGACTCGATGTCGGCGGGGTTGATCGCTGCAATGCTGCCCGAGTAGGGTGCACCGTCCACAATGTAGAGCGGCGACGAGCCTGCGTTGATCGAACCGATACCACGGATCGATACATCAGCCGACGAACCCGGCTGACCCGACTGCGATGCTACCTGCATACCCGGTACCATACCCTCGAGGGCCTTCGATACGTTCGACACCTGCATCTTCTTCAAGGTCTCGCCCGAAACGGTGCTCACCGAACCGGTGAACGACTCCTTCTTGGCGGTACCGTAAGCAACGACGATTACATCGTCAATGGCGTGCGTGTCCTCCTGCAGAGCAATCTTCAGGCTGCTCTTGCCGGCGATCTGTACCGTGTTGTCCTCATAGCCAACGAACGATACGGTCAGCGTGCCATTGGCCGGAGCCGACAGGACGAACTTACCGTCTGCGCCGGTCGTTGTACCCTGGTTCGTTCCGTCTACCATAACCGTTGCGCCCACTACGGGGTTGCCGTGGTTATCGGTAACCGTACCGGAAACCTGCTGATTCTGGGCCAAAGCCATGAATGCTACACCCAAAACAGCAACTAACGATAGTACAAGTTTTCTTACCATAAACGTTAATTTTAATTGTGTTTTGTAAATAAAAAGTTCAACGGCAAAATTAATAGTTTGTAAAACAATAAAAAAATTAATTCATAAAAAAATTAAGAATCGTGACAATTGGCTGGCTTTTGTGGGGCGTAAAACAGCTTTTGTTAATTTTTAAAGTTTTTTACTTACAATTTGAAAGCGTCATTTTGTAGGTTTTTCTGCGTCAAATAGGATATTTTGAGGCTGCGGCAGCCGAAAACGGGCGGTAAAAGTGCTGATTTCCACACCTAATAATATTATAGCCCCCATTTTCAATAATTTGCCTGTTTTTTGCGTT
>JAFZFJ010000016.1 GCA_017555975.1 Alistipes sp. | reverse complement strand
TCATCGTCGCGCACCTCGGGATCGTCGACCGTATCGAAGAAGTTCTCGACATTCCAGAACATCACCTTATAAGGCTGCTGCGCCGTGACGGCCGTAACCGCAAAGAGCGCCAGGAGCAGTATACAAGTCAGTTTCTTCATCGTTCGTTCATTTTTTCCAGTTAGAACCATTGCGTCTTGTTCTTTTGCTGTTTAGCCGCCTTCGGAAGCGTGGGGAAGAAGACAAAACCGGTCTTATTTTCGATCTCCTCAACCGACATGACCCATGCATCGGCCTCGGTCGAGACATTCTTATTCTCCACCCAGAAGCCGATCGTCTGCAGCTCGTCTGCACGATAATCACCCAAGCGATCACCCGCCTTACGCACATTACCCTTGACCGTGCGGGCCAAGACCTTGAAGTAGTGGGTCGGAATCGGGCAGACGTTCTTTGCCTTGTCGGTCGTCTGGTTTGACGATGCAGGATCCCAATAGGCACCTGTTACGACATAGAGCGTATCGCTACATTTCCAACCACGCACCTTCGACTCCAGGCGCATCCACGGACCGCCATTGAGGTCGTAGTTTTGGGGCGTAGCGTTCGAGCAGTAGAAGGTCTGCAGCTGCATCGTGGAGTTGGCATTGCGGTCGGCATTGGCCACCTGATGGCCACGCACCGGCGCACCCGAATAGCTACCCAGGGCCAGGTTGGCCTGCCACGAGGAGGTAATTTTCGGATCAAAGGTCCACGGCTCGTCGGGGCGAGGCGAACTACCGAGATAGGCCGCATGCATCGGATAGGCCACCCACCATGAGGCTCGTTTCGTACGATCGAAACAGAGGGTAAAGTTACGCTTCGTGATCTCCTTGCCCTGCGACTGGTCATAGACCGGCGCATAGTGCGTCACATAGCTCAGCTCGTCACGCTCGACCAATTCGGGCAATTCGGGCCACTCCCACGAGGTTTGCTTATCGGGCGTCGTACCACTGCTACCCGTAGCGGGCTGACGAAGAGTTAACTCCACCGCCTCACGGCCCTCAAAGGCAAAGCGCACGGTGAGCGTACGCTCCACGGTGCCGACGTTATCCAGGTAGTAGACATCGACCAGGCGCGACGAGAGGTTGGTACCTACCCGACCGTTGGTAGTGAGCGTATAGCTGTTCCAATTACCAAACGAGGCCCAATTGCCACTCGTGATTTCGGCCGACCAGCCAAGGCCCGGGGCAGCATCGTCGGCAATACGCAGACGTGCCACACCCGCCTCGGCAGTCATCGTGGCGTGCTGCCAGGCAACCGTAGCCGACCCCGTATCGGGATCATCCGAGCCACTCGAGCAGGCCGCAAGCAACCACATAGCACCCACCATCCACAGCCATCTGTGCGCCGTATGTCGGATTCTCAAACGCATGATTCTGTTCTTCGCGATGGCGATTATTGCTGTTGAATCTTCAGGTTATCGAGGTAGAAACGCTGCTTCGAAGCCGTAGCCGACTGGAAGGTGATCGTCGTAGCGGCCGAAACACCCGAGAGCGTGTAGGTGTAGGTCGTCGAAGCGCCGCTCAGGGTCACATCCACCGAGGCAGCACCGTTGATCGTACCACCACCGTTCACCAGGATCTTAATCTTGGTCGAATCGGTAGCACCCGTATCGGCATTGGTCCAGGCAGCCAGATCAACGGTCATCGTTGCATCGACCGTACCCGAAGCCTTCAGCGCGGGAGTGGTCAGCGTACCCTTCTTCGACGACGAGGCAAGCTTTACCTTACCCGCAGCCGCATAGACCTTCTCACCCGTGTAGGTATCCTTGAAGCCCTCGATCGAACCGGTCAGCGTTGTAGCGATATCGGTCGTACCGTCAGCCGACTGGCCGTCGAACTGCGAGAAGTCGTCGTGCCAGAGCAGCGCACCCGTACCGGGTGTCGGCGTGGGTTCGGGATCAGGAGTCGGCGTCGGATCGGGATCGGGCGTCGGATCACCTGCTGCGGGAAGCTCCGAGATTGCCTCGTAAGCCGTACCGGCTGCATTGAGCTTGAAGAGGTAGACATACAGACCGCGCACATCCGAGTACACACCATACGAGCTGTACTGCGTATCATACTGCAGGGTCTTCGAATTGGCAGCATTGGTCAACGTGTAGCTATTGTCACTGTTCTTGTCCATCGTCCAGTAGTAACCATCCGTGCCCAGCGTAGCCGAGACATTGAACGAGTTGTAGGTACCCGTCATGTAGTAATAGCGACCATCGGCGCCCAGCATCGCGTACTGACCTGCGGTCTCGCCTGCTACCATGGTCCAAGCCAGGGTATTCGACGTAGCATCGGCCACAACGGCATTCTCAGCCACCGTTACATCCGTAGGCTGGAGGTAGCCGTAGGTCTTATCGCTCGTCAGCGGCGTAGCGGCACGCCATACACCATCCACGTTGGCCACGATGAGGTATTTCTCACCCTCAGTGGGCGTGGGCGTCGGCTCGGGATCGGGTGTCGGCTCGGGATCGGGCGTCGGGGTCGAACCACCACCGGCCAGATCGATCTCCGTACCGCCGTTACCCTTCGCGATGGTCGGGTCATCCAGACGGCAACCACCGGTGGTCTCCGACGAGAACTTCATGTAGAGGTACTCGGGCGACTCCTTGAGCGTAATCGAGGCCGTAGCCACCTTCCAGGTACTCTCCGCAGCCTCGGCGATTGCACCCGTCGTGAAGCTTATAGCAGCCCAATTCGTGCCATCGGCCGAAAGGTGCAGCATAATATCACCCTCCTTATAGGGCTCGGTGTTACCATGCAGGTAGAAGGTAATGTCGAGGTTCTTCTCGCCATTCAGGACGAGCTTCTGCACCTCGAAGAAGTTCTTATCGGCGGTCTTGTTGGCGGGGAACCAGATGTGACCTGCACCCGAAGTCGGGGGCGTAGGCGAAGTGTAGGTACCTACCGAGCGAGCCGTTACACTATAGCCGTTGTAGGCAGTCGTACCGGCTACAACACCCGTACCGGCCATGATGTTTGTTGCATTCTCGTTGGCATAGGGGCAATACGAGCCATCCTTGACGGGATCACCAAAGGTCTCGTAGAAGATCTTGTCGGTCGTCGGCGTGGGATCGTCACCACCCGGATTTTCACCACCCTCCGTACCGGCCGAAAGGTCGATCTCGGGAGCCATGCCCGAGAAGGTCTCCACGCGGATATCATCCAGGCGGAAGGCCGAAGCAAAGGCCGCCGTAAAGCGAATCGAAAGATGCTCGGGAACCTCCTTGAGGATGAACTTCGACTCTACAGCCACCCAGTAGGGATGCTCCGCATCGCCGTTATCCTTCGTGCAGGCGAGCTTCGTCCACTTCTGGCCGTCACCACTGATCTCCACCGTAAAGTTATCCAGATTGAAGCTATTGTCATACTCCGACGAACCTTCCGGCTTATACGAGAAGCTGCCAAGGAACGACAGCGCCAGACGCTGGTGCTGAGGCTGGAGCGTGATATTATTCACCGTAAAGTAAGCAGGCAGCGTACCAAAGAAGATCACATTCGGACCCGAGCCGGCATTGGCCAGACCCGAAGCACGCACCGAAGCGCTCTTACCCGTGTAGCTCACCGTCGAGGCACCCGTACCATCGGTCTGCCACGAAGTGTAGGCATCCACATAGGGATAGGGGCTCGACACGGAGGCCGTACCCACCGTCTCGGAGTAGATCAGCTCAACCTCCTCCACCTCGCCCTGCTTCACAACGAGGGTCTTGGTCTCGTAAACGGCATAGGTGTTCGAGAGGTGGAACTGCACCTCACCCACACGGCCATAGGTCGTAGCGGGCACCGAGAGCTCGACCTCGGTCGTACCCTCGCCCTGCATCTTCGAGAGCGAGATCCACTCGCTACCCTCGGCCAGCGTAGCCGTCCAGGGGCGGTTAGTTGCGACGGTGAAGGTAGCCACACCACCCTCATCGGTCAGGGGCAACTCCTCGATATCGAGCTCGAGGAAGGGCATGCCCACATCTTCGTTGTCATCGACGCAGGCGGTAAACGATACGGCCGAAAGCAGCATCACCACCAGGAGCGACAACTTCATCCAAAGTGTTTTTTTCATACTTTTTTGTTGTTTATTTTTGAATATTTTGTTGTTGTTTCGTTTCGAAATCTACCCCAAAGGGGTAATAGCATGTAAAAATACATCCTTTTCGCCAATCAGCAAACAAAAAAGCACAAAAAAAAGAGGTTGCCGAACGAAATTCGACAACCTCTACATTTTTAGCGGTTTTATAGGTAGACTACTTGAGCAGGGGCGCAATCCAAATATACCAGATAATTACCAGAAAACCCACCACCGGCCAGGCAACCGCCAATACATCATCAAGCCGCCCAATAATCGGATAGCGTCTTTTGGGCATTTTCTCTCCGGCACGCTCCTTACCAATATTGCGACATACAGCAATAAGCGCAATAACAAACGCCGCGCCAGCAATAATCACCCCCCACGTTTGCCGAGGTTCAGGCACGAATATCAAAGGAAATAGACTGATCGCACAGACCAACATCGGGATACTATACCACAAGTCGGCCTCACACCTTCGCATCAAGCGAATCATAAAATGATCCTGATTTTCATTCATAAGCCCTAATATCAACTACTTCAGCAGGGGGACAATCAACTCACGCCCGATAAAGAGCAGAATCAGTGACACAAACACAGCAAGCCACAACACATTTTCCAACCGATCGAAGATTGGCTTCATCTTCGTAGCTTGAGGCTCTCGAGCACCCTTTTTACCAATGTTGCGGATCACGCCAATCAAGTCAATAATCAGGGCCACAATTCCGACATCAATCGCCCACAAGCAATAAGGCTCCGGCAACAATATCCGCAGCACCAAACAGAGCAACATCACCAACATCGGGATACGGCACAACGGATCGGATTCGCATCGTTTCACAAACTCTTTCATAGTCGCATACTCGATTAAAAGTTAGACATATCGCACCGTTTGCAATATAGCTAAATTTTTCAAGAAAAACAAGCGACATTCGTGAGATTTTACAAAATAGCACAAAAAAAAAGGTTGCCGAACAAAATTCAGCAACCTCTTATTTTGAAAAATTGTTTCCGCTATCGAATACGATCAGCAGCACGCACCAACATCTCATCGCGGAAGATGGCACGCATGGCGAGCCACACCAGGGGCAGAGCCACCAGGGGGCAGAGGAGCGGCCAACGGAACGAGGCAGCCACCAGCTCATAAGTCTCGCTAAAGAGGGCATAGAGGCGGTAGCAGTAGAGACCCTCGAGGAACAATACGCCCACCAGGAGAACCATCTCGACCACGCAGAAACGGATCTGCGCCAAGCGCTTCTTGTAGAGGAAGATGATATAGACGGGCAGCCACAGCGCCACCAGCATCAGAAACTTCAAATACGAGGGCACCTTCTCCACTACGCCATCGGCACCCACGAGCTCATAGCTCTTGAAAACCGCCTCGCCGGCCTCGGTCATAAAGTGGCCGAGGGGCAGGAAAAAGGCCAGGGCCATCAGGATCGTAGCACCCAACAAATAGAGGGTTTGAATACGTTGAATCATTACTTTAGGTATTTTCTAAATCGTTTTATCAATCAGGTATTTATTACGGTCGGTTGAGTTGCGGTTCACAAGCTCGCCGAGGAAGCCTGCAAGGAACAACTGCACGCCCAAAATCACCGCCAAAATCGCGAGGTAGAACAGCGGTTGTTCGGTCACACCACGCAACGGCAGGCCGTGCATCTGCTTCCACAATTTGGCCGCGATAACCCACACCGTCGTGCAACCTCCGAGGAGGAACATCACCGTGCCAAGCGAGCCGAAAAAGTACATCGGCGAGCGACCGAAGTGCGACATAAACATCACCGAGATCAGGTCCAGATAGCCCTTCACCATGCGCTCTAGACCAAACTTCGAGTAGCCATATTTGCGAGCGCGGTGCTCCACCACCTTCTCACCAATGCGCTTAAAGCCCGCCTTCTTGGCCAAAATCGGGATAAAGCGATGCATCTCGCCATAGACCTCGATCGACTTTACGACCTTCTTGCGATAGGCCTTCAGGCCGCAGTTGAAGTCATGCAGTTTAATACCCGAAGCCAGGCGCGCCGTGCCGTTGAAGAACTTGCTCGGCCAACGCTTGCCAATCGGATCGTAGCGCTTCTTCTTCCAGCCCGAAACCAGATCGTAGCCCTCCTCCAATATCATGCGTCGAAGTTCGGGAATCTCATCGGGCGAATCCTGCAAATCGGCATCCATCGTCACGACCACCTCACCCTCAGCAGCCTCAAAGCCACAATAGAGGGCGGCTGACTTACCATAATTGCGACGGAACGCAATACCGCGCAGGGTCGGATACTCCTTACTCAGCTTCTCGACCACCTCCCACGAGCGATCCGTCGAACCATCGTCGACCATAATCACCTCGTACGAAAGGCTGTTTTCGCGGGCCACACGGTCGATCCAGGCCATCAATTCGGGCAGCGACTCCTCCTCGTTATAGAACGGCACCACGACCGAAAGGTCGAGTTGTTGTTTTGTTTGTTCCATGTTACTCCTCCTGTTTAGGGGTAAAAAGCTCCGGACGGCGCGACTGCACAGCGGCAATAATCAGTCCGAAGAAGCCACCATAGAGAATCGAGCCGGTCACACCACCCCATGCGGTCTGCAATACCGACGGTACGGGGGCAGCCTCCAGCTGTGCAAAGAGTTGCTTGAGCATCGGCTCGATCGACGACGAGGCCGACGACTGCTCGGCCAACCCCTTCAGGGCGGCAGCATACTGCTCGAGGTAGGCGCCATAGCCCAGCACACCGTGCAGGTAGACCGCCTGGGCCAAACCCACAATCACACCTGCACAGAGCGAGAGCAACAGCACATAACAATAGACGCGATAGAAGGGAACACCCTCTTCGGCCGGAAATTGTGCGGCATATTGCTTCGTGTAGCGATTCAGCAGCCAATAGTGCAGAATCACCACGGCCACCCACTCCACGAGCATCAGGCCCATCAGACCAACACGGCCGGAGAGCGTGGTGTAGGTCTCAAACCACATCGAGGCGGCCAATACAAGGCCGATCACACCACCCTGGGTGGCGGCTACAGTTCTAAAACTCTTCTGTTCCATCATCCGTAGATTTTTATGCTTGGGGTTATTCCCCGGGCAAATATACTATTTTTATTTGATTTTGCGACGATTCAACTCGGCCGAATAGGCACGGGCATTCTTCAGATGGTCGCTATAGGTGGTTGCAAAGTTGTGGTATCCGTCGAACGTGGGGCGCGCACAGAAATAGAGGTAATTGTGACGCTCGTAGTTCAACACCGCCTCGATGGCATTCTTTCCCGGCATGCAGATCGGTGTCGGCGGCAGCCCTTTATTAATATATGTATTATAGGGCGAGGGGTACTTCAGATGCTTATGCAGGATGCGACGCAACCCAAAGTCCTGCATGGCATACTTGATGGTCGGGTCGGCCTGCAGCGGCATTCCCTTCTTCAGGCGGTTCATATAGACACCCGCCACACGGGGCATCTCGTCCGTCTGACGCGTCTCCTCATAGACAATCGAGGCGAGGGTCATCACCTCCAGGCGCGAAAGCCCCGTACGCTTGCGCTTCGCCTCGCGCTCCTCGGTCCAAAAGCGGTCCCACTCGCGCTTCATGCGATCCACCCACTCATCGGGCGTGACGGTCCAATAGCAGGCATAGGTGTCGGGCAGAAAGATCGAAAAGAGCGTTTTGGTAGTCATCCCAACCCGTTTGGCGGTCGCCGGATCACTCAAAACGCGCAAAATCTCCACCGAATCGGCATCAATCTGCGCAGCGAGCTTTCCGGCCAACTGAGCCGGGATGCGAACGTTGTGCATCGTGAGGTTGATGGGGGTCTGCTCGCCGAGCTTCAACACACGCACCAGGCGAATAACATCCATCGAGGGCTCGAGACGATAGTAGCCTGGCTTGAACGTGTTTTCAAGGTTCAATCGCTTGGCATACAGATCAAAAGCAGCCTTATACTTCACCTTCGGAAGCAGCGAATCGCAGAGGGTCTGGTAGTCGGCCTTGCGGCTGATATAGAGATCCACGGGCTCCTTAAGTGTATTGGTGCGGAACATCACAAAAGCCACCGCCACCGCCACGGCACCCAGGACAACACCCACCACCACGCAGCGCACAAAAAGTGTTCGTAAGCTATTTTTTGCCATCTTTTTCCTTTTTTTTTGCAAAGATAAGAAAATTTCTCTACTTTTGTCCCCCGGTGTGAGTCTTATACGACCAGCTCCTGCAGAACCCCCCAGGTGCGGAAGCAAGCAAGGGTATGCGGTTGTAGCGGTGCGATATAAACAGCTCACACCTTTTTTTTGTGCCCGTAGGGCAACAAAAAAAGGTGTGGTTTCCACACTCATATTCACATTCCTTCCTAAATCCTCCCTTTGCGAAAGGGAGGACTTGAATTCCGGCAACCCATAGGGCAACAAAAAAAGGGTGTGATACCACACCCATACTCACATTCCCTCCTAAATCCTCCCTTTGCGAAAGGGAGGACTTGAGATTCCGGCAACCCATAGGGCAACAAAAAAAGGTGTGATTCCATAAAGGAGACTAAAGGTTGCTAAAGGAATCCTTAACATCTTTAGCTACCTTTAAAAACCTTTTTAGAGGAGTAGATTTCATCCCTCAGCGCCACCGGTTTTTCATTTTAGGCGAGAAGATTTCGCGCTTCAGCAGCACCACATTTTTTGATTTTAGAGGAGCAGATTTGTGCTTAAACGAAGTGAGGCCTGGATGGGTATTACTCGTCGTACATCCCATTCAGGCCTCGCAAGAGCAAGTGCAAATATGCCCTATAAAATCGAAAAATCAGTATTCGATTTTATCAGCTTTCGCCGCCCACTTCTGAAAAGCACTCCAGGCACGATCGCGCATAAAGTGTTCGCACAAGATTTTGCGATCTGCATAATTCAGGTCGAGCTGATCGTAGATAAACGAATCATCGAAGTTGATTTTACGGGCATCAGCCTTCGTGTTGCCATAGCAGATGCGTTCCACGCCTGCCCAATAGAGCGCCGAGAGGCACATCGGACACGGCTCGCAGGAGGTGTAAATCGTGCAACCGTCCAACTCAAACGTGCCCAGCTTTTGACAAGCATTGCGAATCGCCATCACCTCGGCATGCGCCGTGGGATCGTTATTAGGCACCACGCGATTAGCTCCTGTTGCCACAATCTCTCCGTCACGAACTATCACTGCACCAAACGGGCCACCCCCCAAATCAACATTCTCTTCCGAGAGTTGGATCGCCAACTCCATAAATCGGGCATCCTCTTCGGTATAATCGAAACGTTCGGGTAAAAAATCCTCTTTTTTAGCCATATTTATCCATGTTGCGTTAAATTATATATCGTGCGACAACGGCGCCGGAACGGTTTGGCTCATATCGCAATCCCCCCAACGCTCGGCTACAAAATCGAGGGTTGTGTAGAGCTCCTCGACATCGAGCGAGGTTACAAGTTTCATGCGCGTTTGCTTAAAATCGGGCAACCCTTTGAAGTAATTCGTCAGATGGCGACGCATCTCCAGAATGCCGACATAATCACCCTTCACCTCGAGCGATTTAGCGAGATGCTCCTTGGCAATCTGAACGCGCTCCACAACCGAGGGCTGCGGCATCCGCTCACCGGTGCGGAGGAAATGTTTGCACTCCTCGAAAATCCAGGGACGGCCATACGTCGCACGACCGATCATCACCGCATCCACGCCATAGCGATCGAACATCTGAGCAGCCTTCTCACCCGAATCCACATCGCCGTTGCCGATGATCGGAATCTTAATCAAGGGGTTGTTCTTTACCTTGCCAATCAGCGTCCAATCGGCCTCGCCACGATACATCTGAGCACGCGTACGACCATGGATCGTGAGTGCCGCAATGCCCACATCCTGCAGTCGAAGGGCGATCTCCTCAATATTCTTCGAGTCCTCGTCCCAACCCAGGCGGGTCTTGACTGTCACGGGCTTCTTCACCGCCTCGACAATCTGACGCGTCATCTCGACCATGAGCGGCACATCGCGCATCATACCCGAGCCTGCACCACGTCCGGCAATCTTCTTCACCGGACAGCCGAAGTTGATATCCACCACCTCGGGACCTGCCGCCTCAGCCATCTTGGCCGCCTCGACCATCGGCTCGATGCGGTTGCCATAGATCTGAATACCGACCGGTCGCTCACCATCGTCGATGTTGAGCTTGCGCAACGATTTAGCCGCCTCGTGCATCAGTCCATCCGAAGAGATAAACTCCGTATAAACCATGTCGGCACCAAAGCGTTTACACATGTAGCGGAACGACGGATCGGTCACATCCTCCATCGGAGCAAGCAAGAGGGGCTTTTCGCCCAGGTCAAGATCGGCAATTTTCATTTCACAAGTGGTTTTCTCATGCAAAAATAGTGGATTATTGGCAATAAAACGCTAAATTTGTCCCCAAAATTTGACTTATGAATATCGAACAATGGATAGCCGAGAGTGTGCAAGGTGCAGTCGAGGCACTTTATGGTCCCCTCACGGGTGAGCAGTTGCAGATTCAGAAGACGCGTAAAGAGTTCGCCGGCGACTATACGCTGGTCACCTTTCCGCTCCTGAAGAAGAGTCGCAAGAACCCCGAGATGACCGCCAATGAGATTGGTAGCTGGATGCAGGAGAACATGCCGCAGATCAAGGGTTTCAACGTAATCAAGGGCTTCCTGAACCTGGAGCTTGACCCCTCGTTCTGGGCCGATCGTTTTGCCGAGATTATGGCCGACAAGAACTTCGGTTTTGCCGCTCCGACCAATCGTACGATTATGATCGAGTACTCGTCGCCCAACACCAACAAGCCCCTTCACCTGGGTCATATCCGCAACAACCTGCTGGGTTACTCGGTGGCTGAGATTCTGAAGGCCAACGGCCACAACGTCATCAAGGCCAACCTGGTGAACGACCGCGGTATCCACATCTGCAAGTCGATGCTCGCTTGGCAGCTCTACGGCGAGGGTGAGACCCCCGCATCGTCGGGCATGAAGGGCGACCACCTGGTGGGTAAGTACTACGTGGAGTTCGACAAGCACTACAAGGCTCAGATCAAGGAGCTCGTAGCCGAGGGCATGAGCGAGGAGGAGGCCAAGAAGCAGGCCCCGATCATGGTGGGAGCCCAGGAGATGTTGCGCAAATGGGAGACCG
>JAFZFJ010000171.1 GCA_017555975.1 Alistipes sp. | reverse complement strand
GGGGTTGATAGCGGAAAATCGAAAGTGCAAGTGGCTCGCCGTCGCGCGAAAGGATGCCTCCGCGTTGGGCATAGAGCGTATCGGGCAAGAAGATGCGCGAGGAGAGGCGGCGGGCATTGGTGCGCACCTCGTGGCTAAAGAACTGTACGCAGACCAGGCGCACGAGCACCACCGCTACCAACAGTACAAAGACCAGGTAGAGGGCTTTCACGCGCAACAAGATGTCGCTTTTGATCTGTGAGGGTTCCTGCTGCATCTCTTATTCGATGATTTCAATCGGTTGGGTCGGATCCTCGAGGGCGATGCCGCGTCGAGCCAGCTCCTCGGCCACAGCCGAGTGGGTGGTCAGGCGATAACGACGCTCCTCGAGACGAATGGACTGCTCACGCAGCTTCTGCACACTGCGCTCCAAGCGCGTGTAGCGCAGATCGAGGTGCAACGACCAAAAGAGTACCACGATGTTGAGGAAAAACATGCCAGCAATGGTCAGCAGATAGGGATAGTTGCGCGCCACACCTCGGCTGACGAGAATCGTACCCGAGAGCAGACGGAAGATCGGGTTGGCGGCACGACGAGCGGCCTTCAGGCGCTCCATCTCGGCTGCTCGCTGTTCGGCCTCCTCGGCCTCACGGTCGGCAGCCAGATCCTCCTCCGCCTCGCCCCGCTGGATGCGCATCACCTCGCGGCGCACACGACGAGCCAGCTGCTCCTCTTCGGCGCGGCGGCTCTCCTCTTCGAGGCTCTCGGGGTGAAAATCCAAATCGTGCTGCTTCATGACCACTTGGCTTATCGTTTGATGGCGACACGCAACTTGGCCGAGCGCGAACGCGGGTTGCGCTCGAGCTCCTCGGCCGTGGGGACAATCGCCTTGCGCGTAACCACCTCAAAGGGGGCTTGCGAACGACCAAAGAAATCCTTTTCGACCTCACCGCGGAAATTACCGCTGCGCAGGAAGTTCTTCACCAGACGATCCTCCAGCGAATGGTAGGCGATCACCACCAGGCGTCCGCCCGGCTTCAAGACCTTCAACGACTGCTCGAGGGCCATCTTCAACGCCTCCATCTCACCATTGACCTCGATGCGCAACGCCTGGAAGAGCTTCGTGAGGAACTTCGACTCATCCTTCTTCGGCGTGCAGGGACGCACCGCCTCAACAAGCTGCGCCGTGGTCTCGATGCGGGCCACACGACGGGCTCGATCCAGACACGAGGCGATCTTCCACGGAGTCTCAAGCTCGCCCCAATCGCCGAAGATGCGCGTCAGCTCCTCGGTCGAGGCGTCGTTCACCAAGTCGGCAGCCGTAAGACGACCACGCTGGTTCATGCGCATATCGAGCGGCGCCTCGCCACGGAACGAGAATCCGCGCTCAGTGGCATCGAAGTGGTGCGACGAGACACCCAGGTCGGCCAGGATGCCGTCGACCTGATCCACCCCACGCCAACGCAACGCGCCACGCAGGAAGCGGAAGTTGCTCTCGACATAGTGGAAGTGCGGATCATCGGGGCAGTTGGCGCGCGTATCGCGGTCCTGATCGAACGAGTAGAGACGACCTCCGTCGCCCAACTCCTGCAGGATGCGACGCGAGTGTCCGCCTCCGCCAAAGGTCAGATCAACATAGATCCCATCGGGATTGATTGCAAGCTGCTCGATAGCTGTTTCGAGCAGCACAGGTATGTGATATACAGGCTTCTCCATCTTTTTTTCTTTGACCATAGGTCAATTTGGGTGTAAAGTTAGGGATTTTTCGAAAAAGAATTCCTATATTTGTTGATATAAATTTCAAGAACACACCATGAAAAAGATCGATATTGCCGAAGTACTGCAGGCAAAAGCCCCAAAACTTGCCCGCCGTCTTCCTAAATTTGTCATCAATTGGTTGCGCCGCACGATTCACGAGAAGGAGGTAAATCACATCT
>JAFZFJ010000170.1 GCA_017555975.1 Alistipes sp. | reverse complement strand
TTCAAGCAAGCTTGATATTTCTCGCTCGTTTATTCGTATCTTTGAATCTCAAATTCAAAATTTCTGCTATGACACGTTGCGGTCGCATCAATAAACTCTTTGGCACGGGTGGCGGTTTGCGCCTCACCCTCTACGAGACATTCCCCGAGGGCTTTGACCCCGAAACCACGGCACTTGTGGTCGAGATCGACGGATTGGAAGTACCCCTCTACTGCGAGAAATTCGAATATGTAGGTGCTTCGGGCGCCTCGGTCACCTTTGCTGATATGGACACCGAGCGCCGCGCCGAGGAGCTCGTTGGCAAAGAGTTCTCGATCGAACTGGAAGAGGAGGAGCGCGATGAAGACGAGTTCTACCTCGAGGATCTGGTTGGCTTTCGTGTCACGGTGCTGGAGATGGGCACAGAGCGCACCTTCGCGGGTGAGCTGACCGACTACATCGACAGCGAGATCAACCCCCTCTTCGAACTCGACATCGAGGGCCGTGAGGTGCTCGTTCCGGCTGTGGACGAGATGATCGGCGGCATCGACTTCGAGGCCGAGACCATCAAATTTATCCTTCCCGAAGGACTTATCGATTAAGGATTATGGCACGCGTAGTGGTTGGATTGTCGGGCGGTGTCGACTCGTCGGTGGCCGCCTATCTGCTCAAGGAGCAGGGGCATGAGGTCATCGGTCTATTCATGGTCAATTGGCACGACACGACCGGTACACTCGAGGGCGACTGTCCTTGGCACGACGACCGTCTCTTCGCCGAATTGGTGGCCAAGAAACTCGACATTGCACTGCATGTCGTGGACCTTTCGGAGGAGTATCGCCACCGCGTAGTGGACTACATGTTTGCCGAATATGAGGCGGGCCGAACCCCCAACCCCGATGTGCTCTGCAACCGCGAGATCAAGTTCGACGTCTTTCTGCGCGAGGCTCTGAAGCTCGGCGCCGACTTTGTCGCCACGGGCCACTACTGCCGTAAGCAGACCACGACCCTCGCAGACGGCACAGAGCGCTACCACCTGCTGGCCGGCTCTGACCCCAACAAAGACCAAAGCTACTTCCTCTGCCAGCTCTCGCAGGAGCAGCTACGCTATGCCCTCTTCCCGATCGGACACCTGCTCAAACCTGAGGTGCGCCAAATCGCCCAAGAGCAGGGGCTAGCCACGGCCAAGCGCAAAGATTCGCAGGGCATCTGCTTCGTAGGCAAGGTGGATCTCCCGACCTTCCTGCAACAAAAACTCGCCAAGAAGGTGGGCAACGTTCACGAGATCAAGGCCGAGTGGCCCAAATTCGGACGTCGCCCCCTACCCGACTACACCGACCCGGCACCCACCGACGAACAGCTTGAGGCGCTTGCCGAGGGGTGGCACTACACGGTGCGCGACGGCAAAAAGATCGGCACACACAACGGCGCCCACTTCTACACGATCGGCCAGCGTAAGGGGCTCGGCATCGGTGGTCGCAAAGAGTCGCTCTTTATTCTCGGCACCGATGTGACGGAAAATGCGATTTATGTCGGTGAAGGCGACAGCCATCCCGGACTGTGGCGCCCGGCCCTCAAAATCGCCGACGAGGTGATGCATTGGGTCAATCCAGATCGCCGAATCGCTGTGGGCGAAACGCTTCGCTGCGAGGTGCGCATCCGCTATCGCCAACCCCTCCAAAAGGCGACACTCTTCGGGCGCAAGGGGGCGCTGTACCTGCTCTTCGACGAGCCGCAGCGCGGTATCACGGCCGGCCAATTTGCCGCCCTGTACGACAACGAGGAGTTGATCGGCTCGGGCGTCATCAGCGAATAAACACACTTCACGGAGCGCAGAAGTCCTCCGAAACAGCACACTTCTAATCACGATGATCGGAAAGCGTATTGCCACCCTGTTGTCGATGCTGATCTTGGGTTTCAAGGTCGGCTCGGCCCAGATTCGCTTTGCCTATTACGACGTAGATCAACTCTACGACACCGAGGAGTCGCTCTTCTACGACGACACGCGCTATACGTCCCAAGGCCAATACCGCTGGGACGCGGAGCGCTATCGACGCAAAGTCGAGCAGGTGGCGGCACGCATCGACTCGACCCACTGTGAGGTGGTAGCCCTCTACGGCGTGGAGAACGAACAGGTGGTGCGCGATATCGCCAGCCGACTTCAGGGCGACTACGCCTACCTGCACCGCACGCTCAATACCCTCGATGGTATGGACTTTGCCCTACTCTACTATGCCGATCGTTGCGAACCCCTCGGTGCCGAACCGATGCGCTCCATGCTCTGCATCGAGGCCCGGATCGACCGCGACACGTTCGACATCATCCTGGGTGTCGATCCGCGCTTTGTGCGACTCGAAGCGCAGGAGTTACGCAAGCACCATACCTCCCACCGCCTACTCGTAGCGGGCAAGATCTCTTCGATCGCCCCCGAACGGTTGGGACTCGTGGATCGTCTGGCAGAGCCGGCACGCCGAGGGCATGGCAACCGCATGGTGAATGGGGAGTGGCAACTGCGCGACCGCATCTTTACGGACACCCTTGCAGGCAGACGCGAAGGGGCTGTTTTGATCCGTCGTGAATGGCTCGATCCCCACGACGGAGCCCCCACGCCCACCTATGAGTCGGGGCGCTATCGGGGTGGCGCAGGTCGTAACCTCCCCATCTGGTGCGAGATTGAGTAGTTTTTTCTTGCATAGACCAAAAAAAAACACTAAATTCGCAAACTGCGTATAGAAGTGTAGTTATGCGCAACAAAAACAAGAAAAGAACAATCAATTTTCAATATTTTTCTTTTAACACTATCATTTTATGGCAGACGTAAAACGAGTTTATACCTTCGGTAACAAGGAGGCCGAGGGTAATGGTAAGATGCGTGAGCTGCTGGGTGGTAAGGGTGCAAACCTCGCTGAGATGAACCTCATCGGTATGCCCGTACCTCCGGGTTTCACGATTACGACGGACACCTGCGCCGAGTTCTACGCACAGGGTAAGGATGCAGTGGTAGCACTGCTCAAGCCTGAGGTAGAGAAGGCAGTAGCTAACATCGAGAAGCTGACCGGTTGCAAGTTCGGCGACTCGCAGCAGCCGCTGCTTCTGTCGGTACGTTCGGGTGCACGTGCTTCGATGCCCGGTATGATGGATACGATCCTCAACCTGGGTATGAACGACGAGGCTGTAGAGGCTATGGCTCGTCGCAGCGGCAACCCCTGGTTCGCATGGGACTCGTACCGCCGTTTCGTACAGATGTACGGTGACGTGGTACTGGAGATGAAGCCTGCTTCGAAGGAGGATCAGGATCCCTTCGAGGAGATCATCGAGAAGCAGAAGGAGAAGCGTGGTATCACGAAGGATACCGACCTGACGGTAGAGGATCTGAAGGAGCTGGTTGCTTCGTTCAAGGCTGCCGTGAAGGCTACGACGGGTAAGGACTTCCCCGCTTGCCCCTGGGAGCAGCTGTGGGGTTCGATCTGCGCCGTATTCGGTTCGTGGATGAACGAGCGCGCTATCCTGTATCGTAAGCTCAACAACATCCCCGCTGAGTGGGGTACGGCCGTATCGGTTATGGCCATGGTATTCGGTAACATGGGTGACAACTCGGCAACGGGTGTAGCCTTCTCGCGTGACGCCGCAACGGGTGAGGACATCTTCAACGGTGAGTACCTGATCAACGCTCAGGGCGAGGACGTAGTAGCCGGTATCCGCACGCCGCAGCAGATCACCATCGAGGGTTCGCGTCGTTGGGCTAAGGCTCAGAACATCTCGGAGGAGGAGCGCGCTGAGAAGTATCCTTCGCTCGAGGAGGTTATGCCCGAGGTTTACAAGGAGCTGGACGCTATCCAGAACCGCCTCGAGGACCACTACCGCGATATGCAGGACATCGAGTTCACGATCCAGGACGGTAAGCTCTGGATGCTCCAGTGCCGCAACGGTAAGCGTACGGGTGCTGCCATGGTGAAGATCGCTATGGACATGCTCCACGAGGGTATGATCGACGAGAAGACGGCCGTACTGCGTTGCGAGCCCGCTAAGCTCGACGAGCTGCTCCACCCCGTATTCGACAAGAAGGCTATCGCTTCGGCTAAGGTAATCACGAAGGGTCTGCCCGCATCGCCGGGTGCTGCAACGGGTCCCGTTGTATTCTTCGCTGATGACGCTGCTAAGATGCTGGAGGAGACTGGCCAGCGTGCCATCCTCGTTCGTATCGAGACCTCGCCTGAGGACCTGAAGGGTATGCTCGACGCTGCCGGTATTCTGACCGCTCGCGGTGGTATGACCTCGCACGCAGCCGTAGTTGCTCGTGGTATGGGTAAGTGCTGCGTTTCGGGTGCCG
>JAFZFJ010000169.1 GCA_017555975.1 Alistipes sp. | reverse complement strand
TCTCGGTGTGGATACCGAGGTTCTTGTGACCACCGAGCTGAGCCAATACGGCATTCGGAATGGCACCGATACCCATCTGGAGCGTTGCACCATCCTCGATCAGGGCGGCGCAGTGCTTACCGATGGCCGTCTCTACCTCGTTCGGAGCGGTGAAGTGAGCCTCCATGAGCGGCGTATCATCCTCGCACCAGATATCGATCTTCTGCATCGGGATCATGGCATCACCGAACGAGCGGGGAACATTCTTGTTCACTACGGCGATCACGTAATCGGCGCACTCAACAGCAGCCAACGTAGCGTCAACCGACGTACCGAGCGATACGTAGCCGTGCTTGTCGGGAGGCGTAACCTGAATCATGGCTACGTTGCAGGGAACGGCACCGCAACGATACAGACGCTGCGTCTCGCTCAAGAAGATAGGAATGTAATCGGCATACCCCGACTGCGTTACCTTGCGCACGTTGCCACCCACGAAGAACGAATCGAGCTGGAATACGCCCTCGAACTTCTCGTCGGCATAGGGAGCCGGACCCTCGGTGTGGAGGTGGTGGATGTGTACGTTCTTCAGCTCACCGCGCTCACCGCGAGCACACATGGCCTGAATCAGACACTGAGGTGCCGATGCTACGGAACTCAGGTGTACATGGTCGCCCGACTTAATGACCTTAACGGCCTCTTCGGGCGTCGTGAAATGAATAGGAGTCAGCATTTTGACTTAAAAATTTTAGGGTTGTTTATAGTTTTAGTGTTACTTGCGTTTTACCTCTACCTGCTCGTAGCCCTCGATGATGTCGCCCACCTTAATATCGTTGAACGACTCGATGTTCAGACCGCAGTCCATGTTGGTCGTAACCTCCTTTACATCGTCCTTGAAGCGCTTGAGCGAACCGAGCTTACCGGTGTAGATCACGATACCGTCGCGGATCACACGAATCGGGGTGTTGCGGCAGATCTTACCCTCGCGGACAATACCACCGGCAATCGTACCCACCTTCGAGATCTTGAAGGTCTCCAATACCTCTACCGAAGCAACGATCTCCTCCTTCATCACGGGCTCCAACATACCCTCGATAGCGTCCTTGATGTCGTTGATGGCATCGTAGATGATCGAGTAGAGACGGATCTCGATCTCCTCCTTCTCGGCGAGCTTACGTGCCGAAGCCGAGGGACGTACCTGGAAACCAACGATGATGGCGTTCGAAGCGGCTGCCAGCAGCACATCCGACTCCGAAATCTGACCTACAGCGGCGTGGATCACGTTCACCTGTACGGTCTCCTTCGAGAGCTTGATGAGCGAGCCCGACATAGCCTCTACCGAACCGTCCACGTCACCCTTCACGATGATGTTCAGCTCCTTGAACGAACCGATAGCGATACGACGACCAATCTCGTCGAGCGTTACGTGCTTCTGGGTCATGATACCCTGCATACGCTGCAGCTGCTCACGCTTGTTGGCAATCTCACGAGCCGAACGGTCGTCCTCCATGACGTTGAACGAATCACCGGCCTGCGGAGCACCGTTCAGACCCAACACCTGAACCGGCGTTGAGGGACCTGCCTCAGTTACCTTCTTACCATTCTCGTTGAACATGGCCTTTACACGACCGGTGAAGGTACCCGAAAGCATCACATCACCGATGCGCAGCGTACCGCTCTGCACCAGAATCGTCGAAACGTAACCACGACCCTTGTCGAGCGTCGACTCGATTACCGAACCCGTTGCACGCTTGTCGGGGTTGGCCTTCAGCTCCAACATCTCGGCCTCCAAGAGCACCTTCTCGAGGAGCTTGTCCAGGTTCAGACCCTTCTTGGCCGAAATCTCCTGGTCCTGGTACTTACCGCCCCACGACTCCACCAGGTAGTTCATCTGCGAGAGCTGCTCCTTGATGTGCTCGGGGTTGGCCTGCGGCTTGTCGATCTTGTTGATGGCGAATACCATCGGTACACCGGCAGCCTGGGCGTGGTTGATAGCCTCCACGGTCTGAGGCATCACGCTGTCGTCGGCAGCTACGATGATAATTGCGACGTCCGTAATCTTGGCACCACGGGCACGCATGGCGGTAAAGGCCTCGTGACCCGGCGTGTCGAGGAAGGTGATCTTCTGACCATTCAGCTCCACACTGTAAGCACCAATGTGCTGCGTAATACCACCGGCCTCACCGGCAATCACGTTCGTCTTACGGATGTTATCCAGCAGCGAGGTCTTAGCGTGGTCTACGTGACCCATGACGGTTACGATCGGCGGACGCGATACGAGGTTCTCCTCCGTGTCTACCTCCTCGGCAATAGCCTCCTGAATCTCTACCGATACGAACTCGGTCTTGAAACCGAACTCCTCGGCAACTACTACGAGTGCCTCTGCGTCCAGACGCTGGTTGATCGACACCATCAGACCGAGGTTCATGCAGGCCATGATTACCTCTGTCGGGGCGACGTTCATCATCGTTGCCAGCTCACTGACGGTTACGAACTCCGTAACCTTCAGCGTCTGACGATCGGCTACCTCGCGCTCGAACTCCTCGTTCATGCGCTCGGCAATGATCTCGCGCTTCTCCTTGCGGTACTTCGAAGCCTTGGTCTTCGTACCCTTGGCCGTCAGACGGGCCAGCGTATCCTTAACCTGCTTCGATACCTCCTCGTCGCTCACCTCGGGGCGAACCACGGGCTTCGGCTGTACCTTCTGCTTATTCTTGTTGCGGCGACCCTCGCCCGGCTTGGGCTGGTTCTGCTGCTGGTTCTGCTGCTGACCGGGGCGGTTCTGCTGGCCACCACGCTGCTCGTTCTTCGGTCCGCCCTGCTGGCCCTTCTGAGCCTTCGTGACGTCAACCTTCTCCTTCTGCAGACGCTTACGCTTGTGCTTGCCACCCGGAACAAAGCCCGAAACGTCCATCGTACCCAGCACCTGGGGACCCTGCAGGGTCACCGAACCGGGACGGAACACGCTATCGGCGGGCTTCTCCTCGGCCTTTGTCTCCTCGACGATCGGCTGCTGCTCCACAACGGGCTTTGCAACCGGCTCCTCGATGGGCTTCTCGACTACCTTCGGGGTCTCTACAACCACCTTCGGAGCCTCCACAACGGGCTTCGGGGTCTCAACCTCCTGCTTCGGAGCCTCTACAACCTTCGGCTCCTCCTGCTTCGGCTCTACCTTCTTGCCGCTCGAGAGATCGATCTTACCCAGGATCTTGGGCTGCTGAATCTCGTCCTTGACATGGATCATGTTCGACTTGATAACAACCTCTTTCTCCTCCTCCTTAGCCTTGGGCTGTGCGCCCTCGAGCGTGATGGAGGTCTGCTTCTGCGAGATACGCTCGCGTACCGAGTCACGAGCACCGGCAGCTGCACGGTTCGAACCAAACTCCTTCTCGAGGATGGCATAAGTGTCACTGTCAACTAACGTATTGGGCGAGCCGTCGCTCTTGATGCCCTTCTTCTGCAAGAAGTCCGTGATGGTATTCAGACCCACCTTGAACTCCTTAGCAACCTGAATGAGCCTTACTCTTTTTTCATTCCCCATAGTATCTCCTTTCTTTTTTACTCTTCAAACTCGGCTTTGAGAATCTCTACGACCTTCTGGGCCTGCTCGATCTCCAGGTCGGCACGTGCGGCGATCTCCTCAACAGAGAGCTCCAGTACGCTCTTGGCCGTGTCGCAACCTACGTTGTGCAGGGCCTCGATGATCCAACCATCGATCTCGTCCGTGAACTCCGACAGAGCCACGTCCTCCTCCTCAACCTCGCGGTATACGTCGATGTCGTAGCCCGTGAGCATCTTCGAGAGGCGGATGTTCAAACCACCCTTACCAATTGCCAACGATACCTGGTCGGGCTTGAGGTAAACCGATGCGGTCTTCTTCTCCTCGTCGAGGGTGATCGACGAAATTTTGGCCGGGTTGAGCGAACGCTGAATCATGAGCGAGGTGTTGGCCGTGTAGTTCAGTACGTCGATATTCTCGTTGCGCAGCTCCTTCACGATCGAGTAGATACGCGAACCCTTCATACCAACGCATGCGCCTACCGGATCGATGCGCTCGTCGTACGACTCAACAGCAACCTTAGCACGCTCGCCGGGGATGCGGACAATCTTCTTGATCGTGATCAGACCGTCGAAGATCTCCGGTACCTCCTGCTCGAACAGACGCTCCAGGAACTGAGGGGCCGTACGCGAAAGGATGATGCGGGGCTGGTTGTTGTTCATCTCCACCGACTTTACGATGGCCTTGATCGTGTCACCCTTGCGGTAGAAGTCGTTGGGAATCTGCTCCGACTTGGGCAGCAGCAGCTCGTTGTCCTCATCGTCCATGATGAGCACCTCGCGCTTCCATACCTGGTAAACCTCACCCGTGATGATCTCGCCAACCTTCTCCGAGTACTTCTCGAACAGGGCGGCCTTCTCCAGGTCGAGGATGCGCGATGCGAGGTTCTGACGCAGCGAGAGCACGGCGCGGCGGCCAAAGGCTGCGAGCTGTACCTGGTCGGCATACTCGTCACCAATCTCGTAGGTGGGGTCGATGAGCTTCACCTCCGAAACTGCGATCTCGGTGTTGGGATTCTCTACCTCGCCATCCTCTACAACGGTGCGGTTGCGCCAGATCTCCAGGTCACCCTTCTCCGGGTTGATAATCACGTCGAAGTTCTCGTCCGTCTCGAACTGCTTCTGCAGCGCGTGACGGAAGACATCCTCCAAGACGCCGATCATGGTCGATTTGTCGATGTTTTTCAGCTCTTTGAACTCGGCAAAGTTGCTGATAAGATTCAGATTGTCCATCTTCTTTTCGTGTTTTATATTTTGTTGTTCGTTGTTGCTTATTTGAAGTCGAGGTACTCGGCCGTCTGCTTGATCTCCTCGAAGGTGTAGGTGCGCGTCACCTTTACCAGTTGCTTACGCTTCTTGCCCTCTACGGCCTGCTTCTCCTCATAGCTCAGTGTAAGCGCCTCGTCGCTCACCTCGTCGAGCTTGGCCAAAACCTTGATGCCGCTCTTAAGAATCACCTCAACCGAGTGGCCGATCAGTTTGCGATATTGACGCATGTCGCAGAGCGGTTCGCCGATGCCGGCCGACATGACCGTCAACTCGAAATCCTCTGCCTCGCGATCCAGCTCGCCCTCGATGGCGCGCGAAAGGGTGATGCAATGTTCGATGTCGACCGACGTAAGGCTGTCGATCGTCAGTTCAATTTCGTTCGAGGGGCTGATTTTGCACCCTACGACAAAGCGATCCGAGCCCTCGAGATGACGCTCGGCAATCGCTGTAATTTGTTCTTTATCAATCATTTTCTATGCTTATGTTGCGCTATGACTACGAAAGAAGGGGACTTAATTGTCCCCTTCACTTCGTTTTTACATGGCAAATATAGCGCAAAAGTCTTGATTTTCCAAGCGTTTCGTGGCTAAAATGTAGAAAAAAAGGTCGAGTTTTTGAGCTCGACCTTTTCTCTGTTTGATGACTTTGTCTTATCGACCCTGGAAGGGCTTGATGACACCGCGCTTCGAACCGCGGATAAAGTCGATCAGCATATCGCGCTCCTTCGACTGGGGAACGGTGCGCTCCACCTCGTCGCAGGCGTTCATGTAGTTCAGATCGCTCTGGAAGAGAATGCGGCACGAGTCCTGGATCGACTTGAGCTGCTCCTCCGTGAAACCGCGGCGCGACAGACCCACCTTGTTCAGACCAGCATAGCGCGGCGGCTCAGCGTTGCGCACGATGATGTAGGGGGGTACGTCCTGCGAGAGACCGGTCATGCCCTGGATCATGGCGTGGTCGCCGATGGTGCACCACTGGTGTACGGCTGCGTGGCCACCGATTACAACCCAGTCACCTACGGTCACCTCGCCGGCCAGCGATACGCGGTTGGCGATCACGCAGTGGCTACCCACTACGTCGTCGTGTGCTACGTGTACGTAGGCCATCAGCAGGTTGTGGTCGCCTACAACGGTCTTGCCCTTCGAAGCAGTACCACGGCTGATGGTTACATACTCGCGAATATCGTTGTAGTCACCAATCTCGGCGGTGGTCTTCTCATCTGCGAATTTCAAATCCTGCGGCAGGCAGGCGATCGATGCGGCCGTGTGAATCTTGCAGCACTTGCCAATGCGGGCACCATCGTGAATCACGGCACCCGGACCGATCCAGCAACCGTCGCCAATCACGACGTCGCCGGCGATGTAGGCAAACGGCTCTACAACCACATCTTTACCCAACTTTGCGTCGGGGTGTACATAAGCTAAATTGCTAATCATAAGGCTTATAGTTTGTGTTAGTTATTCTTCTTGACAATTTGTGCCATCAGCACGGCCTCGCATGCCAGCTGATCACCTACGAAGGCCTTGCCCTCGGCGCGGCATACGCCGTGGCGGATCGGCTCCAGGAGACGAATCTCGAGCTGAAGTTGGTCGCCCGGGACTACCTTACGCTTGAACTTTACCTCGTCAATCTTCATGAAGTAGGTCGAGTAGTTCTCCGGATCGGGCACCGATTTGAGGATCATCACGCCGGCGCACTGTGCCATGGCCTCCACAATCAGAACACCCGGCATTACCGGCTCTTCGGGGAAGTGTCCCGTGAAGAAGGGCTCGTTCATCGTGACGTTCTTGATACCGGCAATCGACACCTCGTCGCAGTGGAAGATGCGATCCAGGAGCAGGAATGGCGAACGGTGGGGAAGCGCGCGACGAATGTCGTTGATGTCGAGCAGCGCGGGCTTCTTGGCGTTGTATTTAAAGCGGGGCTTCTCGCCGCTGCGGCGGATGCTCTGCTTGAGCTGCTTCATGAACTCCGTGTTGGCATAGTGGCCCGGACGCGTAGCCCATACACGGCCCTTGATGCGCATGCCGAGCAGGGCGAAGTCGCCCAGCAGGTCGAGGAGCTTGTGGCGAGCCAGCTCGTTGTTGAAGCGCAGCTCGGTGAGGAATCCGCGCTCGATCTGCAGGCCGGGCTTGTTGAAGAGCTTGCGCAGGTGCTCCTGCGTCTCGTCCGAAACCTCGTTCTCAACCACCACGATGGCGTTGTCCAGGTCGCCACCCTTGATCAGGTTCATCTTCAGCAGCGGCTCCAACTCGTGCAGCATCACGAAGGTGCGACAGGGCGAAATCTTGGCCGAATAGTCGTCGCCGGGATTGAAGGTGGCGTACTGATTGCCAATGACCTTCGAGTTGTAATCCACATGCAGCGAAACCGAGAACTCATCGTCAGGGTAGAGGATCACGGCCACGCCCTTTTCGGGAATCGTGTAGACCATCTTCTCGGTGATGTGGAAGTATTTACGCTCGGCATCCTGCTCCTCGATGCCCGTCTGCTCAATGACGCGGGCATATTCTTGAGCAGAACCATCCATGATCGGAGCCTCCGGACCGTCGATGTCAACCAGAGCGTTATCTACGCCCAAGGTCCACAGTGCCGACATGAGGTGCTCGATGGTGCTGACGCGAGCCGGACCGTTTTCGATGGTCGTACCACGCGAAGTGTCAGTTACGTAGTCGCACAGTGCCGGAACGGTCGGCTGACCCTCCAGGTCGATGCGGCGGAAGACGATGCCATGACCGGTCGGAGCAGGCTGTACGGTCATCGTGGCGCGAACGCCCGTGTGCAGACCATGACCCGAAAAGGTGATGGGTGCCTTCAGAGTTTGCTGTTTAGTGCTCATCGCAGAATATTTTTTTGTTCGTTTTATCCGAAATTATAGGTCGAAAAGCCACACGTGGGTGGTTGATTTCAGCCTTGTTTATCGTCCAAAGATACGATTTTATCTTGTGACTACCAAATTTATTCTCCGAATAACGCATGCGTACGAGAAAAGTCAAAAAAAAGCTATAAATATCGGCGAAAAAGTGTATTTTTGCTCTCTATAAAGTGATCTGAAGAATATGGCTATACAAGCACCCGAGCATAACCCCCAACCGCAGTCACAACCGCCGCAAGGCGACAGACCCGTGCGTCGACGCCGTCGCCGTCTTGATTTGCCCTTCGGCAACGAGCGTGAGGATGTCGGCGAATGGACCTATCGCCACCGTATCGGTCTGTGTGTGACGCTGATTGCCTATCTTGTGTTGATGATTGCCTTCATGTCGTCGAAGATCGTGGTTGGCAAACGCAGCCACACGCAAGGCATGTATATCGACCTGCAGGAGTTGGCCGCTTTGCAAGATGAGCGCGATCGTTTGCAGGAGGAGATTCGCCGCAAGATGCAACAGGATCAGCTCGATTGGCGCTCGATCCAAAACCGCACCTCGAACGAAAATGCTACGGACGAGCGTCTGAAGGATGATCGTGGTACGAATACCGCGGCGCTGAACAGTGCGGCGCAGGAGGCTGCAGACCGCATGCGCGCCAACCGTGAGGCTTACGAGCAGGGGTTGGCTGAGGAACGTGCCATTCAGGCCGAGCGAGGCAATGAGGGCGAGAACGCCGAAAAGAGTGATGTGAAGGTGAAGGGGCGTGTGACGGTCTCCTTCTCGCTGACAAATCCCGTGCGCACATCGCGCTATCTACACATTCCAGCCTACCGCTGTGAGGCAGGTGGCGATGTGGTGGTGCGCATCACGGTAGATCGGGGTGGCGAGGTTATTGCTGCTCGTGTCGAGTCGGGTGGTGATGACTGCATGCGCGAGACGGCCATCAGTGCAGCACGCGCCTCACGTTTTAATATCGACCCCTCGGCGCCCGAGCGTCAGGTGGGTACGATTACCTACATTTTCATTCCGCAATAGCCTTCAAAAACCACTATGAACCATAAGTTTACCCTTCCGAAAGATGGCGGTCTAAAGACCGAATCGACCCCGCGTGACATTCTGCGTCGCTACGAGCGTATGCGCACGCAGGTCTACGCGAACGAGTACGAGGGTGTGAAACATGTGGCCGATCTGATCGTAAAGGCTATTCGCAACTACAACGAGGTCTTTCTGCCGAACGAGATTTATGAGGATCAGCAACCCTTTGTATTGGGCCTGACGACCGGTCGTACGCCTTTGGGGCTGTATCGTGAACTGGTACGTCGCTATGAGCGGGGCGAGGTTTCGTTCCGCAACGTGGCGGTCTGCTCGCTCGACGAGTTCTATCCGTTTGCACCCACAGAGCCCCAAAGTCGCAACTTCCGCATCCACGAGGAGTTCCTCAAGCATATCGACATCCTGCCCGAAAATATCCATATTTTGAAGGGTACGGCCAGCGAAGAGGAGGTCTCGGCCTACTGCGAATCGTATGACAAGCGTCTGCGCAAAATCCACCTGATGATTATCGGCGTGGGCGAGGATGGTCAGGTGGGCTTTAACGAGCCGGGTGCCTACCTCAAATCGCGTACCCGATTGGTGCAACTCACGCACAATACGCGCATGATCCAAGCCAAGGCCTTCTTTGGCATGGAGAATACCCCCCGCATGGCCATTACGATGGGCCTGGATACCATCATGCGAGCCGATCGCATTATCTTGATGGCTTGGGGTGAGGAGAAGTCGCAGATCATCCGTCGCATTGTTGAGGGCGAGCTCTCGGACCAGGTGCCGGCCACCTGTCTGCAACAACATGCCAATATTGAAGTGGTGGTGGATGCCAGTGCAGCCCAACTCCTGACTCGTGTCGAGACACCTTGGCTGGTGGGACCGTGTCATTGGACGCCACGCTTTGTGCGCAAGGCGGTAGTGTGGCTCTGTCGTGAGGTGCAGAAGCCGATCTTGAAACTCACCTACAAGGACTATATCGAGCACTCGCTGGGTGAGTTGCTGGAACAGCAGAGCTACGATAAGATCAATATCCAGGTTTTCAACGACCTGCAACATACCATCACCGGTTGGCCCGGTGGTAAACCCAATGCTGATGATACGACGCGACCGGTCAAGTCGACCCCCTATCCGAAGCGTGTGCTGATCTTCTCGCCCCATCCGGATGATGATGTGATTGCCATGGGTGGTACCTTTATCCGCCTGGTGGAGCAGGGACATGAGGTCCATGTGGCTTACCAGACCTCGGGTAGCTTTGGCGTGCAGGACGATGTCGTGTTGCAGTCGATTGACATGGGCCGCGAAATGGGGTTGGGCGATCGTGTAAAGGAACTTTCGGCCCTGATTCGTGGTAAACAGGTCGGCTTCCCGGAGCCTGCGGAACTCTCGGCTGTGAAGGCGGCCATTCGCCGCTCTGAGGCGCGTGCTGCGGTGCGTACCTTCGGACTCGATCCCGATACCCATTCCCACTTCCTGAACCTGCCCTTCTACGAAACGGGAGGTGTGAAGAAAGATCCGCTCTCGCAGGCCGATGTCGATCCGATCGTCAAACTCCTGCGCGAGGTGCAGCCTCACCAGATCTATGCGGCCGGCGATCTGAACGATCCGCATGGCACCCATCGCATCTGCATCGAGGCCTTGCTCGAGGCCTTGGAGCAGACGGCCAACGATAGCTGGCGCGAGGAGTGCCATCTGTGGCTCTATCGCGGATCGTGGATCGAGTGGGAGGTGAGTTTGGTCGATATGGCGGTGCCGCTCTCGCCCGATGAGTTGATCAAGAAGCGTCATGCGATCTATCGTCACCTCTCGCAGAAGGATGTGCTTACGTTCGGTGAGGTGGATCAGCGCGAATTCTGGCAACGAGCCGAGGAGCGCAATCAGCTGACGGCAAAGCAATACCACCAGCTCGGATTGGCCGAGTATCAGGCTATCGAAGTTTTTGTGAAACTGTTTTAGAAAAATACACTCATAAATTTTATAAAGCTATGCGTTTAATTATTCAACCTACGCAGGATCAGGTGGCTCGTTGGGCTGCCGACTACATCATTACGGCCATTCAGAAAAAGGCTGCCATTACGGAGGCTCCCTTTGTGTTGGGTCTGCCGACCGGCTCGACGCCGCTGGCTACCTATGCCGAGTTGATTCGTCGCCACAAGGCGGGCGATATCTCGTTCAAGAATGTCATTACGTTCAACATGGATGAGTATGTAGGTCTTCCGCAGGAGCACCCTGAGAGCTACCACTCGTTTATGTGGAACAACTTCTTCTCGCACATCGATATTGTGAAGGAGAATGTCCACATCCTCAATGGCAATGCTCCCGATTTGGAGGTTGAGTGTGCTGCTTATGAGGAGGCCATGGTGGCTGCAGGCGGTATCGACCTCTTCATGGGTGGTATTGGTGAGGATGGCCACATCGCCTTCAATGAGCCCTTCTCGTCGCTTGCCTCGCGTACGCGCGTGAAGACCCTTACCGAGGATACGATTCGTGTCAATTCGCGCTTCTTCAACAACGATATCAATCTTGTTCCGAAGACAGCTTTGACGGTGGGTGTCGGTACGATTTGCTCGTCGAAGGAGGTGATGATCCTGGCTACGGGCCCGAAGAAGGCGCGTGCCGTGCAGATGGGCGTTGAGGGTGCCTATTCGCACGTGTGGACCATTACGGCCCTGCAGACCCACCCGAAGGGTATCCTGGTGTGTGACGAGGATGCGTGTGGTGAGCTGAAGGTTTCGACCTATAAGTACTTTAAGGATATCGAGAAGGCGAATCTCTAAGAGATGCCGCTGAATAGTTGCTGCTTAACCCCAAAAAGAATAAGATGAGAAAAATTGTTGCCCTGCTTGGTGTGGTGTTGCTCTTAACGGGTTGTCTTCGCAATGCGGATGAGCCCGGCATCTACAACAAGAAGGACTGGGAGGCCTTTGTTGCGACCATCAATGCAGGAGAGGCGCCTACCGCCTGGCAAGATGCCGATGGGGTGGTGCGTTTGCGCGGTGATTTGAACCTCAAACGGTGGAAAAATCCGCGTCCTGCGGGCACGAATAAGATGCCCTTTGAAGGCGTTTTTGATGGTGGAATGTATACGATTTCGGGACTGCGTATGGTCGGCGAGGAGCCTTGTATGGGACTCTTCGGTGTGAATCGTGGTACGATTCGCCGTCTTCACCTGAAGGCCAATTGCCGCCTGGAGAATAGTGCTGAGGAGGGTATTACGGGCTCGGTGTGTGGTGTGAATTACGGTCGCATAGAGCATTGTGAGAGTGCGGCAGAGGTCATTGGTGCCGGTGTGGTCGGTGGTATTGTCGGACGCATTCAGTCAGACCCGGCCTCGGCTGTTGTCCCTCTGGTGTCGCGTTGCACGAATCGCGGCAAGGTGCGCTGTACGGGCGTTTCGGCCGGCGGTGTTGTCGGGTGGAGTTCACGTGCGAAGGTGGTCGATTCGAAGAACCTGGGAGCTGTTGTCTGCTCGGGAAGCTACGCTGGTGGTGTCGTGGGCCTCAATGGCGGTTTGGTGCGCGGTTGCGAGAACCAGGCGCCGATTCGTGGTCGAGACTATGCCGGTGGCGTAGCGGGTGCCAATCGCGCTCCGGGTGAGTTGCAGGAGGTCGGCAACAGCGCCCCCGTACAGGCCGAGACGATCGGTGACATCGTGGGTGAGGATTTTGCCCGTTCGTATGTAGATGAGGATATATTGTACAAATATTATCAACACGTCGAACTGTAGGCGAAGTCGTCTAACAAGGCTCTTGTGGTATCTGCCTTGTCCTCTAAATGCTCTTTACGTAAGTAAACTGCGCTTTTTCGGACTGCGAGCAGCTTCAAAATAGCGCTTGTTATCCAACTTCGATAAAAAAGGGTTGCTCGATAGCGAGCAACCCTTTTTTTGTTGAGGATCAATGCTATAGGCTCAATGCTGTATAGAGCCCGACCATCGCACCCGTAAAGCCCCCGGCCGAGTGGGTACTGAGGTGAAGGCCCGAGGTTTCGGTGGACGGGAGCACTGTTTGGTCTCCGCAACTGGCCGAAAAACGGTAGATCTCTCCGTTGGCTTCAACGCGTAGCGTGATAGGCTTTCGGGCTTGTTTTTCGGTGAGCGTAATGGAGGCAATTTGCTCCGTATGTCCCTTCTCTGTGCGCAGGAGTACCACCTGCGGAACGCCTTGTTGCAAGGTCTTGCCGAGCAGGATGTGGTGCGCTTCATCTTGGTAGCAAACCAAGCCTGCAGCAGCCCCTTCTTGCGGTGCAAAGTGCAGTTCGGTCTCGGCGGAGAAGGCCTGATGCTGTTGGCGATGGGCTACAAACGAAGGGTTCGATGTTTGGTGAATCGTGCGGGTAGAGGGGCGGAGGTGCAGCCCTTTGCGGTCGGTGCGATACCAGCTTGTTTGCGGGGTGCGAAGCATGACAAATCGCGAAGGTAATCCCTCACTAAAGTCGGTCGTATAGTGCAGATTACCCGTATAGGCCTCCTCGAGCGGTTGCAATCCGCTTTTTTTGCAGACGAGAGGCACAGCTACGCCTTGTTCTAAAATAACGGGGTATCCGTCGCGCCATGTAACAGGCAACAGGAAGCTCTCACGTCCCGTGTTGTAGTGGTTGCCCTCGTAGGGTCTGCAACCCAGGAAGACGGCCCACCAATCGCCCTCTGGGGTGTCGATCAGGTCGGCATGTCCCGTGCAGGTGACGGGGTTGGGGCGTTTGTCGTCCAGATCGCGTTGGGTGAGGATCGGATTTTGTGGAGCAGGGGTGTAGGGCCCTTTGGGGTGGTCGGCCGAGAGGATGACCTCCGAGTGTTGCTCGCCCGTACCTCCCTCGGCGGCCATGAGGTAGTAACGCCCGTTGACCTTGTAGAGGTGCGGGCCTTCGATCCAAATCGGGTGCTTCGCAGGGTTGATACCGCCATCGAGAATCACCTGCTTCTCACCATAGGTGGTGTCGGTCGTGGGGTCAAAATTGTGGATCCAGATGGCGCGGTGGCCCTCCCATTGGGGCGCGCCTGCGGGTGCGTCGTTGTGGACGATGTAGGCCTTTCCATCCTCGTCAAAGAAGAGCGAGGGGTCAATGCCGCCCACCTTGGGCAGTCGGATCGGGTCGCTCCAGGACTCCGAGAAGGGATCGCGGGTTTTGACCAGGAAGTTACCGATGCCGTCGACGGCTGTTGTGATCAGGTAGAAGGTATCGTTGGCGGGGTTGTAGCTGATGGCCGGTGCATAGATGCCACCACTGAGGCGAATGCCCTCCTTTAGATTTAGCTGAGAGGGTCGATTCAGTACATGGCCCAATGAGCGCCAATGGACCAGGTCGCGACTGTGGAAGATCGGCACTCCGGGGTAGTAGCTGAACGACGAGCAGACCAAGAAATAATCCTCTCCCTTGCGACAGATCGAAGGGTCGGGATAGAAACCGGCCAGAATCGGGTTGCGGTACTCGTTCTGCGGGTCTATGGGGGTGTTGAACACCTCGTCGGCACCCTGGTAATCAAAACGGCTGAAGAGTGCCTCCTCGTTTGGCAGTGTCGCGCAGGCTGCACAACTAAGGAGCAGCAATCCAAGAATGAGGTGGAGTGGTTTGAACATGGGTCGTTATTTTTCCCAAAAGTACAAAAAGACGTTGAATCGTCCAACGCTTTGATAAAAAAGCGGGGCTATCCATTTGCTGGACAGCCCCGCTTGGGTTGATGTCGGATTGCTTAGCGGCTCTCGCAGTAAGCACCCAACTGCTTGTACTCCTTGTAGAGCTCCTCGTACTTGGCGTGGTTCTCAGCCGAAGGCTGGTACTCCTTTGCGCAACCCGAAGCCATCGCCTCCTGAGCCTCCTCGATCGTGGGGTAGAGACCCGCAGCCACAGCGGCAAAGATCGAAGCACCGAGGGCGCAAGCCTGGTCGCTCTCGCATACCGAGATGGGCACACCCAGCACGTCGCTCATCACCTGCATGACGAAGGGCGACTTGAGGGCGATACCGCCGATACCGATGCAATTGTTGATGCGGATACCCTCGCTCTTCATGCGCTCCATGATGGCCTTCGAACCAAAGGCCGTAGCCTCCACCAGGGCGCGGAAGATCATCGGGGCGGTCGTGCCAAGCGTAATACCGGCAATGGCGCCCTTGAGCGTCTGGTCAGCATCGGGCGTACGACGACCGTTCATCCAATCTACGGCAATCACGCCGCTCTCGCCGATGGCGATCTTCTCAGCCTCCTTGGTCAGTGCGGGCAGAATCTGATCGCAAGCCTTGTCCAGCTCCTCGATCGTCAGTTTGTCACCCAGGATGGCCTTCATCGGGAACTCCAGCACGCGGCGGAACCAGGCGTAGATGTCACCAAAGGCCGACTGTCCGGCCTCGAAACCGATCAGACCCGGAACTACCGAACCGTCCACCTGGCCACAGATGCCCGGGATGAGCTTGTCGCCCACCGACTCAGGCTTGGCAACCACGATGTCGCAAGTCGACGTACCGATAATACGTACCCACGAATCGGCCTTAATACCGGCACCTACGGCGCCCATGTGGCAGTCAAATGCACCACCGGCTACCACAACGTTGGTCGAGAGACCCAGGCGCTGAGCCCACTCCTCGGTCAGGTGACCTACGACCTTCTCGGCCGTCTCGGTCTCGGTGAACATGCGCTCGCGCAGACCCGACAGCAGGGGATCGAGCGTCGTGAGGAACTCCTCCGACGGCAGACCACCCCACTTGGCATGCCACATCGCCTTGTGACCCTCGGCGCAGCGGCTGCGTACGATCTCGTTCGGCTTCGTCGTGCCGGTCAGCAGGGCGGGCATCCACTCGCAGTGCTCGACAATCGAGTAGGCGGCGTTGCGAACAGCCTCATCTGCGCGCAGCACGTGCAGCGCCTTGGCCCAAAGCCACTCCGATGAGTAGATGCCACCCTCGTAAGCCGTGTAGTCGATCTCCCAACGGCGGCACAGTGTATTGATCTCGTCAGCCTCCTTGATGGCCGTGTGGTCCTTCCAGAGTACGAACATGGCGTTCGGGTTCTCCTCGAAGCCCGCCTTCAGGGCCAGCGGCGTACCCTCCTCATCGATGAAGCAGGGGGTCGAACCCGTCGTGTCGAAGGCGATACCTACGACCTGCTCGGCAACCTCCGCAGGTACGGCGCTCAACACCTCGCGTACCGTAGCCTCCAACACCTCGATGTAATCCTTCGGGTGCTGACGGTATTGGTTGATTGCCGGATTGCAGAATTTGCCCTCCTTCCAACGGGGATAGTAGCGCACTGCCGTAGCAAGCGTCTTGCCATTGGCGGCGTTCACGAGCACGGCACGAGCCGAGTCGCTACCATAGTCCAGTCCGATAACGTATTTATCCATCTTTGTTTTCAAATTAAAGGTTAGCACAGGGCCTTATTCAGCATGTAGTATACCTCGTTCATGCGCAGCTCCTTCTTGAACTCCGAGATCGTGGTGTCCTTGTTGATGTGTACCATCTCGATGTTGGCGATTTCGGCGAAATCCTCCCAATACTCAGCCGTGATGTCGTACGAGAAGCACGAGTGGTGCGTACCGCCGGCCAGGATCCAGGCGCCGGCACCCACCTCGAAGTTGGGCATCGGCTTCCAGAGGGCCGAGGCAACGGGCAGCTTGGGCAGCGGCTTCGGCTCTACGCACTCTACGTCGTTTACGATCAGGCGCATGCGGTTACCCATGTCGACTACCGTAGCGGCTACACCCGAACCGGTCTTCGACGTGAAGACGAGACGAGCCGTCGGGGTCTTGCGGATACCGATACCGAGGAAGTGTACCTCCAGGCGCGGCTTCTGAGCTGCAATCAGCGGGCTCACCTCCAACATGTGCGACTGGAGAATCGTGCTCTCCTCGCCGGCGAAGTTCAGGGTGTAGTCCTCCATGAACGAGCAACCCTTCGTCATGCCCTGCGACATGAACCATACGGTGCGTACCATAGCGGCCGTCTTCCAGTCACCCTCGCCACCAAAACCGTATCCCTCGGCCATCAGGCGCTGCGAAGCGAGGCCCGGAATCTGGTCGAAGTGGCCCAGGTCGTCGAAGTTGGTCGTGAAGGCCTTGGCGCCCTTTGCCTCGAGGCAAGCCTTAATCGTCAGCTCGGCCTTGGCGGCATTCCAAACCTTCGTGTAGCCCTCCGAACCCTTCTCCTCGAGCTCCGAAGCGTGGTCGTAGAGGGTGAAGTACTCCTTCACGAGCGCATCTACCTCCTCATCGGTTACCTTGTCGAAGTAGGTCATCAGCTCGGCAACGGGGCAGTAGTCTACGTGGTAGCCCAGACGAATCTCAGCCTCCACCTTGTCACCGTCCGTTACGGCTACGTTGTTCATCTGGTCGCCAAAACGGATTACGAGCATATCCTGCGAGTCGGCCCATGCGGCGGCTACACGCTGCCAAATGGCGATCTTCTCGAGGGTCTTCTGGTCCTTCCAGTGGCCTACAACCACCTTGCGCGGACGACGCATGCGGGCCGTGATGTGGCCAAACTCGCGGTCACCGTGAGCCGACTGGTTGAGGTTCATGAAGTCCATGTCGATCTCGTTCCAGGGAATCTCCTCGTTGAACTGCGTGTGGAGGTGCATCAGAGGCTTGTTGAGCTCCTGCAGACCGTGGATCCACATCTTAGCGGGCGAGAAGGTGTGCATCCAGGTGATTACACCGATACACTTCGGGTCGTTGTTGGCGGCCTTCATGATGTCCCAAACCTCCTTCGAGGAGTTGGCCGTGCCCTTATATACTACATTTACGGGGAGTTTGCCCGAGGCATTCATCCCTGCTACCATCTCGTTCGAGTGACCATCTACAGCCACTACTGCGTCGCCACCATACAGGAGCTGTGCACCCGTGACGAACCAAACTTCGAAGTTTTCAAAAGCCTTTATCATAACTTTATTTCTTAATTTTTAATTTGTATGCGGCATCTTTTGTGTTTCCCTCGCGAGCTGCGAATGGGAAATACGCTTAGTATGTCCCATCCGCGCTCACTTCACGAAGCCCAAAATCTGCTCGCCTAAAATTAAAAATTGGTTGGAGTCAAACCTCCTCTCAATTCTTAATTTTTAATTCTTAATTTTTAATTTACTTTTTCGTCTGTCCGTAGTAGGCGTTTGCACCGTGCTTGCGCGAGTAGTGCTTCTCGATCAAGAGGTCGTTCATCTCCAGCGCAGGGTTTACCTGGTAGGCGACGAAGGCCATCTTGGCTACCTGCTCCATCACCACGGCGTTGTGAACGGCCTCATCGCCATCCTTACCCCACGAGAAGGGACCGTGGTTCTTGACCAGCACGCCCGGCGTATGCATCGGGTTCATGCCGGCCTCCAAGAAACGGTTGACGATGACCGTGCCGGTGTGCTTCTCATACTCGCCCATCTGGTCCTCGGTCATCGAGGCCGTGCAGGGGATGGCGCGGTGGAAGTAGTCGGCGTGCGTCGTGCCGATGTTCGGAATATCCTTGCCCGCCTGAGCCCATGCCGTAGCGTAGGTCGAGTGGGTGTGGACGATACCGCCCACCTCGGGGAAGGCCTTGTAAATTTCGAGGTGCGTAGCCGTGTCCGAAGAGGGGCGCAGGTCGCCCTCGACGATGTTACCGTCGAGGTCAACCACCACCATATCCGACGGCTTCATGTCGTCGTAATCCACGCCGCTGGGCTTGATTACCACCAGACCCTTCTCGCGGTCGATGGCCGATACGTTGCCCCAGGTGAAGATTACCAAGCCGTGCTTAACGAGGTCCAAATTGGCTTTGCAGACCTGTTCTTTCAATATTTCCAGCATATTACCAAAGCGTATAATAGAGAATAGTCAAAATAACGATAACACCTACGGCGCCCCAGTTGAAGGCAGCATCCGAGTGGAATACCGAGAGGTCGATCTTCACGGCCTTCGGATCCTGTACCTTATCCGTGGCGTTCGACTTCAGGTAGATCGAGATCGTGAGGAACATGGCCGTGAGGAAGAAGAAGGCCTCGAAGCCGTTGTTCTTGAGGGTCGGCTCCAGTACGCCGATCACACCCAGCACGAGGCATACGAGAGCGCCGACGAACGTCACACGGCTCCAGAAGAGCTGCGTCTTCACGGTCTGCTCGTCCAGTACGTCGGCCTTCACGGTCTTCTTGCTCAGGAGCGAGAGCGTAATGAAGAGCACCACCAGGGCAATGAATACGTAACCCATGCGCAGCAGGAAGGGAACCTCGGGCATCATGAACTTAAAGAGTACCGAGAAGGCGAAGGTACCGATGGCGGCCACTACGGCAGCTACGCCCGAAGCGCGCTTCCACAGCAGACCCAGACCAAAGATCACCACCACACCCGGATAAACAAAGCCCGAGTACTCCTGAATGATCTGGAAGGCCTGGTCAGCAGCACCCATGATCGGATAAACGGCGATCACAGCCAGCACGAGGGCGGCTACCGACGTCAAACGACCCACCGATACGAGCTTCTTGTCCGAAGCCTCCTTGTTGATGAACTGCTTGTAGATATCCATCGTGAAGATCGTGGAGGTCGAGTTGAACATCGAAGCCAGCGACGAAATTACGGCAGCAGCCAGAGCAGCAAACGAGAGACCCTTAACGATGGTCGGCGTGAAGTTACGGATCAGGAACGGATAGGCGTCATCCGAGCGGCTGATCTCACCGGCCAAGGTCTGGTACAACTCGGGCTCCTGCGTCATGATGTAGTAGGCGCAAACACCGGGAATGCAGACGATGAAGGGGATCAGGATCTTGAGGAAGGCAGCGAAGATCATACCCTTCTTAGCCTCCGAGAGCGACTTGGCAGCCAGACCCTTCTGGATGATGTACTGGTTGAAACCCCAGTAGCCCAGGTTCGTCAGCCACAGTGCACCCACGATTACCACGATACCCGGGATGTCGAAGTAGGGATCGGCCGTGATGTTCTCGATGGCCGGGTTGCGCGTCACCACCAGGTTGAAGTGGCGGTCACCCTCAATGGCACCGAGCTTGGTCATGATCTCCTGCAGCGCACCCAGCGCACCGCCCTGAATCTCGAGCGAGCCGGCGATGAAGTCCAGCGCGAAGTAGGCCGTAATCAGACCACCACCTACGAGGAACGTTACCTGCATCACGTCGGTCCAAGCTACCGAAGCCAGACCGCCGTAGATCGAGTAGATACCGGCGATGATAAACAGCACGAGGATGATGACCATGAGCGTCATGTCGATCTCCATGCCGAGGAACATACCCGGAGCGTCAGGAATACCGAGGATCTGCTTAATGGCCAACGCGCCGAGCCATGCTACCGACGTAAGGTTGATGAAGACGTAGAGGAAGAGCCAGAAGATCGAGAAGGCCAAACCTACACCCCAGTTGTAGCGCTCGCGCAAGAATTGGGGGATGGTGAAGATTTTGCGTTCGATCATCACCGGCAGCAGGAACTTACCTACGACGATGAGCGTGGCAGCGGCCATCAACTCATAGGCGGCAATCGCAATACCCGATGCAAAGGCCGAACCGGACATGCCGATAAACTGTTCGGCTGAGATGTTGGCGGCGATGAGCGAGGCACCCACGGCCCACCAGGTAAGGGTGTTACCGGCCAGGAAGTAGTCGCTCGACGACTTTTCCTTGCCGTCTTTGCTGCGTGAGAGGAAGAAACCCAGACCCACGAGCAGAATGATGTACAGCACAAAGATTGCGTAGTCAATCATCGCAAATCCATTGTTCTGCAAGGCTTCAATCAGATTCATTGGTTGTTTGAATTTTTAGGAGTTAAACTTATTTGTTGCGAAATAGGTTACTCGCGCACACCGAACTTGAAGGTGCAGTGGCTCGTGTATTTCTCACCCGGGCGTACAACGGCCGAAGGCCACTCGGGCTTGTTGGGCGTGTCGGGATACTTCTGCGTCTCGAGGCAGATACCCACTCGCTGGTTGTAGACGATGCCCTTCTTGCCCGTTACGGTGCCGTCGAGGAAGTTACCCGTATAGACCTGGATGCCCGGCTCGTCGGTGTAAACCGTCAGCTCGATGCCGGTCGTGGGGGCGTAGAGAATAACTGCGGGCTGCGTCTTGTCGCCGGCCGTGTTGAGTACCCAGTTGTGGTCGTAGCCGTTACCGTTCTTGAGCTGGATGTAGTCGAAGTTGTCGATCTCCTTACCTACGGCCTTGGCCTGGCGGAAGTCCATCGGGGTCTCGGCTACGGGGGCAATCTCACCCGTGGTCATGTAGGTGTCGTCTACGGGGGTGAAGCAGTCGGCATTGATCATCAGCTCGTGGTCGAGGATCGTCTGCGTCGGGTCACCCGTGAGGTTGAAGTAGCTGTGGTTGGTCATGTTGATCACCGTCGGGGCGTCGGTCGTAGCCTCGTAGTCGATCACGATGGCATTCTCGTCGGTGAGCGTGTAGCTGACTTGGGCATCTACGTTGCCGGGGAACTGCTCCTCGCCATCGGGCGAGTGGAGCGTCAGCACGAGGCTGTTCGGCGTAGCCTCAGCCACCGTGTAGAGTTTGTACTGCCAGCCGTTCGGGCCGCCGTGCAGGCAGTGGCCGAAGTTGTTTTTCGGCAGGTCGTACTCCACACCGTCGATCGAGAACTTACCCTGACCGATACGGTTGGCATAGCGGCCGATCGAGGCACCAAAGTCCGAAGGTACGTTCTGGTAGTCGGCAATCTTGTCAAAGCCGAGCACTACGTCGCGCAGCTCGCCCGTGCGGTCGGGGACCATCACCGAGACGATGCGGCCGCCAAAGGGGGTTACGCATACCTCCATGCCGTTGGCATTCGTGAGCGTGTAGAGGGCGGTAGTCTGGTCGTCGATCGTCGTCACGAAGTCGGCCGGATTCAAGCCCGAAACGGGCATGTTGCACTGCTTCGTGCAGCAGCTCGTGATGAGGAGTGCCGAAAGCAGCATTGCGGAAATTTTACGAATCATAATAGCTATTTTTTATTGTTTTGGTTTTCGGTCGGAATATAACATAGTTATATTGCATCAAATATACGGATTATCGGCCGAATCGCCAAATTTATTTTGCGGCATGTTTCGAAAAAGGTTTTTCCAGAAAAAAATCCCACCATTTTTGGCGGGATTTTTCGTCTTTATCTGTTTGTTAAAGCTTTTCAGCTGGACTTCTGAAGGCTTAACGCGTACCGAAAATACGGTCGCCGGCATCACCCAGACCCGGCAGGATGTAGTTCTTCTCGTTCAGTCCCTCGTCGAGTGCAGCCAGGTAGATGTCGACATCCGGATGCTGCTTCTGTACGGCCTGGATACCCTCGGGCGAAGCGACGAGGCTCATCAGGCGGATCGATTTGTAGCCATCCTCCTTCAGGCGCTTGATGGCGTCGCATGCACTGCCTCCCGTAGCCAACATCGGGTCGGTGAGGATCACCAGACGATCCTTGTTTGCCGGCATTTTGTAGTAGTAGAAGACCGGTTGGCAGGTCTCCTCGTCGCGATACATGCCGATGTGGCCGATGCGGGCCGAAGGAATCAGGGTCGTCAGACCGTCAACCATGCCGAGGCCGGCACGAAGGATGGGGGCGATGACCACCTTTTTGCCTGCGATGCGAGGTGCCTTCATCTTCTGCAACGGCGTTTCGATCTCCTCGTAGGTCAGGGGGAAGTCGCGGGTGATTTCGTAACCCATGAACATGGCAATCTCTTTGAGTAACTCGCGGAACTTCATGGTCGAAGTCTCCTTGTTGCGCATGATGCTCAGTTTATGCTGCACCAGCGGATGGTCGATGATATGTAAGGCCATAATGTTGTGATTTGTATTCTTTGAGCAAATATAACAAATAAATTGATAGGTTGTGTGTTCGGTTTCCTACTTTTTTTGTATTTTGCAAAAGCAAAACGATTAAATTGGAGCAAAATGCGCAAGTTTTTGTTACTAATGCCCCTGCTGGTCTTTGTGGGTGGTCTGCTGTCGGGTGTTTCGGCGCAGGAGAGCGGTTATGTAGCGGTGCCGGAGGGACGACTCTATTACGAGATTTCGGGTGCGGGTGAACCACTCATTTTTGTCCATGGGCACTCGCTCGATCGACGCATGTGGCGCGAGCAGGTGTCCTATTTTGAACGCAGTTTCCGCGTTGTTGTTTACGATGCACGCGGCTATGGTCGATCGTCGAAACAACGTGAAGATCTGCTCTTTACCCATTGTGATGATCTGGTGGCGTTGATGGATGCGCTGGGGATTGAGAAGGCCCATGTGGTGGGGCTTTCGATGGGTGGATTCATCGCGGGCGATCTGCTGGCGATGCATCCCGAACGACTGCTTAGCTGTACGATGGCCGAGGGGCATATCCGCTCCACACCGAGTATCAACGAGCCGATGACGGCGCAAGAGCGCGCCACGAAGCAAGCCTCGATCGACGCCGTGAAGGCCAAGGGTATGCCGACCTATAAAAAGGAGTGGTTCGAGTCGCTGATGAAGGGGGGCTCGAAGGCCGAGCGGATGCGCAAGCCCCTGTGGCGCATCATCCGTAAGTGGGATGGCTGGCAGGCGGTCAATCATGAGGTACATTGTTACTATGCGCGCGAGGCGATGAAGGTGCTGAAAGAGGTTCAGCCCGAGGTGCCAACCCTCTTCCTTTCGGGGCGTCGCCCGATGGGTAAACAGCGCACGGCACCTGCCATGATGCAATACCTGCGCAACAGCCGCCACGAGTATATCGAGGATAGCGGCCACATGTGCAACATGGAGCAACCGGATGCCTTCAATCGGGTCGTTTTCGACTTCTTGCACAATAGGCAATAGCGAGTTTCGCAGGCCTAAAAAACCTCTTGTTATACAACTTCTGATATAAAGAGCGTGTCCAAAAACTTATTGGACACGCTCTTCTTGTTCTTTATAAGAGGTCAATTTAACGCTTCGGTGCACCATAGATGTCTGTGGTTTGCCCCGTATGTTTGCGGTTGACAAGCTTCTTAGAGACGAGTGTGCGATCTTGCTCGTCTCGCTCGGCAACGTGACCGCAATGCGGACATCGGTACTTGTTGTGGTACTCCTTGACGTTGTACTTGAGCTCGTAGGTCAGCTTGTAGTTATTTGTCGTTTCGCGGATGATGTCGGCATCCTCGGTCGTTTCGTCTACAATCTCATCACCGCATTTTGTGATCGTCTTCTTCAGTCCCTTTTCGCGCGTGCGCATCGTGGAACTGGTGTATTCGGTCTGCTCGCGGATGTTGGTGAATTGGCGCTGGAGGGTCGATTCAATGAGGCGGATGTAGGCGATGCGCTTACACTTCTCGCAACGACAGCGGATCATAAGGATGGCAAGGGCTATGTTTAGGCCGAGTCCGCACAGGGCCGGCAGCCAGGCATACCACCAACCAAACCCCTCCATCATTGTGATGAGCCACCATAGGTAGGTGCTCACTGCGCCGACCGCAAGCAGAATGATGCGCATGGCCGGATTACTGATAAAACGAAGTAGGGGCGTACAGAGTAGCAACGATAGCAAGACGACGGGAATGATACCCATTAGCGTTAGGTAGAGCACCAGACCGGCCAGATGCACCACATACGATAGGTAGTAGATTGCGCGCTTCTCGCTCGTGCGAAGTGGGTCGTCTTTTGTGAATTGCGGCTTGGAGATAATCTGCTGTACGAAGGGTTTTTCGATCAGCCAATTTGTGAAGGGCAGAAAGCGCAGAATCAAGGCGTTTCCGGCGCGAATACGCTGGTATTCCACAGCTGTAGCTACGCCATCAACATACTTTACCTGTGGCTCGTAGGCCTTCCAATCCTCCGTGTCGCGCAGCGTGAAGGGCATTGGTACGACAACCTCCTTGGCGTGTGAAGGGTGTTGCGGTACAAAGACCGCGCGACGATACTTGCCGTCGAACTCCTCGAAGCGCTTGCCGATGCACTCTTCGTAGAATTGCCACAAGGGGAGCACGTAGTTGCCTGCTGCATTGTAGCCCTGCTCGACCTGAATCGCCAATGATGGGTTTGTCAAGATGCCGCGGCATTCGTCAGCCGTCTCGGTCAACCACATGCTGTTGCGATCCTTGCTGTGGTAGGCCGTAATCTTCACCTGACTGCCTGCCCTTAGCGAGATGCTTTCGTAACCCGATGCGGAGGTGTAGAGCGGTTCGGCTTGTTGCAAGGTTATGGTGATGGGTTGTGGCGTTGAGGTTGGGCCTCCATGCATCAGGTGTTGGTAGACCGTGCCCGCAAAGAGTGCGATGGTGATTGTAAGAAAGAGAATCAATACAACCAATGGGAAGTTGTCGTTGCGTTTCATGGGGAGTTTGAGTTGTGAGAGTAGCGGGGAGTAGTGTCGACTCCCCGCTACTGTCTGCTATAAAAAAGGAGCCTTGCGGCTCCCTTTTCTACTACTGCGGCTGCTTGCCGATGTATGCCAGGATACCACCATCTACGTAGAGAATGTGGCCGTTTACAGCGTCCGAAGCCTTCGACGCGAGGAATACGGCGGGACCGCCCAACTCCTCGGGATCGAGCCAGCGACCTGCGGGGGTCTTGGCGCAGATGAACGAATCGAACGGGTGACGCGAACCGTCAGCCTGCTTCTCACGCAGCGGAGCGGTCTGGGGCGTAGCGATGTAACCCGGGCCGATACCGTTGCACTGGATGTTGTACTCACCATACTCCGAGCAGATGTTGCGCGTGAGCATCTTCAGACCACCCTTAGCGGCAGCGTAAGCCGATACGGTCTCACGACCCAGCTCCGACATCATCGAGCAGATGTTGATGATCTTACCCTCGCGACGCTCCATCATCTCGGGGATCACAGCGCTGGCGCAGATAAACGGACCTACGAGGTCGATGTCGATCACCTGCTGGAACTCGGCGCGCTTCATCTCGTGCATCGGGATGCGCTTGATGATACCGGCGTTGTTTACCAGGATGTCGATCTGGCCTACCTCAGCGTGTACCTTCTCAACCATCTCCTTTACCTGATCCTCGTTCGTTACGTCGCATACGTAGCCGTGTACGTTCTCGATGCCGTGCTCCTTGTAGTTGGCCAGACCCTTCTCCAGGGCAGCCTCGTTGATGTCATTGAAGATGATGTTCTTGATACCTGCGGCTACAAAAGCCTTGGCAATGTTGAAACCGATGCCGTACGATGCACCCGTGATCCAAGCGTTCTTTCCTTCGAGCGAAAACATGATTTTTAGTGTTTTTAGGCGACACCTTTCACCCCTCTTCGTCCTGCCGCTTGGTTACATACGAAATGTATGCTCCCGCGCGTCATGACTTCAGAGTCGCAAAATCTGTTCGCCTAAAATCCACAAAAATTGTCGGCGAACGGTGTCGTGATTGGTTAATTGTTAATTCTAAATTTTGCTTGCCCTCCTGAAGTCCTCCTTTAAAGGGGAATTTAGGGGGATTGTCTATACCTTGGATTTCTCGAAGATTTCGGATTATGTTATTCGTGGAATAGCACCTCGTCCGTCCAATCAACGTGAAATCCTAAAGTAGCATTACTTCAGATCCGTAATCTTCGAGAAGTCCTGATCGCCGTAGTCGAGGTTCTCGCCGCCCATACCCCAGATGAAGGTGTAGTTGTGCGTAGCAGCGGCGCTGTGGATCGACCACTCGGGCGAGAGGACAGCCTGCTCGTTGTGCATCCAGATGTGGCGCGTCTCGTCGACCTCACCCATCAGGTGGCAAACGGCGTCGGTCTCGGGTACCTCGAAGTAGAAGTAGGCCTCCATGCGGCGCGAGTGAACGTGAGCCGGCATGGTGTTCCATACGCTACCAGTTGCCAATTCGGTCATACCCATCTGCAGCTGGCAGGTCGGCAGTACCTGGTTTACGATCATCTTGTTGATGTTGCGCTCGTTCGAACCCTCCAGCGAGCCCATCTGAGCCACGATGGCGTTCTCCTTCGTGATCTTCTTATTCGGATACGAGGTGTGAGCCGTGCACGAGTTGAAGTAGAACTTG
>JAFZFJ010000168.1 GCA_017555975.1 Alistipes sp. | reverse complement strand
AGGCACAGGTCTTTGTGAATGGCCGCCAGGTGGGCTTTTGGCCCTATGGTTACAATTCGTTCTGGTGCGATGCTACGGAGGCGATTACGGAGGGCGAGAATCGCGTGCAGGTGCTGCTTGAGAATAAGCCCCAGTCGTCGCGTTGGTATCCTGGAGCAGGCCTCTACCGCAAGGTGCGCCTGGTGACCGTGCCGACGATCCATGTCCCCATATGGGGTACGCAAATTACCACGCCCTATGTAGGTGAGGAGTATGCCTCGGTGACGCTCAAAACCGAATTGGTGGGTGTTCCCGAGAAACAGCCCGTGACGCTCCATACGGTGATTCGAAACGCCAAGGGTGAGGTGGTGAGCCAAAAGCGCGACACACGTAATCTCTTCTATGGGATGCCCTTCGAACAGCACTTGACGATCGACAAACCGCAATGGTGGTCGCCCGAAGAGCCGAACCTCTACACGGCCGAGACAACCGTAGAGTTCGAGGGGCGCAAGGTCGACAGCTACACGACCCGCTTTGGTGTGCGCACGATTGAACTGCGTGCCGATAAAGGCTTCTTCCTCAATGGCCAGTTGCGCAAATTTAAGGGTGTCTGCCTGCATCACGATCTCGGCCCGTTGGGTGCTGCGGTGAATAAGGCGGCAATTCGTCGCCAGCTGACCCTCCTCAAGGAGATGGGATGCGATGCCATCCGCACCTCGCACAATATGCCGGCTGAGGAGTTGGTGGAGCTGTGCGATGAGATGGGCTTCATGATGCAACTTGAGCCCTTCGATGAGTGGGATGTGGCCAAATGCGAGAACGGCTACCACCGCTTCTTCGATGAGTGGGCCGAGAAGGATATGGTCAACATGTTGCGCCACTACCGCAACAACCCCTCGGTGGTGATGTGGTCTGTGGGTAACGAGGTGCCGACGCAGTGGACTGCGGGTGGCTATAAGGTGGCCTCGTGGCTGCAGGAGATCTGCCACCGCGAAGACCCGACGCGCCCCGTGACGTGTGGCATGGACCAGTTCCCGACGGTGCTCAATAACGGCTTTGCTGCACAATTCGATGTGGCGGGCTTTAACTACCGCGTGCATTATTACGAGCGCGGTTATGAGACCCTGCCTCAGAACCTGATCCTGGGCTCGGAGACCACCTCGACGGTGAGCTCGCGTGGTGTTTATCACTTTCCCGCCGAGCCAATTCAGGGTGCACTCCATCCCGATCACCACTCCTCGTCCTACGACCTGGAGTGTTGCTGGTGGTCGAATCTCCCGGATGAGGATATGGCTGCCAACGACGACTATCCGTGGTTGATTGGTCAGTTTGTCTGGACGGGCTTCGACTACCTGGGCGAGCCGACCCCCTACGATACGGATGCTTGGCCGAACCACTCGTCCATGTTTGGTATTATCGATTTGGCCTCCATTCCGAAGGACCGCTATTGGTACTACCGTTCGATCTGGAATACCGAGGCAGAGACCCTCCATATCTTGCCGCATTGGAATTGGAAGGGTCGCGAGGGAGAGACAACTCCCGTCTTTGTCTATACGTCGTATCCCGAAGCAGAGCTCTTTGTAAATGGCGTGAGCCAGGGCCGTCGCGTAAAGAACAACGCCTCGAAGATGGAGCGTTACCGCCTGATGTGGAACGAGGTGAAGTATCAGCCCGGAGAGTTGCGTGTGGTGGCCTACGATACGACAGGCAAGGCTGTGGCCGAGAAGAGCCTCTTCACGGCGGGAAAGAGTTCGCATCTGCATATTGACGCCGACCGCATGACCTTGTCCAAAGGGGGTGAGGATTTGGCCTACCTGACCGTCAGCGTGCTCGACAAGCAGGGTATTGCTGTGCCGACCGAGAATCGCGAGGTAAAGGTTGAGGTGAAGGGTGCTGCGAAGTTCCGCGCCATGGCCAACGGTGACCCGACCTCGCTCGAACTTTTTCACGAGCCTCATATGAAGCTCTTCAGTGGCCAGCTGACGGTAATTGTCGAGAGTGGCTTTGAGGCGGGTGACGTGGAGGTAATCGTCTCGGCCAAGGGGTTGAAACCGGCTACGATTCGCCTGCGCGTGGAGTAATACCTTTATTTATAATGGATGGGCTGTCGCAATGTTTGTCGACAGCCTATTTTTTTGTACCTTTGCATCCACTAAAAGTCAATACGATGGAAGAGAAGGAGTATTTTGATCAGTTTGAGGCGAAGATGCAGATGGAGTTGTTGAAGCTCTGTACCTCGAAGGGTAAGTTGGAGGGTACGCTGCTTTCGTCTGAGGATATCGACGAGCGTTGGAAGGAGTACGCTCCGCACTATATGGCCGACTCGGTGAGCCAGATTAACCAGTATCCGGCGGCAGCGATGGCTTGGGCCGGCTATGTGGGTATGGCCGTGGCACACCGCTGGGACGAGGACTGGACCACCTATGTCAACGAGCCTTACGAAAAGCTACATGGCAAGGAGGGCTTTGACGATATGGACGAGCACATCCTGCAGCATATCCTTGGTCTGGAGCTGGAGAGCGAGGCCGCTACGGCCATTGAGGATACGATGCGTAGCTGCGCCCATATGGCTATTTCGCTCATCCGCCACGAGCAGGTCGAGGCACAAAGCACGAAGGCTTTCTATATCTTTGCTCGCACGACGCGTGCCATGTTCCGCATCGGTGCAGCGCTCGAGTTGCATCGCCTGGGCTATAAGTTCGAGAAGGCCAATCTGGCCGACCTGCCTCAGGCGTAGGGTGGATGAGTGCAATGCTGTACGGTTTTTGCATCACTGCGGTTGATTAACCATCAATACGTGCTGTTATGAAAAAATACCGTTGCATTGTGTGCGAATGGATCTACGATCCGGCCATTGGCGACACGGATTCGGGGATTGCCCCTGGAACGCCGTTCGAGGAGATTCCCGACAGTTGGACCTGCCCGGTCTGTGGGGTAGGAAAGGAGAATTTTGAGCCCTTGGAGGAGTAGTCATCGCATCAGCTAAAAAGGCTGTCACAACTTTTGAGTTGTGACAGCCTTTTGCGTTCTTGGATGCGAAACCTTAATTCGGTACGACCGTGATAATGAATCGCGAGTAGCTCGTCATGCGTGGAACCGCCATGTCAAAGGCCTCCAGGATGATGTGGATCGTCTCTGGCTTGTCGACCTTGGGTGCGATGAAACGGACCGCCTCCTTGCCGAGGAACTCGAGGTTGATGTTTCCTGCATAGCTGCCGGCAGGGTCCTGACACCAGTCGGTGCGATACTCCTCGATGCGCTTTTCGGGATCTTCGAGGAGCCACTCCTTCGTGCGACCTTTCTGTTGCCACATGTGGCCACGCACACGCCAAGCCCCCTCAATATCGCGCGGATCTTTGTCCGCGATTGCAGCACGCAGGATGACCTCCTCGCCACTCTTTACGATGCGATCCAGCGCCCCCTCGGGGGTGATGACGGGGGCGTGGTTGGCCTCTTCGTAGCAGGGTGTGATGCACCACTTCAGGCGTGCCTGGAAGTCGCAAAGGGCCGTCTCTACCCATTCGCGGAGCGAGCCCAGACTCACGTCACGATAGACGTTTTCGAACCCCTCGATCTTGTAAAAACGACCGCCCCAACCGCCATAAGTGGGGTTTTCGGATGAACGAAGACCGGTCGGGATTGCATAAAGAAATGCGGGTGTATCTCCCTCGCTGATAAAGGGTTGCTCGTAGAACCTACCAAGCGGGTTGAGCTTGTTGCGCAGGTGCTCCGTGATGAAATGGTCGCTGTTCGGAAGCGATCCATAGTCCCAACTTCCGCTGAAGTGGTGGCTGAGCAAAATCGTCGCTTTCGGGTGAGCGCGCTCGATGTAACTGCCGGCGCCATCCTGATACCAAATGCAATAAAGCACTGCTTTGCTGATGGCGCGATCGTACTCGTCGGGATACTCCTCTTTGAGTTTGTCGAAGGCTCTGACGGCAGTATTTCCGCCTCCCCAACACTGAATGAAAACGGGACGCGGATCCTCCTCCAGAAGAATCTCTACGATGCGGTCCGAACCGGGCGTGTCGGCCCAATTCGAGGGGTCGATGAGCGGCTCTGCGCCCGGAAGCAGGGTCTTGTACGAGATCCCCTCGGGAATATGGGTAGGATCTTCGTCGCCAACATAGACTACGCTGCGCAGTTCATCGGCCGAAGGGTAGGCGGGATCGTGTACACGCAGGTTGGGTAACACCGCTTCATAGGCGGCTAACTGCTCCTCGATCCATGGCTCCGAACTCCACCCCTTGCGCTGAAAACACGAGTTGGTCTGGATAATGGCATCTACCTGCAACTCGTTGGTATAGAGTAGGAAATGAACCATCGAACAACGGTCGTCAATCTCTGCGTCGGTCATTACGACTACACGCGGTTTTCCCTCCCACGAGGCCTCGGTCGAGGGGATGGGCGCCTCGCTGCAACTCGGCAATGCCAGGAGAGTAGCAGCTGCCATAAGCCACTTTTTCATAGCTGTGTTTTTTTAAGATTTTTAGCTTCGTATTTTTACATAGATAGGACAAAGATAGGGAATTTCGCGACGAAATTGTGAAAATTTTATAATTTTGTTCAGCCCGAGTGCGTTTATAGGGCAAAAAAATATGCAAAAACTGATTAAAAATCTCGGATTTTGGATTCTGGTGGCGATGATTGCCGGAATCGTGACGGGTGTGGCGATGGGCGAGGATGCCCGTCTGTTTGTCCCGCTCGGAACGCTCTTTATTCAACTGATTAAAATGTTGGTGGTGCCCCTCGTGGCCATCTCGATCATTTCGGGCGCAGCGACCCTTGGGGGCAGTCGCTCGGCAGGTCGTATTGGTGTGGTCAGCATTGGTTTTATCATGCTGACGACGGTCGTGTCGATCGTCTTAGCCATTGCTGCGGGTTTGCTTTTTGAGCCCGGTGCAGGACTGAGTGCCGAGAGTGTGGGGGCGATTATGGCCGAAGCTTCAGCAGCCGAAAGTGCCAAACCTGAGATGTCGTTTTGGAGCATCGTGATTGGTATGATTCCGGTGAATCCGATTCAGGCGTTTGCTGAAGGTAACATCTTGCAAATAATTGTATTCGGCTTATTTCTCGGATTTGGTGTTGCGGCGCTCGATACTTCGAAACGTGAACCGATCATCAAGGGGTTGAACTACCTGCTGGAGGCACTCGTTTGGTGCATCGGAAAGGTGATGTTGTTGGCTCCGATTGGAGTCTTTGGTCTGATGGCCGAGGCGACCGGAACGTTCGGTTTTGATGTTTTGCTAAAGGTGGCCAATCTGCTGTGGGTTGATCTGCTGGCTGTACTTGTCATGGGCCTGGTGGTCTATCCGCTGCTGATCGCATTTGTGTCGAAGGTGCGCGTGCGCGACTTCTTCCGCGTGATGCTTCGCCCGCAGATTATCGCCTTCTCGACTGCCTCGTCGATGGCTACGCTTCCTGTGACCCTGAATGCCTGCTCCGAGTTGAAGATTTCGCACGAAACCTCCGGTTTTGTAATCCCGCTCGGTGCTACGATCAACATGACCGGAAATGCCATCTACTATACGCTCGTGGCACTCTTCTTTGCCCAATTCTACGGCATTGAGCTCTCAATGGCACACTATGTGGCGATCACCGTCACTGCATCGCTCGGCTCGATTGGTCAGGCGGGTGTTCCGGGTCCGACGTTGATGGTGGTGGCGGTATTGGCTGCCGCCGGTATCCCGATCGAGGGACTGCCGTTGCTCTATGCGCTGGATCGCGTTTTCGACATGATTCGCACGGTGCTGAACATTACGGGCGATGCCGCTTGCGCCGCTGTGACCGATCGTTTTGTTAAAGTGTAAGGTTGAGAAACGATATTTTCATAAAAATATAATTAGAAAATACACAAAAGGTCTGATTCGTAATAAAATGCGGGTCGGACCTTTGCTGTTTTTGTGCGTTTTTGGTGGTTATAGATTGTTAGTTTGCCCTTTTAAAAATGGATATTTTTTGGCAAATTGAAAAATTGTTGTATCTTTACTCAGAAATATACCTATAATAACTATTTAACTTTAACTAAAAAAAGCCCGTAAAACTTTAATGCCAGAGAGTACGAATCGTTAATGCGCAACTACGTCGTTGTGCGCTTAAAATTAAGCAAAAACCTAAACCAAAGCAATTTGCATTGGGTGTGTTGTGTGGGAGGCCGAGTCCGCTCACCAGGTCAAAACCCACTCAATCGGATTGTTTAACCCATCCGACCGGTGAAAAACACCGTGTCGGTATTTAATCAATCAATTGTTTAACTGAAAGAGTACTGACCAATGAAACATCGTTTACTCTTGCTTGTACTCCTTATTTGGGGTGCAATGGGCGTTGCAACAGCCCAAAACATCGTTGTCAAAGGTACGGTAAAGGATGCAACCGGTGAACCAGTGATTGGTGCAACGGTCATCGAAAAGGGAAATCCCGTGAACGGTATCAGCACCGGTATCGACGGCGATTTTACGCTTTCCGTGCCGAAAGGTAAAAATTTACAGATCTCGTTTATCGGCTTCGTAACCCAGGAGGTTGCGGCTGTGGCCGGTGCGCCGATCGAGGTTGTCCTCCAGGAGGATGCCGTGTCGGCTGACGAGGTTGTGGTGCTCGGCTACATGAACGTCGTTCGTAAGGACCTGACCGGTTCGGTAGGTTCGGTAGCCGGTGAGAAACTGGCTATGGTGCCCGTAGCTTCGGCTGCAGAGGCCCTCCAGGGTAAGATCGCCGGTGTGCAGGTAACGACGGTCGATGGTGCCCCGGGTGCCGACGTTGATATCCGCGTGCGTGGTGCCATGGACCTGACGGGTACCAGTAAGCCGCTCTTCATCGTCGATGGTTTCCCCGCCGACAACATCAATGACATTCCGCCGACCGATATCCAGTCGATCGATGTATTGAAGGATGCTTCGCTGACGGCTATCTACGGTGCACGAGGTGCACACGGTGTAGTGATGGTAACCACGAAGTCGGCCAAGGCCGGTCGTATGAAGGTCGATTTCAACTTCTCGACCCGCTTCAACAAGCTGGCCAACAAGATCGAGATGATGAACACCTACGAGTTTGCTCGCTATCAGCTCGATAACGCCCTGATTAAGGGTGGTAGCTCGGATCGCTACCAGTGGCGTGAGGACTTCGGTAACCCCTGGGACCTCGACCTGTATCAGAATATGCCTACCTATGACTGGCAGGATGCTGTAATGGGTGGCACGCCCGTGAGCTACAACTACAACGTAACGATCAACGGTGGTAGCGAGAAGCTGCGTTTCAACGCCTCGCTGACCCACAGCGACGAGGAGGGTATCCTGCTCGGTTCGGGTGTTGAGCGTACGAACTTCAACATGAAGGTCAATGCCGAGCTGGCAAAGAACCTGACCCTGTTGGTGAATCCCCGCTTCACGATCCGTAAGGACGAGGGTGCCGGTGCCGACGCTTTCGGTCGCCGTGGTATCATCGACATTCTCCGCTACCGTCCCACGAACGCTATGCGTGAGTTCGGTTATGTGGATCCCGAGTATGCCGATCCTCTGATTGAGGCTCAGTGGGCTATCTCGAATCCCGTGAACGACGTGGATCAGAACTACAAGGAGAAGATGTCGTATCAGTTCGTAAATCAGGCTAGCCTGGAGTGGAAGCCCATCGAGGGTCTGCGTCTGCGCACCGAGTTCTCGCACACGTTCGGCTTTGGTGAGGAGAATCGCTTCTTCGGTTATCTGACCGACGAGGTAGCCAACAGCACCTACCTCAACCAGCCCTACGCCTATATTAAGGATTCGCGCTCGACCCGTTACACTTGGACGACGACCGCTGCCTACAACTTCACCGCCAAGGAGAACCACAACTTCTCGTTCCTGGCCGGTTTTGAGATGCAGGGCAAGGATGGTCGCGCCAACCAGAGCACGGCTCGTTTCTTCCCGCAGCTGATCTCGCCCGAGCAGGCTCTGGCCAACATGGGTCTGGGTACGGCTTATCAGATCACCTCGTCGATGGATGTGCCCGATCGTACCGCATCGTACTTCGCACAGGCCAACTACAACTACAAGCACAAGTATTACCTCTCGGCTACGTTCCGCGCCGATGGTTCGTCGAAGTTTGCCAAGGGCAAGCAGTGGGGTTACTTCCCCTCGATCTCGGGTGCTTGGGCTATCAACGAGGAGAACTTCCTGAAGGATAGCGACGTGATCAACCAGTTGAAGCTCCGTCTGGCTTACGGTATGGTTGGTAACAACGCCATCGCACACGACCAGTGGCGTTATCTCTACTCGATCAAGTCGTCGGGTGGTCCCGACTTCGCCGGTACGTCGGAGTATGGTGATCAGTACTATGTGAACGCCAACGGTGATACCTTTATTAATAGCGACATCAAGTGGGAGACCACCGTTACGCGCAACCTCGCCGTTGACCTCGGTATGTTCGACAACCGATTGGTAATTACCCCCGAGCTCTACTGGAACACGACGCGTGACATGTTGTACACGACGCAGATTCCTATCACGACGGGTTATCGCAGCCAGGTTCAGAATATCGGCCAGGTAACGAACAAGGGTTTTGACCTGACCATCCAGGGTCAGATCATCCGCAAGAAGGACTTCGATCTGGGTGTTACCTTCACGATGGGTCACAATAAGTCGAACGTCGATAAGCTGAATGGCGACGTGAACGAGTTGTGGGCTACGGGTGGCAACGCCAGCAAGGTTTCGGCCGATGGTGAGGCCTTCAAACTGATGGTAGGCCAGCCGATCGGTATCCTCTACGGTTATGTTTATGACGGTGTGTATGGTTTCGACGATCTGTATCGTACCAGCAGCGACAGCTGGAGCCACACCGACCCCGCGGATGACTCGGGTACGACGGTGAAGACCGTGCTGGGTTCGGGTGATACGTATGGCGATCCGAAGATCGGTATGCCGAAGTTCAAGAACATCGTAGATCATGGTGGTGGTCGCGAGGACGATATCAACGTAGTGGATAAGTATGACAAGGTGAAGATCGGTGACATGAATCCGGCTCTGACGGGTGGTTTCTCGATCAACGCTCGTTTGAAGAACTTCGACATTACGGCTAACTTTACCTACATGCTCGATTTCGACGTGTACAACGCCATGGCCTACACGCTTTCGTCGTCAATCGACAACAAGGCCGGCAACTACATGAACGTAATGGATAAGTTCAGCCACACGAATCGCTGGAGCTTCACGAACGACTCGGGTGAGCGTATCTATGGCAACGGCCAGACGAGCAACATGGACGACTACTTTATCCCCCAGAATGAGGGTCGCGATCTGCTGTGGGCTCCCCAGTATGTACAGAAGTACATCGCCAGCTCGTATTTCGTAGAGGATGGCTCGTTCCTCCGTCTGTCGGATATCACGGTTGGTTATACGCTGCCGACGCACATCACGAAGAAGGCCGGTATCCAGCGCCTGCGCGTTTACTTCACCGGCTCGAACCTCTTGCTGTTGACCGGCTATAGCGGTTACGATCCCGAGGTGGACGTACAGAAGGGCTTGACCCCGGGTGTGGACTACAATAAGTATCCGCGCAGCCGTGGTTATATGTTCGGTGTAAACCTCTCGTTCTAATTTCGTAATTAATTGAAACAATGAAAAATAGCAAAATATTTTTAGCCGGAATCCTCGCTCTGCTCTCGCTGAGTGCCTGCTCGGAGTTTCTGGATGTGAAGTCCGATTCGAAGTATGACGAGGAGTATGTGTTCGGCAATATGGAGGAGATCAACCGTGCGTTGAACGCCTGCTATACCTATATGCTGGACGGTAACACCTATGGTGGTGCTTACTATTCGACCTTCTGCTTGAACAGTGACGTTGAGTACGCTACGAGCACGAGCGACATGCAGTCGTCGGCCGGTACCGACTACAAGCAGTTTGATGCCACTTCGGCCGGTAGCCACCTCGAGAAGACGTGGCAGTCGGCTTACCGCAACATCGAGTATTGCAACAACTTTATCACGGCCGCCGAGGTTTCGCCCATGATGGCCGAGAATGAGGCAGAGCTGATGCAGATGATCGGTGAGGCTAAGTGTATCCGCGCCATGAACTACCACGACATGGTGATTTTGTTCGGCGATGTTCCCTTCTCGCTTGGTCGTGCAGCTGATGCTCCGATGGTGATGGAGGTTGCCGATCGCGACGTGATCCTCAAGACCATGATCGACGACCTGAAGGAGGCCTCGAAGTCGATGCAGTTTGCTGCTTCGCTCGATGGTGGTGTGCAGCGTTGCTCGAAGGAGTTTGCTTGGGCCCTGATTGCCCGTATGTCGCTCACGGCCGGTGGTTACTCGCTGCGTCCGGGTGCTTCGACGGCCGACAAGGGTACGATGGAGCGTCCCGCGAACTACAAGGAGTACTACCAGACGGCTATGGAGTATGCCGGTAAGGTGATCTCAGAGGGTAACCACTCGCTCAAGAAGCGTTATGACCAGTACTTCATCGATCAGTGCAACTACATCGTTACGAACGACGACGACTCGATCTTCGAGATTCCCTACACGAAGGGCATCAACGGTAACGTAGGTTACAACTGGGGTCCCGCTTACGACATGAACGGTACCGAGACCCAGATGCACGATGGTACGGCTGCTGTATGGGGTAAGACGAGCGGCAGCAATATGCTGAACGTGTTCTATCGCTTCTCGTTCGATGAGAAGGACCTGCGTCGCAACTACGTCTGCGGTACGGCTTTGTGGAAGTATGGCTCGGATGGTAAGGTTGCCATGCGCCTCGATCCTTGGACGGCTTACTGCGGTAAGTGGTCGAAGCTCTGGACCGAGACCGGTAACGCCATGGGTGCTATCAGCGAGGGCAACACGGGTATCAACTATCCCTACATGCGTTATGCTGATGTGCTCTTGATGTATGCCGAGGCTGCCAACGAGGTGAACGAGGGCCCGACTGCTGAGGCTATCGATGCTTTCAAGCAGGTACGTCGTCGCGCCTTTGACTCGGCCGATTGGGGCGAGAAGGTGGACAACTACGTTGCTGCTGCCGGTGATCAGGCTTCGTTCCTGTCGCTGATTCAGGACGAGCGTAAGTGGGAGTTTGGTGGCGAGGGTCTGCGCTGGCGCGACCTGGTTCGTTGGAACAAGTATGCCGAGGTGCTCCGCGACGTATTCTACCAGTACTTTGGTTATGCGTGGTATGTATCGGGTGACGAGGAGTATAACACCGACGACCGCTTCACGAACCTGCCTTCGGAGCTCTTCTATAAGACAGCCATGGGAGATAATGTAATCCCCAACCCCGGCTACGACTACAAGACCTTCGGTACGATGCCTAACAACATCCTGCCCGTAGTTCAGATCTACAACCCGTGGACCTTTGAGCGTAATCCGGGTGCGGAGTGGGCTCAGGGTTACTATCTCTCGCAGATGTACAACGACACGGAGGGTTATCCGAAGGCTCAGGCTCTCTTCTCGCTGCGTGGTTACATCCGTGCTACGGACCACTACGGTTCGGAGGTTGTACCCAACCTGTGGGGTGTAGAGGCCGAGTCGCTGCCCGTTGTACGTTACATCCTGCCTTTCCCCGAGGATGTGATTGCACGTAGCGCCGGTGCTTACGAGAACAAATACGGCTATCGTTAATCTTAAACAGAAGCAACAACTATGAAATATAATAAGATTTTATCGCTGCTCCTCAGCTTTGCGTTGGCCGTCGGCTTTGTTGCCTGTACGGATGATGCTACGGAGTACTATCCGAGCAAGAAGAACGACAATCCTGAGCGTGAGCATATGACGCACTTCCGCATCGAGAACAACGGTATCTCGAGCTCGGAGCCCTACTGCTGCGGTGTAGCTGAGGGTACGCGTAACGATGTAATGCTCTACTGGTTCGGTGTGAAGGATTGCGCCGGTTACCACATCACCGCCGCCGGTCTGAACCGCGACGATGAGTTCCAGAAGCCCGAGGAGTGGATCCTCGATACGATTGTAGGTCCCGAGGTGTTGAGCCTGCGTGTGAAGGACTTGCAGTATGCTACGATGTACCGTTTCGGTATCAAGACTCTCTCGAAGAAGGGTGATGAGTACAACTCGATCATCTCGGGTGCTGCCGGTGGTCGCGAGTGGGATGACCAGGTTGGTATCCAGACCCGTGAGCGTTACGCTATTCCGGAGTGTTTCTGGGTAGAGAATGTAACCGAGACCTCGATGCGAATTTGTTGGAATTTGAACGAGGTTACCCTGATGGGTCCCGATATTGATGGTGATGGTGTAGCAGATGAGGATCAGGAAGCCAAGGCCATCTATCAGGTTGAGAACGGCCAGTATGTTGTGAGCGAGATCCAGGTTGAGCCTTCGCGCGACAATCCGGATACCGAGACGATTCGCATTCCCTTCACCGAGGAGTTGCGCAAGCAGGGCTATGTAGATGTAGAGGGCTTGAAGTCGAACTACGTGTATGTAGTTAACGGTATGAATAATGATCTCGAGCGCTACTGGGACCGTATGTACAACACGAACATGGTCCGTATGAAGGGTGATCCGGGTGAGCCGCGCCTGCTGAAGTGGGAGGAGTGGTATGATGCCAACGACGTGAATACCCGCGCTCATGAGCTGCAGGCAGCCCGTATCGATACGCTGCTGAAGAACTACATGACCAACAACATCGACTTTGCCGAGGGTACCGTCTTCGAGCTGGAGCCGAACAAGGTTTATTACGTTCAGAACACGATCGAGGTGTCGAAGGGCTTTACGCTCCGCTGCTCGGATCCGAATGTAGCTCCCGAGGATCGTCCGCTTCTGTACATGGGTATTGGTTGGCAGAAGACCGTTCCCAATCCCGATCCCGCAACCAAGGATCTCTATCCTGAGATTACGGCCGGTTGCTCGGATGGTGATAAGACGAAGCCTTGCACGATGAACTTTGCCTTCTCGCGTAACCCGGGTAACGGTGAGATGGGTGGTATCAACGTACAGTCGATTATCTTCGAGAATATCAACTTCGACGTCGATGGCGCTATCAACTACGCCGAGAACGGTTGGACCGGCTCGGGTACGGGTAACTACTTCTTCAATGCTGCTTCGGAGACGGCCATGCCGTTTGCTCTTGAGGAGTTCCGCGTGAAGAACTGTAACTTCCGCCACCAGATCCGCGGTTGGGTACGTTTCAAGGGTGCTGCTCGTAAGCAGATCTTGAAGTTTACGATCGACAACTGTATGTTCTACGATGGTGGTATGTACCAGGAGAACGGTCGTGGTTACTCGTGGATTACGGGTGACGGTACCGGTTCGCTGCACAACATCCTGAAGGACTTCTCGATGACCAACTGTACGATTGTCGATGTTCCGCGTCACGCCCTGATTAGCGAGAACAAGAACACGGCTTGGGATCCCTCTGTAGAGTGGAATGTAAATGTGTCGAACAATACGTTCATCAACTTCAGTGGTCGTTCGAAGGACCGTCTGCTGTTCGAGATGCGCTATGCTCCCGCCAAGATGACCGTAACGTGTAAGAACAACCTCTTTGTGACGGTTCGCAAGGATGCAAACGACACGCGTAAGCTCTACGCTGCCGGTATGCGAATCGAGGGCCGTACGGAGGCTACGACTTACCACTTCTACGACAACTATTGTACGCTCCGTCCCGACCTGGATGCTTCGGGCACGAAGACCGACTGGGGTCAGGCTATTTCGAAGGGTCAGTATTTCTCGTCGTATGAATTCTCGCACACCTCGCGTGGTGCCAACAACAAGGCAGTAGCCGGTGGTGGTAACCAGCCGTTGAATGGTGGCGATCCGAAGGCTGAGACCGAGATTAAGATCCTGAACGACGGTACGAAGAACCTCCTGCCGGTTGATCTGTTCGAGGATCCGAATCCGAAGTCGGCCGAGGGTGAGGTAGGCGTGCACAACGACTATCGTCGCCACAAGGTGAACATCAATAACGAGCATGTAACGCACCAGATTCCTGATGGTTTCAAGGTGAAGGCTGAGTACAAGCACCTGATGTACACGGCCGATGGTCAGCCTATCGGCGACCCGCGCTGGTTGAAGTAGTACTTGCTACTTAGAATAGGTTGGGGCTGTCTTTTTTTTGGACAGCCCCTTTTTTTGTGTCTAAATTTTGCGTTTGGCGGATGGGTGAGTCCGAGGGGTTTGGGGTGTGGGTTTACGGCGGTAGGAGCCGATAACGAGCCCTACGCCGAGGAAAATCACCAGCGCAAAGAGAATCGTGTCGGCGTGGAGCTTATCGAGGCCCATCGCCACGGCCAATGCAATAGCCACGACGGGTTGCAGGTAGGCGTAGATGCTCGTGACGGTTGGCGCAACGTGACGCAAGGCGACATTGAGCAATAGGTTGGGCAGATAGGTCGGGACAATGAGCACAAAGAGCGCCGCTAGCAGAATCTGCGCATCCATGTGGTCGAATGCGGTGGTGAAGAGGCTGTGTGCCCCAAACGGAAACATCGCAAGGGCCGACGAGCAGTAGATCCAGCGCATGAGGGTGGTGATGCGGTATTTAGCCACGAGGCGCTTGAAAGAGACCATGTAAAGCGCCGAGACGCAGGCCGAGGCAAAGATCAAGAGGTTGCCCGCGGTGCTCGACTGCGCGTGTGTGCCACCGGAGGTGAGGATAACGGCTAACGTGCCGACCAGGCCGATCAGCAGGCCGATGACCTTGCGCGCGGTGAAACGCTCTACGCCCAGCAGGACCGAGAGCAACAAGACCAAAAGCGGGGTAGTGGTGCCGATGATCGAGCCATCGATGGGGGAGGTGTGCGCGAGCCCGAACATCATGCAGAGCTTGCGCAGCAGGCCGATCAGCAGGGCTGCACCGAAGATCTTCAGCCGATCGTGAGGCTCGATCCGCTCACGCCTCTCCCACAAGAGTGGCACAAGCGACCAAAGGGCGGCAATGATTAGCGACGCTGTGACCATTGCCAAAGGGGAGATATACCGTCCCAAAATCAGGTTGTAGAACGGATAATCGCACGCCCAGATGATGTTGCAAAAGAGCAACGACAGGTGGGCGTAGGGGAGTTTTGAAGCGGCCATGTGTTGGAGTATTCTCGATCTTCACAGGCAAAAATCGCTCCGAAAGTGTATGCAAAAAAAAGCCCCGATTAACTGCGCGGTTAGTCGGGGCTATCTTGGTTCGACAGAGTCGTTTACTTATACTCCAGGATAAGACGATGAATGCGTACACACGGGCCCTTAAAGGCCGTCTGCAACTCAATCTGGAAGTAGGGATAGCTCGGACTCAAATAGAATGCGTCCGAGGTCATTTTATGGTGCGAATAGTCGCCATCATCGAATGCGAGGACCTCCGTGCCATCTTCGCCATATTTGGACGAAGTGAGCAGAGCCGTCGTCGCTTCGCGCGCATTCCAGGCACTGCTAATCTCCCAATAAGCCGTCACCTCCAGGCCGTTCTCGGGGATATAGAACTTCGGCGACATGACCTGAGCCCAGCGCAGACCACTCTCCATATGCAGGTGGTCATGTCCGCGGAAGAAGACAAAGGAGTTCGTCATCTCGACAATACCATTCGTGATATCGACCCAGGGGTGTTTCAAGAGTTTGTAGTGGTTCAGCAAATCCAGGCTCTCCTCCGTATAGAAACCATGGTACTCGCCCGCATACGAATCGTAGGGGAAGCCCGTGACATAGTGTACTTTCTCCTTTGAGGAGATGCGCGTGCCGTCCTTGAGCTCGATATAGGCCATTGTGGTGTACTTGGCCCAATCGATGTCGTAGTAGTCGACATTGACCTCCTGGTTGGCACCAATAATACCGTTAGCGAAGTTGAGTTTGTAGTTCAACTCGAGCGTCTCGCCTTCCTTCTTGATGATGACACCTGCCGAGCTGATATCCTCGTCTTTGATGTTGTAGTAGCGCGACTCTGCACCCGAATTGCCGTTCTCGCCAAACGAGAGCTTTTGACCCAGCACGAACGATATGCTGGCCATCTTGTTGGCAACCGCACTCTTGCCGGATAGATAGTAGTCGTGGCTGGTCATGGCACCGCACTCGACCGAAGGAAGCTCAGGCTCCTGGCAGTCGATTGTCGTGAGGTAGGTGTAACCCTTCTCGAAGGTGCGTCCCGGATAGGCCTTCTCCATCACTACACCCTCCTCGGAGTAGAGCGTAATGGTAAAATCGTCCAGCGTCAGCCAGGGGGGCAAGGCGATGAAGAAACCGTCAGCCTGCGGCGCGTGTACCGTGATGGAGGCGTTGTTGATGCGACCTGCCACACGATTGTTGTAAATGTCCCACTGGAATTGCGTGGTGAACGATTTGCCATTGCGCTGGCTCAGGACGGCTTTTGTTAAATGCTGAGGGGCATTCTGTAGTCCGACATGCAACAACGAGTTCGTGGGGTAAAATTGAAAATCCAGTTCGTTGATTTTCGCATTTTCGACCATGGCCGTCAGCAACGCTGCCGGCTCCGAAGCGTTTTGATCCGTGTAGTTCACCCAAAACTCACCGGCATAGTAATGGTCAGGTGTGCCTCCTACTAAGGTTTGGTTGTAGGGGTAGACTGCGAAGTAGCGATCGAACTCTTTTGCCGATGTGAAATTACCGGTGTAATGGACATTCTCCGAACCCGAATTCATGGCCCACATCTTCTCCGGACCATTTTGTCCGACACCACCTTTCGAGGTGACGGCGAACACGTCGCCCTCCTCCCAACAGTACTCGGTATAGCTCTTGCCACCAATGGTGACACCATGCACCGGGACATCCGCCTCGTTGTCGGGCGACACGAAGTCAGGGTGCTTGTTGATGGTTAATGCCGAGGCGGTTGCTCGGACATTGCCCCACTTTTCCCCGTCAGCATCGTCGTTGCAAGCCGCCAACGCCAACGTGGCAATCAGGACCCAAAATAGCTTTCTCATGGTTGGTTGGTTTTAGTGTATTTTTATTCGTTGGGATCCATGTTGCCACCTTCGCCGCCGCCATTGATGCCGCCATCGCCAGATGCAGCAAAACCCTGCTCAACCATCATCTCTACAACCTCCACCTCGGGAGCGTCATAATAAATTTTGTTTTCTTTCATATCACTCAAAGTTCGGGTATAATTAATTTTGCGGTAAAAATAGAAAAAAGAGGTCTAAACTACAAATTCTGAACTTTGAAAATGCTGCGGATAGTCCGCATGCAAAATAGCACCCCCGACTAACGGTTATTAGTCGGGGGTGTTATGTTTATGCAAACCGTCGTAAGATCCTTGTTTCGGTTTGTTAGGTCGGTTTACTTATACTCCAGGATGAGGCGATGGATGCGTACCCACGGACCTCTAAATGCCGTCTGCAACTCAATCTGGAAGCAGGGGTGGTTGGGTGTCATGTGGAAGACGCTCGAGGTCATGCTGTGATGCGTGTAGTCGCCCTCGTCGAATTGGAGTACCTCCGAACCGTCGCCACCATTCTCGGTCGAGGTGAGCAGTGCCGTCGTGGCCTCACGCGCATTCCAAGCGCAGCTAACATCCCAATAGGCAGTCATATCCAGACCCTTCTCCGGGATGCAGAACTTCGGCGACAATACCTGGGCCCATCGTGAACCACTCTCCATATGCAGGTGTTCATGTCCTCGGAAGAAGACAATAGAGTTGACCTCGTCAACTATGCCATTCGAGATATCCTCCCAGGGGAATTTCAACGACTCATAGTTGTTGCCCAGATCACGGCTGTCTTCCGAGTAGAAGCCGTGATACTCACCTGCATACGAATCGTAGGGGAAGCCCGTTACGTAGTGTGTGGTCTCATCCGAGGTGATACGCGTGCCGTTCTTGAGGATGATGTAGGCCTGGGCGGTATACTTGCCCCACTCAATGTCGCGGTAATCTACCGAGATCTCCTTGCCACCACCAATGACACCATTGGCGAAGGTGAGTTCGTAGGTGAGCTCTTTCGTCTCGCCATACTTCTTCAGAATAACACCGGCTGAGCTGATCTGGTCGTCTTTAACATTGTAGTAGCGCGAAAATACTTCCGGTCTAGTGTATTTGCCACCCTCATACCGACCATATCGGCTCAGCGTAAAGGCCGTGTTGACCATCTGGTTGGCCTCTGCACTATAACCGGCTACGTAGTAGTCGTAGCTGGTCATGACGTTGCACTCAACCGTAGGCGGTTCGGGCTGCTGGCAGTCGATCGTCGTGAGGTAGGTGTAGCCCTTCTCGAAGGTGCGTCCCGAATACTCCTTCTCCATCACTAAGCCCTGCTCAGAATAGATCGAGATGGTGAATGGATCCAGTGTTATATTGGGCGGCAGTGCGATAAAGAAGGCGTAAGGCGAAGGCGAGTGTACGGTAATGGAGGTGGCTTTCGAGTAACCGAGCATCCATTCTGCGCCTGCATCCCACTGGAATTCGGTGATGAAGGCCTCGCCATTGTTCTGCTTCAGAACGGCCTTCGTCAACGTCTTAGGGGCGTTCGTCAGTTCTACGCGCAGTAATGCATTGACGGGGTAGAACTGGAAGTTGAGCTCGTTGATTTTGACACTATTCACGTTTGCGGCCAGCAATGCGGGCGACTCCGAGCCGTTTTGCTCCGTGTAGTTTACCCAAAAAGTGCCGGCAAATTCTCCGTTTTTTATACCTCCAACCAGAGTTCTGTTGAAGGGATAGACAGCGTAGTAACTGTCTATTTCTTGTACGGCTGAAAAATTGCCCGAATAATGCACATCCTTCGAACCTGAATTCATGGCCATCATCTTCTCGGGGTAATATTTACCTACGCCACCGATTGAGGTGACCGCGAAAATATCACCCTCAACCCAGCTGTATTCGGTGAAGTTCTTGCCACCTACGGTTACGCCAATCGTCGGAATGTTGATGTCCGGAGCCACGTAGTTCGGGTGCTTGTCAATGGTTAGCACCGAGGCCGTAGCTCGAACAGTACCCTTTGTGGTGTCGTCTGAATCGTCATTGCAGGCCACAAAAGCCAACATGGCAATCAGGATCCAAAATAGCTTTCTCATGGTTGCTTGGTCTTTAGTGTGTCGTTAAATGCGGGCTAAATGTTGCCACCATCGCCGGAAGCTGCAAAACCTTGCTCAACCATCATTTCGATGACCTCCACTTCGGGGGCATCGTAATAAATTTTGTTCTCTTTCATCTTTTTCACAGTTTAGGGTAAAAATTTTGCGGTAAAAATAGAAAAAAGAGCACGGAACTACAAATTGTAGCCTTGAAAATTGATTGATGTCGTAAAATTAGGAATGTGAGTTTTGGCGGATGCGTCTTGATGATCACTTTTGTGCGTCAGGAAATGAATCCGATAAACTCTCCCGTGTGTTTCGCTTCTGCAGAACTTTACTATGCCTTCAGTCTATCAATCTCTCGCTGCAAAGTGTCAAGGAACTTCGCTGCGTGAGCACCGTCCATTTGGGTGTGGTGGAATTGGAACGATACAGATAGGGTAGTCTTAAAGAGGCCACGCTTGTACTTGCCCCAGATCATAAAGGGGTTGTTGAAGATGCCGCTATACATGCCCACAGCGCCGTCAATTTCGTACTGCGCCAATGCCGATGTGCCGATAACCATGCTCTCCGCCGAGAGGTCGTGGTCGGTACAGCTCTCGGCCACCTGCTTCGTGAGGCGCAGATAGTCGCTGCTAAATTGTGCCAAATCCTTGCTGAAAGGGAGGTCGCACGAACTCACCTCGCCCGCACTATTGGCAACGATTGTATTGACCGCAATGGTGTCGTACTGCATCAACTTACCACCCACGGGGAGCATGTAAAACTCCTTGACCTGCGTGGCGGCACGACCGATGCAGTAGCACATCAACATATTGAACTTCAGCCCCCGCTTGCGGCTGATTCTCATGAGACGCGAAACGTTGAGTGTTTTGAAGAATGTCACCATCGGATTGGGCGCCTGCATCCACATCTCAAAAGCGTATGCACGGGTAGTATCTTTAGGGCTTATCTCTCTCATGACTCTGATTTTGTGATAAAGGGTTGCAAAGGTAATAAATTCTTTGCAAAGTCGGCTATTATTGTGCGTTTTGCGTAAAACGAGAGTCTGTCCATCTGCTCTCCACTTTGTATATCAAGCAATTACCTTTGCCCAGTACTATACTCCCAATTCGAGGGACACTTGGGAGGGTTCAGGGTGTCGTTTTCGAGTCCGACTTTTGCCATACAAACTTCAGAACTACAGTTGCTTACGACAAATTTACGAATAATTTTTGAATTGACAAAATCGAAGAGAGATGGCCTCTATTTGTAGCCATCTCTCTTTGGTTTACTGAACATTAGCACTCGCCTTCGCTTTGCTATTTCGCTTGTGGGCGATTAGGTTCTGCAACATCTCCTCACTACTCTTGATTGTGTGAGCACGCAAGCAACGCTTAATCTCGGCAATCTGGTAGTAATACTTGTTGCCAATGGTGCTGT
>JAFZFJ010000167.1 GCA_017555975.1 Alistipes sp. | reverse complement strand
TCGTTCCTGCGTACGCTGGCTACGGGTATCAACCTCTTGGACGGTGTGATTGCCCGCACGAAGAAGGAGGGTAACGAGAAGATCTCGGGCAAGGATGCCTTCGAGCTCTACGATACCTTCGGTTTCCCGATCGACCTCACGGAGCTGATCGCTCGCGAGCAGGGTGTAGGTGTAGATCTGAAGGCCTTTGAGGAGGAGTTGGAGGCTCAGAAGGCCCGTTCGCGCAATGCTGCTGCCGTGGATACCGACGACTGGGTGGAGCTCTTCCCGCTGCCCCAGAGCGAGTTTACGGGCTACGATACGTTGACCGATACGGTCAAGATTGCCCGCTATCGTCGTGTAACCTCGAAGGGTAAGACGACTTATCAGCTGGTATTCGACAAGACTCCGTTCTATGGTAACTCGGGTGGTCAGGTAGGTGACACGGGTGTCATCGAGAGCGCCAACGAGCGTATCGAGATCGTGGCTACGGATAAGGAGAACGGTCTGATTATCCACATCGTGAACAACCTGCCGGAGAATCCCGAGGCTGAGTTTACGGCCAAGGTTAATGGTGAGGAGCGTCAGTCGGCAGCCAACAACCACTCGGCAACCCACCTCATGCACGAGGCTTTGCGCGAGGTGCTGGGTACCCATGTAGAGCAGAAGGGTTCGCTCGTGACGCCGCAGTCGCTGCGCTTTGACTTCTCGCACTTCCAGAAGGTGACGGCCGAGGAGCTGCGCGAGGTGGAGCGCTTGGTGAACCGTAAGATTCGTGCCAACTATCCCTTGGAGGAGAATCGCGAGGCTACGAAGGAGGAGGCCGAGGCAGCCGGTGCTATGATGCTCTTTGGTGAGAAGTATGGCGATAAGGTGCGCATGGTGAAGTTTGGTTCGTCGGTAGAGCTCTGCGGTGGTACGCATACGAGCGCTACGGGTACGATTGGTCTGTTTAAGATCGTTTCGGAGGGTGCTATTTCGGCCGGTGTACGCCGTATTGAGGCTGTGACGGGTGCCGAGGCTGAGAAGATGCTCTACGCGGTAGAGGATACGATGTCCTCGCTGTCGTCGGCACTGAACAACTCGCAGGTGATGGCAGCTGTGAAGAAGATGATCGAGAACAACGAGAGCCTCTCGAAGGAGGTGGAGGAGATGCGCAAGGAGCAGATCCAGCAGGTTGCCGATCGTTTCTTCTCGAACCTCAAGGAGCAGGACGGTATGCAGCTTGTACACGCAGTGTTGCCGCGCCGTGCCGACTTCGTGAAGGATTTGGCCTACAATTTGCGCGCTCGCGCTCCGAAGCTCGTCTTCGTAGTGGGTGTGATCAATGAGGGTAAGCCGAACCTGACGATCATGCTCGGTGACGAGATTACGGCTCAGGGCGTGAATGCTGGTGCTGTGGTTCGCGAGGCTGCGAAGCTCATGCAGGGTGGCGGTGGTGGTCAGGCCTTCTTTGCTACCGCAGGTGGTAAGAATCCCGAGGGTCTGACGGCAGCTATTGACAAGGCTGTAGAGCTTATTGCTGCTCAGGTAAAGTAATAGACAACGTAAAACACAAAAAAGAATATGGCTAATAAAGTATTGTTGATGATCCTCGATGGTTGGGGTAACGGCCACAAGGATCAGGCAGATGTGATTTCGACCGTTCATCCGGCCTACATCTCGAAGATGAGCGAGGAGTATCCCCATGCCGAGTTGCGCACCGACGGTGAGAACGTTGGTCTGCCGGAGGGTCAGATGGGTAACTCGGAGGTGGGTCACCTCAATATCGGCGCTGGTCGCGTGGTTTACCAGGACCTGGTGAAGATCAACCGCGCCTGCCGTGATAACTCGATCATGCAGAACCCGGAGGTTGTTGCCGCCTTTACCTATGCTAAGGAGCATGGCTCGGCTGTACACTTCATGGGTCTGACGTCGGACGGTGGTGTGCACTCGTCGCTTGAGCACCTCTTTAAGTTGTGCGATATCGCTGCCGAGTATGGCATTGCAAATACCTACGCTCACTGCTTTATGGATGGTCGTGATACCGACCCCCGCAGTGGTAAGGGCTTTATCGAGCAGCTGGAGCAGAAGATGGCTGCCTCGACGGGTCAGATTGCTACGATCATCGGTCGCTACTACGCCATGGACCGCGATAAGCGCTGGGAGCGTGTAAAGGTGGCCTACGATGCACTGGTGAACGGTGTGGGTAAGCCCGCAACCGACATGGTGGCTGCTGTGCAGGCTTCGTATGATGAGGAGGTAACGGATGAGTTCATCAAGCCCATCGTACACGTGGATTCGGAGGGTCAGCCCGTGGGTCTTGTGAAGGAGAACGACGTGGTGATCTTCTTCAACTACCGCAACGACCGCGCTAAGGAGCTGACGATCGTCCTCACGCAGGAGGATATGCCGGCCGAGGGTATGCATACGCTGCCACTCTACTACTGCTGCATGACCCCGTATGATGCCAAGTTTACGGGTCTGCACATCCTCT
>JAFZFJ010000166.1 GCA_017555975.1 Alistipes sp. | reverse complement strand
TTTATTACCGGTAAGGGTAGTATTCAGGTGAAGCTCTACTGTCTCGATAACGAGCATCTGATGCGCACGGTCTATGACAAGGTGCTTGCCATTCCCGGTATTTCGGCTACGGAGACCATCATCTCGCTGCGCGAGGTATTCCGTCGTCCGTTGGCTGTAGAGTTCATTGAGGATCAGCCGGCCAAGAAGCGCTAAGTCAATAATCAGTAAATAAGAGAGAGGGGACTGCATTAACAGTCCCCTCTCTCTTTCTTGTCTCCTGTTCGGCGCAGATGTTATTCCCAGCCGGTAAGTTGTGCAAATGCTTCGATTACAACCTTGGCCATCTTCTCTTGACCGTAGCGATTTGGATGCTCCGAAGCGCCCAGGTCGGTTGTGCGGTTGTAGACACCCCACGAGATGTCGGCCATGGCCGTCTGAGGAATGGTCTGGGTCATCGCCTTTACCCCGGCAACGGCTGCCGGTGAGTGTACGACGCACAAGATCGGTAGCTCCGCACCCCAAGCTTCGCGCAGTTTTTCGATCAGTGAGCGATAGCCCGCGATGTATTGTTCCTCGGTGGGATGGGGTTGGGTGCTGAAGTCGTTCGTGCCAAGCGTGATAACAATGGCATCTGGACGGTAGGGACTTGTTGCAAAATCCCAAGCCGATTCCGGCTCTTCGTCGTAGATGCGGAAGGCGCGGGCGCTCATCGTGGTCGTGGGGTCGGAGAGTTGCAGTGAGTCGCCGTAGTTGCGAACCAAACCACGTCCCGAATGCGAAATGAGGTTGTAGTCAGCTCCAAAGTGGGCAGCCGTTAGCGCTGCATAGGTGTAACGGCAATTCTCCGTCTCGGGCAGGAAGGGCTCGCTACCCGATTTACTCTCCGTGCCGTAGCCGCAGGTGAGCGAATCGCCATAGAACTCGATGTGGCGCGGGAGCTTCAAGCTCTCGGTCGGCAGCAGGCGACCATCGGTCGTAAGGCTATGGAGCGTGATGCGTCCCTGCTCGGCCTCGGTGGCCTTCTGGATGCGAATGTGGTGTTCGCCCTTAGCCTCGGGGTTGTTGAACAGGACGAGGGTCGTGTGGTCGCCTTCGGAGGTGAGCTTCGGTTGCTCCTCTCCGTCGATCCAGAGGTTTAGGTAGTTGCGTTTCGTATCGCTAAGTTCAATGGCGAGGTACGTACCTTGAAAACGGATATCGATATAGACTCCGCTCCAGTCGAACGATACAGAACCGTCGTCGAGCGTGGCCGCGCGACCCACCACGCGGGCAGGCGAATCGGCAATCGGGGTGCTCTTCTCACCGCAACAAGCGGTCAGAGCTGCACAAAGGGTCATCATCCAAAATAAACGTTTCATCGTATAAATTCACCTTGCAGGGTTACGGGGTATTTGTAGAAGGGGCGCAAGAGGGCGTCAATCACCACGGCGCACTCCTTGCGATTGAGCGCGCGGTTGGTGTTGTAATCCTCGAGACCCCAGGCATGCCACATGGCATCGTTGATCTCTCCGAACCAACGCTCCAAGTCGGCCAGCGTCGTGGGGCGTGAGTCCGTGTAGACTGCAAACTGCTCATCAAAGCGGTTCAGTCCGCACGAAAGTTCGGCCATCGAAATCGGCTCGTTGGCCTTGAACCAACTCTGATTTTCCCAACCGACGGTCATGCCGACACCTTCGATGATGCCCGTCACGCCAATGCGCTGCAGGGCGCCAAAGTGGCGATCCGTAGCGGGCAGATCGAGGAACGGCAGCAGGTAACCTCCACCGGCCAGTACCTCGCGCTGAACGTCACGGACGGCGACCTCGCGTGGCTGGATGCCCTGCTTGACGGCCAGTGCTGCAACGATACCGGCTGCCTCGCCAATCTGCAACACGACGGGTTGCAGGCGGGTCGAACCATTCACCAAGTTGCTCACCGAGATCGATTTTTCGGCCACGATCAGTCCGTCCACCTCCTTCGGGAGCAGTACGCCCATCGGAACACCGTATGAAGGAATCGAGTGGAAGTAGAGATTCGGTAACGCCTCCCAGCCGGTGTAGCGAGTGTGGTGCTGATCGACCGGATAGTCACCGACACCGATTGCTGTGCGGTAGAGGGTATAGTCGTAGGGGGCCGTTACGTGGTTGAGCTGGAAACGTACCTCGCCCACCGTGCGACGCGATTCGCGGTGGTAGGGCATCAGGGGCATCAGATCCTCGGTCGGGAACTCGTCATCGGCCAGATAGAGGGTGTTGAGACCCAATTCGTGCTGGATGAAATAGAGGAAGCAACGGGTGTGTTGCTTGGCCTTGGCGACCGCCTCTTCACGCTCTGCGGGACTCATCTCGATCATGTTGACGTAGTAGTCGTTACCCTCGATGGGCCAGTTGATCATGATCTTGCCATTCGGCAGACGACCGTACGACATCATCATCTGCTTCGACCAAAGACGATTGGCCTCTTTCGGAGTGTGGCAGATGGCGTTGTCGCAAGCGCAAGCAAAGAGCGTTGAATCATACTCGGCGGGACGCTCGATGGTCATATCCTTGCCGTAATCCTTCAGGATCATCACCATTGTTAAATCCTGAATAATGCCGTTGGCCTCCTCGGGGGCAATATCCTCACCCGTGAGGTGGCGACTCTCCATGCCAATGTCGTATTTAACACCCAACTCAGCAGCTACATCGCCCAGCTCTGTGCCATCGATGAGCACCTTGGCCGTTATGCGACGTTTACCCTGTGGCGTGCGGATGCTAAGGTGCCAACCCTCCTCCGTGCGCTCGATTAGGGTCACCTCGCTTTCGAAGGCAACAGTCAGCTGCTCCTCCTTTTCGGCCATCGCGCGGAAGATGCGAGCACCCACGCTCGGCTCAAAAAGCAGGTTGCTCACCCAGCCTGTCTTGAGGGCTTGCGCACCCCCGTAATGGGCTTCGAGCGAGTCACGCAACTCACCCCACATACCGCCGCGCAGACGGTAGTTGCCATCCGTGGCACTCACACCTGCTGCGGTGAGCATGCCACCCAACCAGGGGCTTTGCTCCACGATGAGTGTCTTCGCACCCAAACGGGCCGAACGGATACCGGCAGTCGTGCCGCTGACACCACCACCGATTACTACAACCTCATATTGTTCAACGCCACAAGCGGTTAAGAACGCCGCAACCACGAAGGCTACGGCGTAGTTGAAAATTCGTTTCATGGATTTATCGTATTACGAACTTATTTCAGCGTCAAAGTTTCGCTGTAACATCTGTCAAAAGAGTCGGTAGCTGTAACCACCACCTGCTTGGCCCCTTCGGGAATTACAACGCGGAAGAAGTGGTCCGAAAGGCTGGGGTAGACATACGGATGGTCCAACTTCGAGCGATCGGCATACATCGCCTGAGCTCCCGGATCGTAGGCCGAGAAGCGCTCCATCGGAATCGCCTCCCCTCCGTCAAAGCGAGCCTCGATTTGCCACTTTTCGTCCACCGCCCAGACATTGGCCACGACCTGACCCTCAAATTGCGGATAGTTTGCACCGCTGTAGAGCGTCATCTGATGGTCGGCCTTGTAGTCGGTCGATTTATAGTACCACTGCACCTCGTCGCCCTTGACCTCGAAAACCCCGTAGCCACGCGGTGTGCCGTCGGTGCAGAGTTGGCCCTGCCACCAAGCACCGCTCAAGGCGGGCATTACATGCTCGTAGAGCTGCTCGTTGATGATCTGGTTGAAGGTCGTGTGGGTGTGTCCCGAGAGGATGTGTGCCTTGTAGGGACGGAGCATCTGATGCAACGCACGCGCGTTGGTCATCACATCTGAGATGTTGCTATATTTGAACTGCTGGCGGTCGCTGATGTCGCACGTCGAGGGGATGTGCAGCATGACAAAGACCGTCGAGCCCTCCTCCACGTAGCTCAGATCCTTTTCGAGCCAGGCGAACTGTCGCTCGTCGAGGTAGCCGATGTAGAAGTAGTCGCGACCGATGTAGAAGTTATCGTTCAGCACCACATAGTGAGCCTTGCCGACGTTGAACGAGTAGCAGACCGGTCCGAAGGTCTCCTCCCACAGGTGGGTAGAGGTCTCGTGTGAACGGCTGTAGAGGGTCATGTCGTGGTTACCCGGCGTGCTGAAGAAGCTAAGGCCCGACGACGCCGTGATGGTGTTGTAGGTAGGATAGAAGGTGTGGTCGTACGAGATCACATCGCCACAGCAGATGCCGTGGAACGGAATCGCGTAGCCCTCGACCGTCTTGCGGATATCATCCATGGCAGCTTGCAGGGCGGGGAACTCCTTCTTGTGCCAGATCTGCGGATCGGCCATCACTACAAAGCCGTGATGAGTGTCGTCCTGCGCCTTGCGTCGTAGCTCAAAGTTGTAGCTCTTCTGCATCGGCTCGATCAACTGCCAGAACTGCGGAACGCTCGCTTCTGCAGCCACCTCATAACCGGACGGAATCGTGATATAGAGGAGCGTGTTATCGTCGGCCGAGTGGAGCGTAAAACGACCCTTCTCGTCCGTTTGGGTAAAACTTTCACCGTCGGTAACAACCACCTCGGCAACTCCCTTACCGTCGCATTTGACCGTACCCTTCAGCGTGCGCACACCGGCGGCACACACCCAGGTGCACCACACGAGCGCAACGGCGAGCAACAACGTGCGCTTCATCTTACTGCTCCATCTTTTGTTTCAACTCGCGAAGCAGGCACTCACACATGTAGAGGCCGCGCGGAACGTGGAAGCAACCCTTCCACTTGCCACCCTTGAGCGTCAGCAGCACCTCGCCACGACGATTCAGGTAGCCGTACCACTCGGGATACTCCGTGTCGCGGAAGTGCGACCAGGTGTAGTCGTGCAATTTCTCGAACCAGGCTTTGCAACGCTCGTCTCCCGTTAAGAGGTAACCCTCCAGCATGGCAATCGTCGACTCGATGTGTACCCACCAGAGCTTCTGGTCCCACTCCAACTGCTGCGGGGGACAACCCTTGCGGTCCATGAAGTAGAAGATACCGCCATGCTCCTTGTCCCAGCCAAATTCGAGGGTGTCTAGGCCAATCTGAACAGCCTTTTTGATCAGTTCCTCGTCGCCACGACGACGTGCCAGATCCATCACGAACCACATCGTCTCGAGCGTGTGACCCGGGTTGATCAGACGACCGTCAAACGTGTCGCTCAGCGTGCCGTCGGCGTTGATATGCTCTACGACCAGACCCAGCTCGGGACGGTAGAAGTTCTCCATCACGTCGCTCAATGCGCGATCGATCGAGGCCTCGACCACCTCCGGCTCAATCAGGTGCTCGATCTCGAGCAACAGGTTGCACAGAATCATCGAGGGGGCCATGGCGCGGATGTTGCGCGTGCCGGCATGCGCCTTATTCCACTGTGCCTTGGGGTTGTCCCAACGCTCCATGATGTGCTGGAACGTGCGACGCGTCGCCTCGGCATAGCGCTCCTCGCCCGTTGCCTTGTGCAGCTGGGCAAAGGCCATGGCTGCGAAGGTGTATGAGAAGATGTTGTAGGGATCTACCAGCGGCTGACCCTCGCGCGTGAGGGCGAAATACCAGTTGTAGTCGCCGTCGTGGCCATGCTTGAGCATGAACTCGGCACCCTGGCGGGCACACTCCAACCACTCGGGACGGATACCCTCCTTGTTGCACATCATCGAGAAGAGCCACACCTCACGACCCTGCAACCACATGAACTTGTCGGTGTCGAAGACCGAACCGTCGCGGTCCAGGCAGGTGAAGTAGCCTCCATGTTCTTTATCTTGCGAGTGCTCCAACCAGAAGGGGAGTACGCGCTCCTGCAATTCGTCGTGATATTGTTTGATCAGGGCATCAATCTGCATCATTGTATTGTTGTCGTTTAAGGTTTTCGTTTCGTTTTTCTTTGACGTACAGCCGCGGCTTTCGTTACAACTTCTCGCCGAGGAAATACTCCCGATAGCGATCGAAGAGGTTGTGTGCCGAGCTATAGCACGATTGGGGTGAGAGGAAGTGCGAGAACTCGAAGGTGATCGCCTTGTCGTAGCCGGCACGAGCTGCTGCCTCGAGTTTCATGCGGAGCTTCTCGAACTTAATCGGCAGGAACTTGATTGGCATATCGCGGTCGAAGGTCTCGGCGTTGGTCCAACACTCCAAGCCATACTTGTCGGCCAGGCGCTTGTTCACCTCAAAGAAAGCATCCAACTCGTCGTAGTCGATGTGTCCGTCTTGGAAGGCTACGGCATCCACTGCACCGTGAATACCGGCGAAGATCTCCTCCCACTCGCGTTCGTGGTCGGCCACCGAAACGGCATCCTCCTTCGAGAGCGACGACGAGGCTGCCAACACTGCCTTCTTGCCGTCGATCCAGGGCGAGATGAGCGTCGGAAGACCTCCTGAAACAGCCTTGCAGTGCTCACCCTGCTCACGGAAGGCCTCGATGACCCCCTTCGTACGGCGCGAAATCTCACCGCTGAGATACCAACCGCCAAACGACGGGTGGTGCTGACCATAGTTCTCCCACACTTCGTCGATTACGAAACGGTTGTACTCGGTCTCCTTCGACATGTCACCCGTATCCCAATAGTGGCCCGAATCGTAGAGGCCGAAGTAGAACTTCATGCCATGTTTGTCCGCCAGGCGCAGGAAGAGGTCGAGCAGATCGGTTGAGGGGGCATAGCAACCCTTGCCGATGAGGTATTTCGAGGGGTAGGTAATGAACTTGCGGTAACCCGAACGAATCATGATCACCGTGTCGATACCGATCGAGCGCATGTGCTGAAAATCGGCATCCCACTCCTTCTCGCCCCAATTCTGGTGCGGGATGTCGTGGCTGATCTCATCGAGAAATGTTCCGGTAATTTTCATCTGTATCTCCTGTTTTACGATTTCCAATAGTAGTTTTTGCGGGTGAAGGGGTAGGTTACCGCAATCACCATGAGGGCAAAGAGTACACCGCGCCAGAATCCGCACCAAGGGGTTAATGCCGCGAAACGCTCGATGAGCACCGAGAGTGAGGTGAGCGTAGCGATAGGTGTGATAAGGTAGCCCGAGGCGGTATAGGCAAACATCGGATTGGCGCCACAAGCCTCCAGCGCGCGGAAACGAATGCCGAAGCGCAGCTCCAAAGCCAAGGCTGCGATCAGGACGAACGTGGCCAGGCCACCCGTCACGAAGAAGAAGCTGATCGTGGCGTGGTCTTTCTTAATACCCCCTTCCAGTGGTTCGGCAATGAGGCCGATTAGGAGCAACACAACACCCAACGTGAAGAGTGCTTTCACGAGCGGTTGCTCGGTCGTTTGGAGGCGCTTTAGTACCACCGCGGTTATGCCACACGCAAAGACCGAGAGCAGGACATCCATCCCCACCTCGCGTACGAACAGCCCCCACATCTGGATTCCGATCAGCGTTGCCATCAGCACCACTAGGATGATGGTGAGCACTCCCGAACGGCGATCCGTGGCACGTTGGTTCAACGTTCCCGACTGCACTGCACGGTGGATGATATCGCCCGCTACTGTACCCGAAAGCACGAGGCAGAGGTATTTCAAAAACTCAAAGCGGAAGAGCCATACGGCGGGCGTCTGCTGCCACAACCACTGGCACCACGACCCTTCGACCGTGGAGGCCATCTTGAGCAAGGCAATGCCGCCGATAAGGACGATGCGCATCGGAAGCGAATTGCGTGTGAGCCACCACAGAAGTGTTCCAAAGAGGGCCATCGAGGCCAGAATCAAGATGATGATATCGCTTTTGTGGAGCGACACCTCGATTCCGAAAATCGGCTTGTAGAGCATCGTTACTGCAACCAGTGCTGCAAAACCACCCCAATTCAGCCACTTGTCCTTGCCCTTATCGAGGTTCGGCACACGGACAAACATCGCAAAGAAGAGCAACCAAACACCCAGCGTGGCGAGTGCTGCCACCCACTTTTCAACCGATTGGATCAACCCCATGCGTGTATTGCCGAGGATGATGGCAAAGGCGGCCAACCACACGAAGCGATGCAGGGCGCTAGCGGCTATTTGTCCAATGCCTGCCCCCTTCTCTTCGCGACGACGCAGGGCCAACGGCATGGCGGCACCCATCGAGAAGAGGAAGAACGGGAAGACCAAATCGACCCACGTGATACCCGGCACGGCCGGGTTGAAGGCGAAGGTCGGCGGCGGCAATTGAGCATGGAACATGAAGGCCGGCAACTGGGCATTCCAGAGCATTTGCCCCGAAATCACCATGCCGATAATGGCCAAGGCTCGTAGTACATCTATTGCCGCTACGCGTTGCATCTCAAGCGCTATTTACGCAGGTATTTCATCTTTTTCAGGTACGCCACCCAAATCTCATACGCTTCGGGGTGGAGGTGGATGCCGTCTTTGGTCAACTCCTCCTTCAACTCGCCCTGCTCGTTGTGCATCAGGGGGGTCAGATCGACCCACGTGGCCAGCCCCTCCTCACACATCGCCTTGTACTCCTGATTCAAGGCGCGCATGAGGTGCTGCTTATTCTTGATGTATGCGTAGGCCAGCACGTCGTTATTGGGGGTGATGACGCTTTGCAGATAGACCTGACATGCAGGCACACGCTCGCGGATCATCTCCAACATTTTGCGCACGTTGCCTGCCACCTCCTCTACGGGACGGTTGCCCGAGAGGTCATTGACACCCGCCATGAGGAAGATCTTGCGAGGGGCAAAATCCAAAATCTCCGGCAGACGTGCCAGCATGCCGCGCGTGTTGTCGCCACCGATGCCACGGTTCACCATCGGACCCTCCTTTGTGAGGAATCCCCACCATGCCTGCTCTGTGAGACTGTCGCCCATCCACACCACGGCACCGGTCGGCATGCCCGCTTTGCGGTGGGCTGCCAGTCGACAATCGTAGTAGTCGCCAAAGCCCGATTGAGCCAGGGCGGGCAGGGTGGCCATCACGGCCAACAAAATCACCACAAGACGCTTCATCTTGCTCCTAATTTTGAATGCTAAATTTTGAATTTACTTCAGCTCAGCCTTCACCTGGTCGATACCGGCCTTGGCATACTGCCACGTGTTCGCCTTCTTCAGGTGGATCATATCGAAGAGGAAGTAGCCGTTGCAAGCGTCGTAGCAAGCCTTCACCGAGTTGGTGATTGCCTCATACTCCTGTGCGTCGGTATACTTATCCGAGCTGTCCCAGTTGCCCACATCCGGACCACCGCAAACCAGCGGACAAGCACCGGCCGTGTACTTCATGGCCAGCTGGCAGAAGCCCTGCATGGTCCACTCGTTCGTACCATAAACGCTACCCGGCGAAGCGTAAGCACCAATGAGCATGTGGTCCATCACGTCGGCATAACCGTAGTTCATGTACTCCTTCGTAGCCCAGCGCGGGAACGATGCCGAGGTATCGAAGGTGGGGCTTGCCCAGTTCACACCCACGTCGTAATAGGTGCTGTACCAGCCACCCACATAGACACCAAACTTCACCGAGCCGTTTACGCTGCGAACAGCCTCCTGAGCCTTGGTCATCAGGTCGTGAATTGCCTTTACGCGGAACTCCAGCCACTTCTTCAGGTGCTTGTACTCATAGGGCATATCGGCGTTGATCGTGCTCGTGAAACCGGCCGGAAGAACGTCCTTGTTGAAATCAACCGTCTCACCTACATACTCCTCGAAGGCCTTCAGCGTGGTGGTCGAGCAGTCGCTCAGCATCGAGTCAAAACGACCACGGTCGAGGATGATACCGTCCAGATCCTTATAGGCGGCCAGGTCCTTCAGCAGGTCGCAGATGTAGTTCTGAACATCGGCGTTGTGGGGGTTGAAGAAGTAGGTCGACTCCTCCGAATCGAGCGTATTGACCATACCCGAGGTGGTGTTGAGCACCGTGGCCCACTCCTTTTTCGAACTGTCGCGAATGAGCACACCCTGTGCGCCGAGGCTCGACTTGTTACCGCCAACCATCGTGTTGAAACCGGCGTGGATTCTCAGACCCAGCTCGTGGCCAATCTCAATAAAGGCGCCGAGGTAGTCCCAGTCGGCCGTGCGCTCATACTTCATATAGCCACCCGTGCCCCAAGCACCGAGCCAAGCCACCTGCTGGCACTTGTCGGTCTTGAACAGCACGTCACCATTCGTGGGGCGTACATCTACCACTACATCCGTGAAACCGGTCTCTTTGGCCAGCGTCAGGTCGCGGCGAATATTCTCCTTGCTGTTGGCAAAGTCGGGGAAGTTGGCGGCAGCATCCACCCAAATATACATCGGGTTGGTGGTCGGGCCGGCCGGTGCGGGAGCAACGCTCGTCGTCATCTTGATGGCGCTGATACCTACGCGGTCACCCTTGCGAACAGCTGCATAGATGTTGTACGACGTCTCATCGAAGAGACCCTCAGCCTTGTAGGTGCCGCTCTCAACGGCGCTGATAGCCGTGCCGTTTGCGATCACCTCACCTGCCGTGAGCTGTACATCGTCCTCATCGGTCTCGATGCAGTAGAAGGCACACTCCTCGGCATTTTCGGGCGTTACGCTAAACTCCAGTGAGTTGTAGGTCGCAGCCACAGGCTCAAGTGTCACGGCGGGCATCGGCTCCACGTCGGGACGTGCGGGATATTCGTACACCGGATTGTTCTCATCCGTGCAGGCGGCCAAAGCGGCTACCAAACCAATACTAAACAGAAACTTTTTCATTGTTTTAGGTTTTTTTGTCGTTTAATTTTGGTACCCATAGCCCCGATCAAAGGGCTATGGATTTTGGTAAGGCTGTGTAGCCAATGGCCACAGCCTTGTGGTTAGTTATTGGGCGATGCAGTCGAACTGAACGCAACCTACATAACCGTTGCAGAACATGAAGTAAGCATACATGAAGTAACCGTCCGAGGTGACATGCAACTTCACATCCTGAACAGCATTGCTGTTGACACCGTCGTTGGCGCGACCACCGTAGAAGCCGTAGCAACCACTGTTGTCGTTACCGTCGTCGTTGTTCAGGTTGAAGATCGTGCAGTCGGGATACTCCATCATGCCCGTAGCCGTGTTCTGGATGAGCTCACCCGAGAAGGTCTGCGGATACTTCGCCTCGAATACCCACATATCACCGGCAACACCCCACGTGAAGAAGGTCTCCATCGTAGCTGCTACGTAGTTCAGTCCGTTGAACGTTACAGCGTCGATAGCCTTCATACCCTCGTTGCCCGAAAGCACACCGTGGATATAGGTCTCGGCCGTGTTCGTTGCACCGTCAACCCACGTCAGCTGGTTCATCGAGTAACCAGC
>JAFZFJ010000165.1 GCA_017555975.1 Alistipes sp. | reverse complement strand
TTCAAGCTCCCCAGCCCGAGACGAACAGCCCCGAGGCAACCTATACCGAGGGTGAGCTGCTCGTGAAATTTACGCCCGAGGTGACGGCCCTGCTGGACGAGACCGGCATCAGCCGAGGCGCAGCCTTGTCGCGCAGCGGTTCGCTGGGGCTTGATGAGGTGCTGAACCTCATCGGAGGCTACTCGCTGGAGCGCGTATTCCCCTATAACAGCAAGAGCGAAGCCAAGACGCGCGAGCAGGAGCTGCATCAGTGGTATGTCGTGCGCTTTGGCAACGAATTCACGACGCAAGAGGTCGCTGACCGACTCTCGGTATTGGGTGAGGTACAGCGTGTAAACTTCAACCACAAGATCAAGCGTGCCTACACCGGCAAAGCGACTCCGCTGACGCGCGAGAAGCTCGACGCGATGGTCAAGAGCCGTGGCGGTGTAGCAGATCCCCTGCTGCCGATGCAGTGGCACCTGATCAACGACGGTACGATGTTTACGACTGGCGAGGTTGTTAAATCGGTGGCCGGTGCTGACGTGAATTGTGCGGAGGCCTGGACGATGTCACGTGGCGATGAGTCGATCATCGTAGCTGTTCTGGACGAGGGCGTGGCTCTGGATCACCCCGATCTGAAGAACTGCCTCTGGCGCAACACGGACGAGGTAGAGGGCTCGAAGCAGGACAACGACGGCAACGGCTATGCCGGCGACTACTACGGTTACAACTTCATCAAGGATATGCCCAACATCACCACAGGTGACATCTACGACACGGGCCACGGCTCGCACGTTGCGGGTGTAATTGCCGCCACGAACAACAACGGCGAGGGCATCAGCTCGATTGCCGGTGGTGACGGCACGACGCCGGGCGTGAAGATCATGGTTTGCCAGCTCTTCTCGGGAGCCATGTCGGGCACCTCGCTGCAGGTGGTACGCGCCGTGAAATATGCCGCCGACAACGGTGCCACGGTGTTGCAGTGCAGCTGGGGTTTCATCTCTGGTGCAGCCAACATCTACGATTGGGGGGCAGCAGGTCCTGCCACGCAGGAAGAGTTTGAGGCCTATGCACCGCTCGAGAAGGCAGCGTTGGACTACTTTGTAAATTACGCGGGCTCACCCAACGGTCCCGTTGATGGTGGTATTGTGGTCTTTGCTGCAGGTAACGAGTCTGCTGCAATGGCCGGTTATCCGGGTGCAGACCCCAACTACATCTCGGTAGCCGGCACGGCTGCCGATTACACGGCCGCCGTCTATACCAACTTCGGCCCCGGCACCGACATCTCGGCCCCGGGTGGTGACCAGGACTACTATTTCGACTACATCGGTCCGAACAACATGTACGGCGAGGAGGGTTGTATCCTCTCAACCCTTCCGATGACCATCAGCCCGACCGGCTATGGTTATATGGAGGGTACGTCGATGGCCTGCCCGCACGTATCGGGTGTGGTGGCGCTTGGTCTTTCGTATGCAGCTCAGCAACGTCGCCATTACACGGCCGCTGAGATTCGCCAGTTGCTCTACGAGTCGGCTCGTAACATCGACGCCTACCAGACGGGCATGAAGACCTACTGTCGCTATGCAGCCGACCTGGGTCCGATGCGCCCGATGCAGATGGACCTCTCTGCCTGCCGAGGCGGCATGGGTGCCGGACAGGTGGATGCTGCCGCCTTCCTCCGTCTGATTAAGGAGGGTGGCGTAGCGATGCGTTTCCCGAATATTGCCGTAGCTCCGGGCTCGATGACGGAGGTTGTTCCAGCTCGCTACTTCCTGGAGGGCGAGCAACTGACCTACACGGTTACGATTCAGGATACGACGATTGCCGGCTGCGATCAGTTCCAGCAAAAGCTCTACTTCAAGGGCTTCAAGGTGGGTTCGACGAAGGCCGAGATCACCGCTTCGAACGGCGAGAAGCAGTCGTTTGTCATTACGGTCCATGCGGCAACCAACGGCAACGGCTGGTTGTAAAAATCCTTAAAGACGATGCAAAAAGGCCGAATGATGTATTGGGTAGCGTTGGTATGGGGATTTCTCATGCCCTGCCTCGCCACAGCCCAGATTCGCATCATTCCGCAGACCACACGCGACAGCATCAACAATCCGAGTCTCGTCGCCGCCGCGCCGATTCACTTCATCGGCGGGGCAACGATCAACTTCGGTACGTTGAGCGAGGAGGCTGAACCCTGGCAGGGGGAGGTGCGATGGCGCAATGCCGACCAAAAACCGGTCGTCATCACGCGCATTACGAGTAGTTGTGGATGCCTGCGCGTGGCGTATGAACGCCAGCCCGTGCAGCCGAATCAGGAGGGAGTCCTGCGCTTGACCTACCACCCCAAGGGACATCCGGGGGCGGTCTATCAACGACTCTTTATCTACACCCAACTCTCGGCAACACGCCCAACGGCAATCCTTACCCTACGAGGCGTAGTCACCCCTTCGGAGGCGATTTCGGCAACCTACCCGGAGGCTATCGGGGCATTGCGTCTGCGTACGCTGCGTGTTCGAGCTAATCGCAACGAGCGTAGTTGGCGCATTGCCTGCTATAACACCTCCGACGAGCCGCTACACGTAGCGCTCGACACTCTGCTCACGCCACGTGGTTGGGCGCTTGAGAGCGACCCCATGCCGATTGCCCCCAACTCGGCGGCCGATCTGGTGATCCGCTGCACGGAGCAGGCAGCCACGAATGTCCCGCACGAGGTTCGCCTCTATCTGGGCGGAGTGGCACTACCGCCGCGACACCGCATGCTGAGCATCGTTTTCGAAGACGAAAACTAACAAGAAGTAACGAAGAAAAACAAAAAAACACAATACGATGAAAAACTGGTTTTATTTAACCCTGATGGTGATGGCCGTAGCCTTTTGCGCATGCAGCAAAGAAGATGAGGAGCCGATTGAGCCGCAATTGGACGTAACACCCCACAACATCAGCGGCACCTGGCAGTTGGAGAGCTGGCACAACGGCGTACAGTTGGCCGAGGGAGCCTATCTCTACTTGGAGCTCATCCGCAAAGATGGCTGCTTCAAGAGCTACGACAACATCGAGAGCGCTGCTCCGCGCTACCGCACGGGTCAATTCAACATCGAGATCGACCCCGAGCTGGGAGCTATTATTCGCGGCATGTACGATTACAGTGGTGGCGATTGGAACCACCGTTATATCGTCACAAGCCTGACCGCCTCGAAGATGATCTGGGTGGCTAAGAACGATCCGAGCGAGGTTTCGGTCTATGTGCGCACGACCATCCCGGAGGAGGTTCTCGGCGCTGCGAAATAACGATTACGAATGGTGCATAAAGGGTCTCTTGGGGCCCTTTATCGCATCTCACGAGCCCAAAAATACGATTTTCGACCTGCAAAGCCACGATTTTTTTGAAAAACGCAACCATCTTTCAAAAAAAATTTCATAGCTTTGTATCTAATTAGTAATTGAAAAAGCGCTAACCTTCGCGGTTAGGCTTTTTTTGATTACCTTAAAATCAAACCTTAAATTAACACACACCATGAAAAGTTTTCTGAACAAATTGGTAGCTGTACTTGTGATGGTACTGGCTACGATGAGTTATTCGTGTTCGGAGTGTGACCACGTACCTTATGATGATACGGAGCTCCGCGGCCAGATCCAGGATCTGTACGCTAAGCTGGCAGCATTGGAGGCTACGGTCAACGCCAACATGACGACGCTGCAGGGCATGATCAGCGGTCTGACGACCGTGAAGAGCCACAAGCAGGATGCAAATGGCAACTGGATCTTCGAGTTGTCGGATGGCACGCAGTTTACGGTTTATGCCGAGTACCAGCCGGAGGCACTTCCCTCGTCGCTGATTTATGTGATGGAGGTGGAGATCGACGGCGTAAAGACGATGGTATGGGCCACGATGGGCGCTGATGGTCAGCTGACCCCGCTGAAGGACGGCGACAACTACATTCCCGTTGTTCCCGCCGAGGTTGAGATGCCCGTTATCCCGACCCTTGAGTACAAGGAGGAGAACGGTAAGATCTGGATCAAGCTGAGCAACTCGGACGAGTGGATCGAGACCGGCATGACGAACGACGCTCTGGGCGAGCTGATTGGCAACGGCAACACGGCTGCTTGCGCTTGCGGTATCGTAGGCTGGGAGGCCGTGATGGGCGAGGACAAGTGGGGTGACCCGATTGTTGTAGCTGTAACCTTCACGCTGGCAGACGGCAGCACCTTTACGGTAAAGGTTGACTCGGAGGATAACGAGATGAGCTTCGGCTTCTACTACCAGGGTTCGCGCAACCCGATTGAGACCTTCTACCTGGCTCCGGGCAAGACCGATAGCTATATTGATTTCCGCACCAACGGTCTGGTTGACTTCATCAAGGAGGTTCCCGAGGGCTGGTCGATGAAGATCACCGGCAGCGAGGAGGAGGACTTCACGGTGAAGCTGACCGCTCCGACGGCTGAGGCTATCGCTGCCAACGCTTCGATCGCTGAGGGCGTTGTAAAGCTCTTCGGTGTATTCGAGGATGGTACGTCGGCTGTGCTGAAGATGAACGTAACGGCTTCGAACCCGTGGAAGAGCTTCTCGGTAAACTACAAGAAGGCCTTTGTGGAGGCTCACCAGGGTGTTGAGGGCTTCGTATATGGCGTAAAGAAGGCCAGCGAGTACGATCCTGAGACGATCGAGGAGACCGTAAACGCAGAGCTGGCTAGCTATTCGGCTCTCACCGCAGACCTTTGGAGCTACCCCGCTCTGACCGTTGACGCTTCGATTGAGGAGATCTACGGCCAGGAGCTCGAGGATGGCGTAGAGTATATCTTCTACGTGGCTACCTATGTAGAGCAGCAGGTTGGCTGGAATTACGTTTCGACGGTAAATTCGGAGTTCAAGACCAAGTCGATCTCGAAGGCATCGATCTCGGTTGAGCAGACCGCAGCTACCTTCAACAGCATTACGGTTAAGGCCAACATGACGGGCTTCGACGCATGCTACGCCATCTTCGGCTACGAGGGCTGGATGTCGGTAGAGGAGTTTGTTGAGGAGCAGGTGAACCGTTGGTTGGGCTGGGAGATGGAGCCCGATTGCCGCTACTCGATTGGTGGCTCGTACACGATGGAGGGCGCTATCCAGCGTCTGCCGATGGTAGAGTCGTCGTACGAGATTTCGCCCAACACGGAGTACTTCCTCTACGTAATCCCCGTTGAGGAGGGTAAGACGGTCTACACGACGGACGACGTAACGATTTGCAAGTTCAAGAGTGGCTCGCTGGTAGCCGGTGGCACGATCACGGTTGATACGCCGACGATCGATGTAGACTTCAACACGGCTAACGCTACGCTGACGGCTACGGGTGCTAATCTGATCTACTACAACATCTACGCTTCGGCTAACGTGCCGGCTACGGATGCTGCTTTGGTTGAGGATCTGATTGCCACCAAGACCTATGTTGCCAGCGGTGATACCGTATATGCGCACAACCTGGAGGCTGGTGTGGAGTACACGCTCGTAGTTATGGCTATTGACAAGGACGGTGTATACTCGGCTCCGCAGAAGTTCACCTTCACGACCAAGACCGTAGCCTTCACCAGCGCTGTAACGGTAACGATCGATCAGGAGAACTCGGTAATCAACCAGACGTCCGGTACGCTCAAGTGGAGCGCTTCGGGTGAGGTTCAGACGTACCTCTACTTCGTGAACACGACCGACAACTACGCCTACACGAATACGATGGGTGGTACGCCGGAGTCGGCTGCCAAGTGGATGGTGATGAACCAGGACATGTATCAGGTTAAGTCCTCGACGACGGGTACGGGTTCGGCAAACTTGTACTACACGCAGCCTTACATCCTGATTGTAGTTGCTATTGACATGGAGGGCAACTACTCGCAGCCCGCTTCGTGGGTATTCACGCCGGCCCTCTAATCGGGAGGTAGATATACCACACTAACAAAACGGATTGCCGTTCCTTCGGGGACGGCAATCTTTTTTATTGTCTCACGGGTTACCCCCACGACAGCATCAACCTTTTGTTTTTTGGTGAGAATTCGCTACCTTTGTGATAGTAACCTCATTCGAGTTGCTGCGACCTATCTTAAGAATACATAACTGCCTAAAAAAGTTTATATGATGAACTGGAAACAACTTGTCGTAACGATCTTAGCCGTTGGAATGGCTTTTCTTGCCCCGGCACAGAAATATATCTCCGAGCATCCGACAGCCATCTATGACGATGATCGCTCTGAAGTAATTGATGTCGTGTTCGGAGGTGTCGTGATGGAGCAACTCGAAGCCAAAGGCGAGGGAAAGAGACGATGGATCCGCGTAGAGGCCGCCACCGATCCTGTGGTGACGGGATGGGTCAAAGCAGCGCGTCTGCAGGAGGTTGAGTTTGATGCCGAGGGGAAGATGATCCGCAAGGAGCAACCGGCTCAGCAAGAGCCCGAACTCGGTTCGATGGAGACCGTGGCATTCCTTGCAGCCACCCCCATCTTGTTATTTTTGGTAGGCTCGCTTGCAATCTTTTTCCTCTTCTTCATCTTCAACTTTAGTGGTCTGAAGGCTTGGCTTAATCGAAAGGCCGGCAAGGATATCTCACCGCAGGATCGTTTCGATAAGTTGCTTTGGCGATTTATCCCCTTCTTCGCCACTATTGCCGCGGGTGCCGCATTGATCTCAGAGGTGGGAGGAGCACTCTCCTATGTGCTGGCAGTGGCCACGCCGATCATCTGCTGGAGGTTTATGGTAGGCCAACGAGCAGCACACTGGGGTAGCCGCCGCGCAGCTCGATGGGAGATGATCTATATTGCCTATGCAGGTTATTCGGTTCTGTTTATCTGCTTAATCTTGTGGTGGGCACTGCTTCTCTATCTGGGCTTCAAAGTAATCCATAGCTTTGTGACCGCTCCGAGTCAATACACGTGCAAAGAGTGCTATTGGTATTGTGATTGTTACTGCGAATACTATGAAAAGCGTGTGGCTGAGAACGAACCTTCCTGCCCGAAATTTAATGGCATGAAACGATCATAACGCAGGCGATAAGGTTGTCTGTTTTTATATCGAACTTGGTATCGGTTTCGAGTGATTATCATCAGTAATTGCTCGAAACCGATCTCTTTTTATGCATTTACTTTAGCAGGCACGGAGGTTCCTCTTTAGTCCCGCTCTTATGACGGAGATAACAGATCGGGCTAATTGAAAATTTTTCAGGTTATGTCCAGATATAAGCATCAATTTTTTTTACTATTTCAAAAGTTTACATATCTTTGTAGCGATAAAGAAGGTGCACGCGTGAACCATTAGGCAACAAAGCGTGGTTCAACGGGTTGAATCCGGTCACGTTGGCAACTTTTTTGATAAAACAACTACAGAAAAGAGGTTTTAATTTAACAATAACACAACACTATTATGATTACCAAGAAAGATTTGAAGCAGTACGGTATTACCGGCGTGGAGGAGATTATCTACAACCCCTCGTACGACGAGCTGTATCGTGAGGAGACCAAGAAGGGTCTGCGTGGCTTTGAGAAGGGTCAGGAGACCGAGATGGGCGCCGTGAACGTGATGACGGGTGTTTACACCGGCCGTTCGCCCAAGGACAAGTTCTTCGTAATGGACGAGACGACGAAGGACACCATCTGGTGGACCTCGCCCGAGTACAAGAACGACAACAAGCCTGTAACGAAGAAGGCTTGGAAGGAGCTGAAGAAGATCGCTTCGGAGGAGCTGTCGGGTAAGAAGCTCTACGTAGTTGATACCTTCTGCGGTGCCAACGAGAATACGCGCCTCAAGATCCGCTTCATCATGGAGGTGGCTTGGCAGGCTCACTTCGTAAAGAACATGTTCATCCGTCCGACCGACGCTGAGCTGGAGACCTACGGCGAGCCCGATTTCGTAGTACTGAACGCTTCGAAGGCTAAGGTTAAGAACTACAAGGAGCTGGGTCTGAACTCGGAGACGGCCGTTGTATTCAACCTGACGGAGAAGATGCAGGTAATCATCAACACCTGGTATGGTGGTGAGATGAAGAAGGGTATGTTCTCGTACATGAACTACCTGCTTCCGCTGCAGGGTATCGCTTCGATGCACTGCTCGGCTAACACGAACGAGCAGGGTGAGACGGCTGTATTCTTCGGTCTCTCGGGTACGGGTAAGACGACCCTCTCGACCGACCCGAAGCGTCAGCTCATCGGTGACGACGAGCACGGTTGGGACGACGACGGTATCTTCAACTTCGAGGGTGGTTGCTACGCTAAGGTTATCAACCTCTCGCAGGAGAACGAGCCCGATATCTGGAACGCTATCCGTCGCAACGCACTGCTGGAGAACGTAACGGTTGACAAGAAGGGTAAGATCGACTTCTCGGACAAGTCGGTTACGGAGAATACGCGTGTATCGTACCCCATCTTCCACATCGACAACATCGTGAAGCCCGTATCGAAGGCTCCCGCCGCTAAGAAGGTAATCTTCCTCTCGGCTGATGCCTTTGGTGTACTGCCCCCGGTTTCGATCCTGACGCCTGAGCAGACGAAGTACTACTTCCTGTCGGGTTTCACGGCTAAGTTGGCCGGTACGGAGCGCGGTATCACGGAGCCCACGCCAACCTTCTCGGCTTGCTTCGGTGCTGCCTTCCTGTCGCTGCACCCCACCAAGTACGGTGAGGAGCTCGTAAAGCGCATGGAGAAGTCGGGTGCTACGGCTTACCTCGTGAACACGGGTTGGAATGGTACGGGCAAGCGTATCTCGATCAAGGATACGCGCGGTATCATCGACGCCATCCTCGATGGTTCGATCGACAACGCTCCCACGAAGACGATCCCGATGTTCGACTTCAAGGTTCCCACCTCGCTGCCGGGTGTAGATCCCGCCATCCTCGATCCGCGCGACACGTATGCTGACGCTGCCGAGTGGGAGGTTAAGGCTAAGGACCTCGCCGGTCGCTTCGTGAAGAACTTCCAGAAGTTCACGGGCAACGAGGAGGGTAAGAACCTCGTGGCTGCCGGTCCGAAGGTTGAGTAATTACCTCTGAGACTATAAAAAAAGGTTGCATCCTTTCGGGTGCAACCTTTTTTGTTGGCTGTGGGTGGCTGCGGCTCCTGAGACTACAATGGGCACTAAAAGCTACAACCAAAAAAGTTATTTTGGAGAGGTCGTTTTTAGGCACAAAAAAAGGCGAAATGCGCAGCATACTAAGCGTATGTGAGCAATTTCGCCTTGCAGTGTAACGCCAAAACGGCCCTACAAAAGGACTTTTTATACGGTCATGATCTCCTTCTCCTTAGCCGCCAAAATCTCGTCAATCTTCTTCGAGTATTTGTCCAGCATCTTCTGAGCGCGCTCGCCACCGTCCTTGGCCTCATCCTCGGGCATACCCTCCTTCTGGGCCTTCTTGAAGTTTTCAATGGCATCGCGGCGGGCGTTGCGGAGGCTCACACGAGCCGTCTCAGCCTCACCACGGGCACGCTTTACGAGCTCCTTACGACGCTCCTCCGTCAGAGGGGGCATCGAGAGGCGGATCTGCTCACCGTTGTTCGAGGGCGTAAGACCGATATTCGAGTCGATAATAGCCTTCTCGATCACGCGGATCAGGTTTTTATCCCAGGGCTGGATCAGGATGGTCTTCGCATCAGGCACGGTCACCGAAGCAGCACCCGAGACGGGCACCTGCGAACCGTAATACTCCACCATCACACCATTCAGTACATTGACCGACGCCTTGCCGGCGCGGATGTTCAGCAGCTCCTCGTCGAGGTGATCGACCGTCTTCTGCATGCGCGTAGTGGTCTCATTAAGAATCGATTGGGTATCCATAATATTCTGTTTTTAAATTATTGTTTCAACATCTCTTCAATCTTCTGAATCAGCGCGTCGAACTCCTCAGGCTCGTAGCCTACCGAGGCAACAACCACCTTACCCTCACCGTCGATGAGGAAGTTGCGGGGGATGAAATTCGAGGCGTATAAGTCGTAAATCTTGCGCTCAGGGTCGAGACCCATCGGGAAGGTATAGCCCATCTGCTCGCGGAAGGCCGCCACAGTCTGCATCTCCTCGGCACGCGAGATGGGAATGAAGACAAAGGGCTGATCGGCAAAACGATCCACGATGTCATTCTGCACACGTGCCAACTCCTGACGACAAGGCGGGCACCACGTAGCCCAGAAGTTCACGAGCACCACCTTACCCTTCTGCTCAGAGAGGGTCAGCGTCGAGCCATCGAACATGGTCACCGTAAAGTCGGGAGCCTGCATGCCCACCTTCACCAAGGTCGTTGCAGCGGCCTCGTCCTCCTGCTCGGTCGCCTGCTGAGCAGGAACCGACTCCTCGGCTGCGGGCAGCAGGAAGATCACGGCGCACACCACGACCAGCAGTGCAACCAAGAGCCACAGACGCACCGGGCTCTGCTTTTTACGCGTACGAATCGCCATGTTATGCCAATTTTACGAGTGTACCGATCTGCTCGCCTGCAAGCACCTTACCAAGGTTGCCCGGGGTATCCATATCGAATACAATGATCTCCAGTCTATTCTCGCGGCAGAGCGTAAAGGCGGTCTGATCCATCACCTTGAGCTGACGGCTGATCACCTCGTCGAAGGTAATCTCGTCGAACTTCACGGCCGTGGGGTCCTTCTCGGGATCGGCCGTATAGACACCATCCACACGCGTACCCTTCAGCATCACCTGGGCCTCGATCTCGATGCCACGCAGTGCCGAAGCCGTGTCGGTCGTGAAGTAGGGATTCGACGTACCGCCACCAATAATCACCACATAACCTGCCTCGAGATACTCAATGGCACGCGCCTTGGAGAAATACTCGCCGATAGGCTCCATGCGAATCGAGGTGAGCACCTTGCACTTTACACCATTGTCCTCAAGGGCTGACTGCAGGGCCAGCGAGTTGATGATGGTAGCCAACATGCCCATCTGGTCGCCCTTTACACGGTCGAAACCACGCTTGGCGCCCGTCATGCCACGGAAGATATTACCGCCACCGATCACGATACCCACCTGGATACCCGACTCGGCTACCGCCTTGATTTGCTCGGCATAAGATTGCAGTTGTGCCGGATCGAGTCCGTATTTTTGTGCTCCTTGGAGCGACTCACCGCTCAGTTTGAGCAGGATGCGATTGTATTTCATGTGACTAATAGTTGATTCGTTATGCGAAGATATGAAAATTCTTTGAAAAAATTCGCTTTTATTGCTATCTTTGTGCAACCATGATCGAGCAGAAGTACCAAATTCTTGAAAAAATCAACACTCCCGAGGAGCTAAAAACGCTTTCTCCGGATAAACTGCGCCTCTATTGCGACGAGTTGCGTCGCTACATCATCGAGGCCTGTTCGGTCAATCCGGGCCATTTGGCGTCGAGCCTTGGCACCGTAGAGCTGGCTACGGCCCTGCACTACGTATTCGACACGCCCCAGGACAAAATCGTCTGGGATGTTGGCCACCAAACCTATCCCCACAAGATCATTACGGGTCGCCGCGAGGCCTTTCTCACCCAACGCAAGAAGGGTGGAATCAGCGGTTTCCCGCGCATGGACGAGAGTGAGTTCGACGCCTTTGGCGGTGGTCACGCCTCGGTCTCGATTTCAGCAGCCCTCGGCATGGCCAAAGCGGCCGAGTTGCAGGGTGACGATCGCCACATTGTGGCCGTGATCGGCGATGGTGCCATGACGGGAGGCCTGGCCTTTGAGGGTTTGAACAACGCAGGCGCGAGCCGCAAATCGAACCTGCTGGTCATCCTCAACGACAACAACATGGCCATCGACCATGCAACCGGAGCACTGAAGAGCTACCTGGTGAAGATCACCTCGTCGCACCACTACAACCGTCTCAAGCAACACGCTTGGGCCGCACTGTCACACCTTCCGTTCCTGTTGCGTTTTCTACAGAAGGCCGGCACAGCCACCAAGCAGGTACTGCTGCACAACAGCAACCTCTTTGAGAGCTTCAATTTCCGCTATTTTGGCCCCATCGACGGCCACAACTTGCCGGAGTTAATTCGCACGCTGAAGGCACTCAAGAAGGTCGAGGGGCCGAAGCTACTCCACATACTGACGACCAAGGGTAAGGGCTACGAACCCGCCGAGCTGGATCAGCCCACGTGGCACGCTCCGGGTTGCTACAACGCCGAGACCGGTGAGCGTATCCACAATAGCTCGAAAGATCGTTTCCAGGATGTCTTTGGCCAGACGATGATCGACCTCGCAGAGCAGGATCAGCGGGTTGTCGGCATCACAGCCGCCATGCCTTCGGGTTGCGGTCTGCAGCAGATGATGCAGGCGATACCCGAGCGTACCTTCGACGTCGGTATTGCCGAGGGACACGCCGTCACCTTTGCGGCTGGTTTGGCCGCCTCGGGTATGATCCCCTTCTGCGCCATCTACTCAACCTTCATGCAGCGCGCCTACGACAACGTCATCCACGACGTGGCGATCCAGAATCTGCCCGTTGTCTTCTGCCTCGACCGTGGTGGTCTGGTGGGTGAAGATGGCGCAACGCACCACGGCACATTCGACATGGCAGCCTATGCTGCCATCCCCTCGTTGACGGTGGCCGCACCGCGCAACGAACTCGAACTGAGAAACATGATGTATTCGGCCAAGGAGGCCGGACATCCCTATATGATCCGCTATCCGCGTGGCACGGGCGAAGGTGTCGCCTGGCGTGGGGAGCCCTTCACCAAGATTGAGGAGGGTCGTGGCGTGCAGCTCCGCAAGGGCGAGAAGCTGGCGGTGCTGACCATCGGAACAACCGCCATAGAGGCCACCAAGGCGCTCGATGCCGCGGCTGAGCAGGGCATTCACGCAGCCCACTACGACCTGCGCTTCGTCAAGCCGCTCGACACGGCTCTGCTGGATGAGGTTGCAGCACACTACGAGCGTGTGATCACAATCGAGGATGGCTCACTGCGCAGTGGCGTGGGTGAAGCGGTGGCCACCTACCTGCACGAAAAGGGCTATCGCGGCGAGGTAACCCGCCTCGGCATTCCCGACCGTTGGATTCGCCACGGCACACCTAACCAGTTGCATGAGGAGTGTGGTTTTGATGCAGCAAGCATTCTGAAAGCGATCTGCAACGCATAAAGCAGCGTAAAAGATAGAAAAAGACTGTCCAACTTCATGTTGAACAGTCTTTTTTGTAGATATTGGATAGCAAACAATCTTACAGCAACTTCTTTGGTATAAAAAGTGTAATGTACCCGATCATGAAAATGATTCTCATTACACTTATACTCTCCGCCTTACTTGGCAGTGTACTATGCGCACCGGCCAACTCCTGCATCAACCGCACAACGGTAAGCAACCTGGATTTGCCACGTTTCATGGGACGCTGGTATGAAATTGCCCGCTACGACCACTCGTTCGAACGCAACCTAACGGCCGTGCAAACCCACTATACGCTACTTCCAAACGGACATATCGAGGTGGTAAATCGCGGCATCGACGAGCGCACGGGCAAAGAGAAGGTGGCACGCGGCAAGGCGCATACCACCAATACACCGGGACGACTGCGCGTCTCGTTCTTCTGGTTTTTCTTTTCGGATTATAACGTGCTGGCTCTTGCCCCCGACTATGCGTGGTGCGTCATCGGCAGCCGCTCGTCGAAATACCTATGGATCTTATCACGCACTCCGCAGTTGCCGACCACGACCCTCAGCGAGATTCTCCACCAGATTGAGGAGCGCGGCTACCCCACTGCTCCACTGCTCTTTATCGACCAGCCCGACGGCGCTTCGGATCAGGCCACCGAGCAGACAATGCCAAGTGCAACAACCTGATCGGCAATCTGTTGAAGCTCCTCACGCGCCACACGATGCAGGGTCTGGCAGGGGGTGTCGCGATCCAGCGAGTAGATCATCACCTGGCGCGGACGGATCTCAGCCACCAATTTCAACCAGGCGGCCACCTCGTCGGGTGTCGTGTTGTCGATCACCTTGTCCCCATACTCACCTCGCAGGAACATCGTCTGCAGGATCATCTCGCCTCGAAACTCCTGCATGCGAGCCACCACATCGGCCACCGTATAGTGGGCCTGGCGGGGCTGATTAACACACTGCACCGTCTCGTCAAAGGCCGAGTCGAGTTTCAAGATGTTGTTATCCACGCGATGTAGGGCCCGGCAGACATCCGCGCGGTGAAGCTGGGTCGCATTCGACAGCACCGAGATCTTCGCCGACGGCGCGAGTCGATCGCGCAACGAAATCGTATCGTCGATAATCGCCTCGAAATCGGGGTGCATCGTCGGCTCGCCATTACCGGCAAAGGTCACCACATCGGGGGGCGTACCCTCCCCGACCATCTTTTCGAGCACCTCAGCCAGGCGCTCGCGTACCTCCTCGCGGCTGTTAAAGCGCATCTCGCCTCGACGCTCAGCATTCCAACCACACTCGCAATAGATGCAGTCGAACGAGCATATTTTAGCATGCACGGGGAGCAGATTTACCCCCAGCGAAAGGCCCAAACGGCGTGAACGCACCGGACCAAAAATCACATCTTCAAAAAGTGCCGTCATCTACTTATCGGTTCTCGTTTTTCTGTTTGAGAAATTACGCACTCAAAAATAGCGGAATTTCGCCACAAAAGCAATCCCGGGGTGCGAAAATCCAGGAATTAAATTGTTATATTTGCATAGACAAACCTTTAAAGCGCAAATTAACAAGATGTATACCGCCGATAAAAAACTCTACGTGGCACACGCCGCTTCAGGACCGATTTCTATCGAGGGTTCGATGGCTAACCGCCACGGATTGATTGCCGGCGCTACGGGTACGGGTAAGACCGTCACCCTGCAGGTGCTGGCCGAAACCTTTTCTCAGGCAGGTGTTCCCTGCTTCATGGCCGACATGAAGGGCGACCTCTCGGGTATCAGCCAGACGGGCGCCATGAGCGGTTTTATCGAGAAGCGTTGCGCCGAGTTCGGCATCACGGAGCCCCAATTTGCAGGGTGTCCGGTGCGCGTGTTCGACGTCTATGGCGAGCGTGGTCACGCCATGCGCACGACCGTCAGTGAGATGGGTCCGCAGTTCCTCGCGCGCCTCATGCAGCTCAATGAGACGCAAAGTGGTGTGCTCAACATCGTCTTTCGCATTGCCGACGATCAGAATCTGCTGCTCATCGACCTGAAGGACCTACGACTGATGCTCGACTTTGTGGCCAAGAATGCCAAGCAATACACCACCGAATATGGTAATATCTCCCCCGCCTCGATTGGAGCGATTCAGCGAGCCCTGCTCGCCATCGAGAGCGAGGGCGGCGATAAATTCTTCGGTGAGCCGGCCTTCAATATCCACGATCTGATTCAAACCGAGGGTGGTCGTGGCGTGATGAACGTCCTGGCAGCCGATAAGCTGATGCTCAACCCGAAGCTCTACTCCACCTTCCTGCTGTGGTTGCTATCGGAGCTGTACGAGAACCTGCCCGAGGTGGGCGATGCCGAACTTCCGAAGTTGGTCTTCTTCTTCGACGAGGCGCATATGCTCTTCGACGGCACAGCCAAGGCATTGGTTGATAAGATCGAGCAGGTGGTGCGCCTGATTCGTTCGAAGGGCGTCGGCGTCTACTTCGTCACCCAGTCGCCCACCGATATCCCCGAGGATATCCTGGGCCAGCTCGGTAACCGCATCCAACATGCCCTGCGCGCCTTTACGCCAAAGGATCAAAAGGCAGTGCGCTCGGCTGCGCAGACCTTCCGTACCAACCCCGCCTTCTCGACCGAGGAGGCCATCATGGAGCTGGGAACGGGCGAGGCGCTTGTTTCGATCCTCGACGCGAAGGGTGCACCATCGGTTGTTGAGCGTGCCAAGATTCTCTTCCCGCTGAGCCAGATTGGTGCCATCACCGAGGAGCAGCGCCGCCACCTGATGGCCACCGCACCAGTGGGCATCCGTGCCTACGACAAGGCCATTGATCGCCTGAGCGCTTACGAGGTGCTGACCGAGCAAAACGCAGCGGCCGAACGAGCTGCCGAGGAGCAACGAGCCCAAGAGGAGGCCGAGAAACAGGCCACCCTCGAGGAGAAGGAGCGCCAAAAGCAATCGCGTAGCGGTGTAGGCCGTGGTCTGCTGGGCACACTGATCGGTGCAGCCGCAACGAGCTTTATCCGCAGCGTAAGCACCTCGATGGCCAAATCGCTCGTCAGTGGTTCGTCAAAGAAAAAGAGCACAGGTAAATCC
>JAFZFJ010000164.1 GCA_017555975.1 Alistipes sp. | reverse complement strand
GCAACCTTCTTCTGATACTTCTGCGAGGTACCCGTCAGACGGCGGGGCAGCAACTTACCCTGCTCGTTGAGGAACTTCTTGAGGAACTCACCGTCCTTGTAGTCAACATACTTGATGCCGAGCTTCTTGAAGCGGCAGTACTTCTTCTTCTTTACATCTACCGAAACGGGGTTCAGGTAGCGGATCTCCGACTGAGCTGCGTTGTTCTCCTGTGCCATAGTTTACTCCTCCTGTTTGTTAGCAAGTTTCGCACGACGCTTTGCTGCATACTCGGCAGCGAACTTGTCCTGCTTGAAAGTTAAGAAACGGATCACGCGCTCGTCGCGGCGATACTGGGTCTCCAGCTTGTTGATGATGTCACCCTCAGCGGCGAACTCGATCAAGAAATAGAAGCCGGTGGTCTTCTTCTGAATCGGATATGCGAGCTTCTTCAGGCCCCAGTTCTCACGATTTACGATCTGACCGCCGTTCTCGGTGATAACACCCTGGAATTTGTCAGCAACCTCCTGTACCTGAGTCTCCGACAGAACCGGCGTGACAATGAAAACGGTTTCGTAATTGTTCATACTGTTTGTTATTAAAATTAATTTTGTCCCATTTGGGACGGCAAAAGTACGGATTAAAATTCAGAATTCAAAATTTAGAATTCAAAATTAGGCATTTAGGCACAAAAAATCTACTTCAAAGCCTCAATTGCGCGGACGATTCGCTCGAATACCTCCTCGATCGTGCCCTCACCGTCGACTTTGACATATTTGCCCTGGGCCTTGTAGTGCTCGGCAACGACTGCCGTCTGGGCCCAATAGACCTCCAGACGCTGGCGAATGACCTCCTCCGAGCTGTCATCGGCACGACCCGACTCCTTACCGCGCAGCAGAATGCGACGAATCAGCTCCTGCTCCTCAACAACAATGCGGATCATCAGATCGACCTTCAGATCGTTGTCCGACAAAATCTTATCAAAGGCCTCGGCCTGAGCCGTCGTACGCGGGAAACCATCATAGATGCAACCCGGCGAGTCCTTGTGCGAAGCTACATAATCGGCAATCATCGAGATCACCAGCTCGTCGGGAGCCAGCTCACCACGCTCGATGCAGGCCTGCACCTGCTTACCGAACTCCGTGCCGCGACGAATATGGCCGCGAATCACCTCGCCCGTCGAGACGTGCTCGATACCTAAATGTTCCTTCAACAATGCAGCCTGGGTACCCTTACCACAACCCGGCGCACCAAATAAAACGATATTGATCATAGAATAAGCCTGTTTTGTCATTTGGCCGGACAAAAATACACTATTTTTTTGTAAGCCCCCAAACTTTTCATAATTTTGTAAAAATTTTTGCAAATTCATACCCTAAATCATGAATAAGAAGCGTACCGAGATCGCCGAACTGGGCGAATTTGGACTCATCGACCGCCTGACGGCCGATTTCAAGCTCCACCACCAAACGACCCACTGCGCTGTGGGCGACGATGGTGCCGTTATCAGCCACACCGAGGACGAGGAGCTGGTGCTGACCACCGACTCGTTTTTCGAGGGGGTCGATTTCGATTTGACCTACTTCCCGCTCAAGCACTTGGGCTACAAAGTCGTGACGGCCGTTGTGAGTGACCTCGCGGCGATGAATGCCCGTCCGCGTCAGCTGATGATCTCGATCGGTGTCTCGTCGAAGATTCCCGTGGAGGCGCTCGACGATCTGTATGAGGGTATCCGCTTTGCCTGCCACGAGCAGCAGATCGACCTGGTGGGTGGCGACACGCGCGCCTCGCTCACGGGTCTGGTCATCACGGCTACGGCTACGGGTGTTGTCAAGAAGGGCCACGCAACCTACCGTTCGGGGGCCAAGGAGCACGACCTGATCTGCATCACGGGTAGCCTGGGTGCCGCCTACATGGGTCTGCAACTGCTCGAGCGCGAGAAGCGCGTATTGGCCGACGTGGATCTGCCCGAACCCCAATTCAAAGGCTACGAGTACCTGCTGGAGCGCTACCTCAAGCCGCGTCCGCGCACCGATATTGTCGACGTGCTGGAGGAGGAGAAGATCCAGCCGACGGCCATGATCGACCTGACGGATGGCCTGGCCAGCGACCTGATTCAGCTGTGCCGCAGTTCGAAGTGTGGTGCCCGCATCTACCTGGAGCGTATGCCCATCGCCCGTCAGACCTCGGAGCTCTGCGAAGAGATGCACATCGATCCGGTGATTGCCGGACTGAACGGTGGCGAGGATTACGAGTTGCTCTTCACCGTGCCCCTCTCGATGCAGGAGCAGGTGATGCGCCTCGGTGTCGTGGATGTAATCGGCCACATCACCCGTGAGCAGGCCGGTTGCTACCTCGTAACGCCCGACGGTGGCGAGATCAAACTCAAGGCACAGGGTTTCCCCGAAAAGGAGTAGACAATAGGCTTCCATGACCTTGTGGCGTAAATACAAAGAGCAGTATCGCAAGAATCTGGCTCTCTCGATTCCGGTTGTGCTGACCCAACTCGGACAAATGCTCACGCAGCTGGCCGACACGATGATGGTGGGACAATACGGCGGTGAGGACCCCTTGCCGTTGGCGGCCGTATCGTTCGGTTCGTCGATGGCCTTCTTGATTCTGATCGGCTGCATCGGCGTCACGCTGGGTCTTACGCCACTCATTGGCGAGCGTTATGTGCGGGGCGAGCACAAGGAGTGTTCGTCGCTGCTGAACAACGCCATCATCTTCTACACGCTGCTCGGTCTGGTAGTCGGCATTGCGCAATATGCAGCCGCACCGCTACTCTACCACCTCGGACAACCCGATGAGGTGGTCGCCGGAGCGATCCCCTACTACCGGATGCTGGCCTACAGCATCCCCTTCATGCTCTTCTTTTTCGGCTTCAAATCCTTCCTCGAGGGTGCCGGAAACACGAAGACGGTGATGATCATCACCCTGATTACAAACCTGCTGAATGTCGGTTTCAACTACCTGCTCATCTTCGGCCACTGGGGCCTTCCGGCCATGGGTGCCGCGGGTGCAGGTCTGGCCACAACGCTCTCGCGCATCGCGTCGGCCGTGATGATCATCAGCTACTTCCTCTACCACACGAAGTATCGGGAATACCTGCGCGGATTCCGTCTGCGTCTCCCACAGTGGACTCGTGTGCACCAGCTGCTGCGCATCGGACTGCCGATCGCCGGTCAGATGTTCCTAGAGTCGTCGGCCTTTGTCGGCACGGCCGTCATGATCGGTTGGCTCGGCACGGTGGCCCTAAGCGCCAACCAGGTGGCCATCACGCTCGGCAACTGCGCCTTTATGGTGATCCTCTCGATCGGCTCGGCCGCCACGATCCGCATTTCGCACTGCTACGGCGAACGCAACCACGAGGAGTTGCGCCTGGCGGCTCATGCTTCGTACCACCTGGTGCTCGTCTGGTCGCTCTGTGCCTCGCTCTTCTTTATCCTGCTGCGTCGCCACATTCCGCATCTGTTTACCGACAACGAAGAGGTAATCAACCTAACGGCCAACATGATGGTCTTCGTGGCACTTTACCAGCTTTGGGACGGCATGCAGAACATCTCGGTGGGCATTCTGCGCGGTCTGCAGGATGTGAAGATCATCATGCCGATTGCCTTCGTGGCCTATTGGCTCATCAACATGCCTTCGGGCTACCTGCTTGGCATCACGGCCGGCATGGGCCCCTCGGGCTTCTTCCTTAGCTATTCGTTTGGTCTGGGTGCTGCCGCCCTGCTCCTCATGGCGCGCATCCGTCGCAACATCCACCGGTTGAAAATTGAAAGTTGAAAGTTGAAAGTTGAGAGTTAAAAGAGTGTAAAGATATTAATGAGTTGAAAGAGGGGCTTTCCTTAATCTCTTTAATATCTTTAATCTCCTTTCTTGCCCTTTCCTGCCTGCACCCCTTTTTCTTGCCCCTTCTCGCCCTTTCTCAACTCTAATTTTTAATTCTTCATTTTTAATTTTTCATTAAAAGTTGTATCTTTACGCCAAATATACCAACCACTATGGAAATGGAATTCGATCAGAAACAAGATACAGTCAAGAATTGTTGCTGCCGCCCCGTTGTCGGACGCGGCTGCTGTTTCACGGAGAACGAGAACGGTCCCGATGCCTTTGCCAAGGAGGGCTGTTTCAAGCTCCATGAAGAGAACTGGTTAGAGGAGTATCCGCAGCATTGCGAGGGCGACATCTTCGAGGTGCGCTTCAAGAATACGCGTCGCGGATTCTACCAAAACGTCAATAACCTGGAGCTCAAGCGTGGTGACATTGTCGCCGTGGAGGCTGCTCCGGGTCACGATATCGGCGTTATCTCGCTCACGGGCGATATGGTGCTCAAGCAGATGCGCCGCACGGGTTTCAACCCCCAAAACGGCGAGTTCCGCAAAATCTACCGCAAGGCAAAGCCCTACGATATTGAGCGTTGGCAGGAGGCCATCGCCCTGGAGCACGAGACGATGATCCTCTCGCGCCAGATTGCCGCCGACATGGGTCTGAACATGAAGATCGGCGACGTGGAGTATCAGGGTGACAAGATCAAGGCCATCTTCTACTACATCGCCGACGAGCGCGTCGACTTCCGCGAGTTGATCAAGGTCTTCGCCGAGCGTTTCCACATCCGCATCGAGATGAAGCAGATCGGTGCACGTCAGGAGGCGGGCCGCATCGGCGGTCTGGGTGCCTGTGGCCGTGAGCTCTGCTGCGCCTCGTGGATGTCCACCTTCTCGAGTGTCACGACCGGTGCCGCTCGTGCACAGGATCTTTCGCTCAACCCCCAGAAGTTGGCCGGTCAGTGCTCGAAGCTCAAGTGCTGCATGATGTACGAGTACGACGCCTACGCCGACGCTCGCAAGTCGTTACCGCGTGTGCGCGAGCCGCTGCAGACGGTCGATGGCGAGTGGTTCCTCGTCAAGACCGACATTCTGGCCGGTCTGATGACCTTCTCGTCGAGCAAGGATACGATGTCAAACCTGACGACCATCCCCGCAGCACGCGTGGAGGAGATTCAGGCTGCCAACCGTGTCGGTAAGCGTGTGGATCAGTTGCAGGATGCCGATGAGGCAAACGATATGATCGAGGAGCCGACCTACCGTTCGGAGGAGGACAGCATCACCCGTTTCGATAAGGCGAAGCGCCGCAAGAAGAAGAACAAGAGCAAGTCGAAGGGTAGCGAGCAGAAGGGCGAAAACAAGCCCGAGCAGAAGCCCGAGCAGAAGGCTGAAAAGGCCGAGCCGAAGAACGAGGAGGCTGCACCGAAGGGTGAGCAGCGTCCTGGTCGCCCCGACCGCAAGCCCAAGCAGCGCAACGAGCAGCCCAAGGGCCAACCGACCGAGCAGAAGGGCGAGAACAAGCCGGCACAGAAGCCTGAGCAGAAGGGCGAGCAGAAGGCTGAGCAACGACCGCAGGAGGCTCACGCCGAGGGTGAGGAGCGTCCCAACGGCAACCGCAACCACCGTCGTCCGTACCACCACCGTCGTCGCCCGCAAAACGGAGGCGGCAACCAGGGGGGCAACCAGGGAGGTAACAACGAGTAAGCCATGCGTCTCAGAGGACTCATTGGCGGAATCGTTGTGCTACTGATGGGGGCATGTGTGGCTCCCGAGCAGGCCTTCGTGAGCGATGTGGAGCTCTTTGATCCCGACCATTCGGCCATCGTGGAGCTCAAGCAAGAGCAGCCGAACGGCTATGGTGAGCTGAAAATCTTCCTGCGCACCGACAGCCGCTTCTCGGAGGATAGCCTGACGGTTCGCATCGTGACCTTCTCGCCCGATTCGCTCCGCACGGAGGAGTATCACCGCCTGATCATTCCGCCCACGCGACGCATCAATGCCCTGAAGCAGGTGGTGGAGATCCCCTACCGACGTGGCGTCACACTTCGCAAGGAGGGCACCTACTATTTCACGCTGACCCCGACACGCACGGTAGCGGGCGTTGAGGCCGTCGGCATATGTTTTCGAACCGAATAATTAAATCGATACAGACCTAAACATGGGAAAAGATAAACTGCGCAAATTTGCCGAAAACGAAACCTTTGCCTGCTTCGTGCAGCCCGATTTCGACGCTGTCTTCCGCTGCGACCACCCGCTGAAGGGGAATTGGCGCAAGGATTTCTTCCACAACGATCGCCCCATCATCCTGGAGCTCGGCTGCGGCAAGGGCGAGTACACCGTAGGGCTGGCCGAGCGCAACCCCGAGAACAACTACATCGGCATCGACATCAAGGGTGCCCGCATGTGGCGCGGTGCCAAGACCGCCACGCAGCGTTCGATGCAAAATGTGGGTTTCCTGCGCACGCGCATCGAGTTTATCGAGAGCCTCTTTGCCGAGGGTGAGGTGGACGAGATCTGGATCACCTTCCCCGATCCGCAGCTCAAGACCAACCGTGCCCGCAAGCGTCTCACGTCGCCCCTCTTCCTGGAGCGCTATGCACGCCTGCTGAAAAAGGAGGGTCGCATCAACCTCAAGACCGACTCGAAGCACCTGCACGCCTATACGAAGGCTGTGATCGACCACTACGGCCTGCCGTGCGAGGTGGCCAACGACGACATCTACGGCTCGGGCTATGCCGATGAGACGCTCTCGGTCAAGACCGCCTACGAGGGCCGCTTCCTCGAGATGGGTCTGCCGATCACCTACCTGCGCTTCGGACTGGGCGAGCAGCGCACCTTCCCCTGGTTTGACTGGGAGGGCGACGAGGTGGCCCGCTCGGAGAAGGACAACGAAGAGAACCGCGAACGCGCCTTCTAACTCGTCACAAAGCGTGGATAAATAGGACTTAACAAAGCGAGGCACCTACCTTTCAGCCTCGCTTTTTCTGTTTTTATCGGTGAATATTGGCCATTCGTCGGACCAGAGGACCACTTTCTAAAAATTTCTTTCGTTTTTTGCCAGATTGATGCCTATCTTTGTATGAAAGCATCACACACAAACCATGCAAAAGAAGAAGAACCAGGATCTGACTCGCGGAGAGGAGCAGATTATGCAGATTTTATGGGCACTTGGCGAAGGCAATGTCAAGGACATCATCGCCAAGACGGATGAGCCCAAGCCGGCCTATACGACCGTGGCTACCTTTATGAAGATTTTGGAGGAGAAGGGCTTTGTCGGCCGCAAATTTGTGGGTCGCAGCTTTACCTACTATCCGAAAGTGGACAAGCAGGCTTATGCCGCACGCGTACTGCAGTCGGCACTGAGTGGCTATTTCAACAATTCGATCGTGGAGTTGGTCGCCTACTACAACGGCATGGAGGCCATCACCGAGGAGGAGCGCACGGCATTGCAGGAGGTTATTGGCAAGTAATCTGCAAAGTCAAAGCTATGAAAAAGGACTACCGAAAGGCAGTCCTTTTTTTGTTGGTGCTATTGATAATATATAAGGTACAATTTTCAGCGCACCGAACAGAACTCCTGCACGGCATAAAGTTGGATAACAAGTGGGATTTCAAGGCTTGCGAAGGGGCTGAATGCGGAGCAT
>JAFZFJ010000163.1 GCA_017555975.1 Alistipes sp. | reverse complement strand
TCGATATCGACTCCGACCCGTTTATCGGAGAGCATTACCACTACCCGATCGCGGGCATGGCTGACGGAGATATACTCCTCCCGATCGGGCAAGATGGGGGCACCCACCTCGTTGTAGGCAATCTTCAGATCGCCCCCCAGCTGTTGGCGCAACACCGCCCGCCAGGTCAGGTACTCGCGGCGACGCTGCATCGAGCCGAACGAGGCGGCCTCAGCACGCTCCTCAGCAGAAGTCCACGCCTCGAGTTCCGCTTCCGAGAGTAGGCCGGAGAGATAGAGCTCCATGGTAGTTTGATTATTTTTCGACAGCCACAACGCGAAAACCTACCGTCGCAAACGCATTTCCTTTTGCACGACCCTCCCCGCGGAAAGTTGCCTTGCAACTCGCCTGCGTTGCATACCAGGAGCCTCCACGAATCACCTGAACCAAATCACCCTTCTCCGCTCCATTCATGGCAACAGCCTCAGTCGAAGTCCATTCCCAGCAGTTGCCACACATATTGTAGCAACCGAAATAGGATACGCTTTTCGGATAGGCATCTACGGCACAAGTATTTCCACCCGCATCATTGATTTCGGTAAAGAGATCGGTATAGACAAAACCGGTATAATCGCTGTGGTTAATCCAACCCGACACAGCTCCTTTTTCACCAATCGAGATAACCTTCCCTATCGGTTCTTGCTCCCCATACCGACTCGATTTCGAGTGGTTGTAGCGAATCAAGCGATCGGGAGTCTGTAACAATTCGGAAGCAATTACTGCGTTGTAGTTAAATCGAGCATCCAATACACCACTTTGATAGCTTACCTGCGCAGTCCCCCAAGGATAGGGATCTTGAGCACCTCCAAGGGCGGCATACTCCCACTCCGCTTCGGTGGGAAGACGAAAATCAAATCCTTCGTACTGCCCCTCCAACCAATCACAATAGGCCTCTGCCTCGTGATACGAAACCCACAAAACGGGGTGCTCCTCACGACCTGTCGGAATTTCGCCATTGGGCCAATAACGAGGTGCTGAACGAGATGTCGCCTTCAAAAAGTCATTCCAAGCTCGATTCGTGACTGCATATTTTGCCATATAGTAGGCTGTAGGAATAGCGACACGCTCACCCGAACCGGCCTGGTTTTCTGCATCGGTCACAAAGGTGTACTGCCCGTTGCCGGTAATCAGTGCATAGTGTTCTTCTGAAAGGATAGTTTGCTCCTGATCAGGATTGTCAGGAAGCTCCGAATCGGCATCGCCACAAGCGCACAAGCCGAGACAGATACCGAGAAGAAAATGTAAAATTTTCATCGAAATACGTTATAAAATCTCAACTTTGATTTTATCGATGCGGTGATTGTCCATTTCGCTCACCGTGAAGCGCAACTGATGGGCCGTAAAGCTATCGCCCTTGCGCGGAAAGTCGCGTTTGAGCTCCAACATCAGGCCAGCCAGGGTCTCGGCCTCACCTCTCAGATCGGCAAACGTGTCCTCGTCGAGCTCCAAGATACGCTCAAAATCGACAATGTGAGTCTTGCCCCCAAAGAGATAGGTCTGCGGGCCAAGCATCGTATAGAGTTTTTCGTCGGCATCGCTCTCGTCCGAGATCTCGCCGATAATCTCCTCAATGATATCTTCGAGCGACACCAGACCGAGCGTCGAGCCATACTCATCCACCACGATGGCCATGTGCACCTTGTTTGTCTGGAAGTCCTCCAAGAGGTCGTTAATCTTCTTGTGTTCGGGAATGAAATAGGGTTTGCGAATCAGCTGCTGCCAACCGAACTCGTTGCCCTTATTCAGGTGGGGAACCAGATCCTTCACATAGAGCGTACCGCGGATATTGTCGATATCCTCATCATAGACCGGAATGCGCGAGAAGCCCGACTCAATGATGGTCTGCTTCACCGCCTCGTAATCGGCCGTCAGCTCCACGGCCGTAATATCGACACGCGGTTTCATGATAGCTGCTGCCTCCGTATTGACAAAGTTGACGATACCCGAAAGCATCACACGCTCCTCGTCACTGTCGGTTTGGGTCAAATCAACTGCATCGGCCAGCTCGTCAAGCGAGATCTCACGACGCAACGGAGCACGCTCGCTGATGCGGTTGCCCGTACGTACCAAGATCATCGCAAAGGGGCGGAAAATCGATTGCAACAGCTGAATCGGACGCACGGCAAAGAGCGCAAAACGGGCCGGCGAGGACTGGGCAAAGACCTTCGGGAGCACCTCACCAAAGAGGAGCAAGAGGAAGGTCACCAGAACCGTCTTAAAGAGAAAATCGAACCCGTAGAAGGTAAACAGATGGTCGATGATCGAGGCCGTAAGGATCGTGATACAGATATTGACCAAGTTGTTCACCACCAAAATGGTAGCCAGCAACAAATCGACATTACTCAAGAGTCCCACCACACGATCAGCAGCCTCAGCATCGTGTTTTTTCAGCGCCTGCAGGTCGTGGTGCGAGAGGGAGAAAAAGGCCGTCTCGGATCCGGAAACGAAGGCCGACAGGCACAACAACAGCAGTGTCAGGACCATCAATCCCAACACGCTGCCATCGAATCCGTTAAAGACCAACCACGAAGCTGCTGCCATCCGCCCTACAGATTAAAAGAGCGAACCGCTCTGATCCTCAGGTTTCGTCTCCGCAGCCTCGTTCTGCTCATCGCGCAATACCTCCTTGGCCTTCGTCGTGGTCTTCACCACAAACTTCGAGTTGCGGGCCTGGTAGGCAGGCTTGGCCAAAATTTGACCAATCTTGTCGTAGCGATTCGAACGTGCACCCAATACGGCCGGCTCCTGCGGACGCTGCGGCTGCTTGGGCTGCACGGGCTTAATCGGCTCGAGCACCGACTGCTCCTCCTTCTCCTGCGGCTTAACCGGCTCGACGATCGGGCTGGTCACGATGCGCTCCATGGCCGAGTTTACATCCTCGTTCTCGCCCTCGAAGCCCGTAGCCACCAAAACAATCTCCAGGGCATCGCCCAGCGAAGGTTTCACGCTGTTACCCCAAATGATGTTGGCCGTATGAATTGCGCCACTCTCATCGCGCACGCTGGCATTCTGCTGAATGAAGGTCAGAATCTCGATCACCTCGTCGTAGATCAGGTTGTCCTCATGATCCACCGAGATGTTGAGCAGGATATTCTTCGCACCGGCAATCTGATTGTGGTCCAACAGGGGCGAATGCAGCGTAGCCTGAGCAGCCTCCTTGGCGCGGTGCTCACCGGTCGCCGAAGCAACCGCCATGTGTGCACGACCACTACCGCTCATCACCTTCGACACATCGGCGAAGTCGACATTAACCTGCGGGCTCTCAACCGTGATGATCTCGGCGATACCCTTCGTAGCGAGCGAGAGTACCTCATCCGCCTTACCAAAGGCCTGGCCGAGCGACATGCGACCATAGAGCTCGCGGATATTTTCGTTGTTGATGATCAGCAACGAATCGACCGTCTTGCGCAGCTTCTCGATACCCTCCTGGGCCTGCTTGTAGCGGTCGGCACCCTCCAACGCCAGAGGCGAGGTAACGATGGCAACGGTCAACAGACCCATCTCCTTGGCCAACTCGGCAATCACGGGCGACGCACCCGTACCCGTACCACCACCCATACCGGCCGTGATAAAGATCATGCGGGCACCTGCCTCTTTGAGGGCCTGACGCACCTCGTCGAGCGACTCGATCGCCAGATCACGACCCTTCGCGGGGTCGTTACCTGCGCCCAAGCCATCCTTACCGAGCTGAATCTTGGTCTCTACTTCGCTTTTATGAAGTGCCTGGCTATCGGTGTTACATACCATGAAGGTCACACCCTCGATACCCATGTTCCACATGCGCTTCACGGCATTGCCGCCGGCACCGCCGACACCCATTACCGTAATGATCGATTTCGATTCGCGCTCAGCCTTCACTTGGGCCATTAAATCTTCTGCCATATTTTTTTATCGTTAGTCCCGACCTAAGGATCGGTATTGATTCTTTTTTGTGTTATTTCTCGTACGCGTTAAATCTCCTCATCGCCCGGAGCCTCAAAACCCTCGGTGATCTTCTTCACCCAGCCCCAGAAGCTACGCTTGCCCTTGGGCTCATCCTCATAGATGTCGGTCTCGTCCTCTTCAGGATCCTCATCGACAACCTCCGAAGCGGGTACCACGGGCGGCACATAAGGTTTCTGCTCGATCGGCTGAGCAGGCTGTACGGGTTGTGCGGGCTGCGGCACCGGCTGCTCCTCCTGCTTCGTAGGCCGGGCCACCGGCTCTGCCTTCGGCGTCGGGGTCGGCACTACGGGCGGAACAGGCTGCTGCGGACGACGCACCGACTCCGTAACCACGGGACGCTGCGGCTGCTGCGGCAGGACCACCTGGCTCTGGGTCGAACCACGCATCAACAGACCAACCACCGTAGCGTAGGTCGGATCATTTACGCGCTCGCACGATGCCTCCGTCAGGTTCATGTCGGGCTGAGCCACGCGAACATCGAGTTTCGTGCCAAGACGGAACAGTTCATCGATATCCTTCAGGTTGGCCGAACCACCCGTCAGCACGATGCCATAGCCGAGCTTACCGGCATAGCCCGAAATCTTGAGCTCCTCGTTCACCAGGTCGATGATATCCATCGTGCGCGCCTCGATCACAGTCGAGAGGTTGCGCAGCAAGATATCACGCGACTCACGCGGTGTGCGACCCGTTACACGAATCAGTTTCTCCTCCGAAACACGCTCCGAGACTGCCGAACCATACTTCTGCTTCAGGCTCTCGACAAAACGCTCCGGAACACCCATCGTACGAATATCGTGGTTGATGGCCGAGGCACCAATCGGAATCGAAGCCACATAGCGCACGATGTTGCGGTAGTACACCGTCACATCCGTCACGCCGCCACCGATATCGACCACAGCAACACCCTCCTCCTTCTCGTCAGCCGAAAGAACAGCCTCAGCCGTAGCTAGCGAGTTGGGAATCACGCCCAGCAACTCCACACCGACACGCTTCAGAGCCATCTCCAGACGCTGAATCGGCGTACGCTGGCAGAGGATGAAGTTGAAGGTCGACGAGAGCTTCGAGCCGAACGAACCAATCGGGTTCTGCACCTCCTGGTTCTGGTCGATGACGTAGTTTTGCGGAATACGCTCCATGATGGTCTCATCATCGGGAGCCTGCAAGTTGCGCATACGATCGAACAGACCGGCCAGATCCTGTTTGCTGACACCATTCTTCGGATCACTCACAAAGACATAATCCGTATGGCGTGCACAGCGCACAAAATCACCCGAGATACCGGCATAGGCCGACGTAATGCGAATACCTGCTGCGGCACCGGCCTCCTCGAAGGCCTTGCCCAGCACCGAGCTGACATCCTCGATATTCTCGATACGACCGGCTGCTACACCCTGCACGGGCTTCGACACCAGGGCCTGAATCTCCAGAATTCCCTCCTCAGTCTTCGCGGCAATACCAACAACGACCGATGTAGAACCCAAATCGACGGCTACAACATAATTCTTCTTTTCCACAGTCTCTATCTTGTTTTTATATTTTTCTTGTTCTTCGTCAAAGGAAGGTTCATGGTTGTGCACAAAAAGCGACACTCTTTGCTGCGCACCCTCGGATTCCTCACCCCCTCGTATCCCTGCTGCACGCCTATCTGCAGACCACGCGATCCGAGAATCTCAGATCTACCTCTCGATAGCGCTCCCAGCCCAACGCAGGCAAACCTTTGCGGTAGAACCGCTCCAACTTTTCGAGCTTATAAGCCTCCTCCTCCAGACGGCCAAAGCGGATCACAAAACTACCGCTGCGGGGGATAAACGACAAATCCAAGACACCTTCCGAGGTGCGGGTTGCGCAAATTTCGACCAACTCCGACCGCCAGAAAGCGTCCTTCTCGATTTCTTCTACAAAGGTAAGGAGTTTCATGAAATCTTCGTAGTATTTTTCTAACTTTTTTTGCTCGTCACGCAGCGCCTCCTGTCTTTCGCTCAGGCGGTCGATACGACCCTGAATTTGGCGACCCACATAACGCAGATGACGGCGTGCCGAAGCCTTCTTGGCGCGGGTCTGTTTCACGCGCTCGTCGAACTCCTCCTCGCTCTCGAAATTGAAGCACAAAAAGCCATGTCGCTTGATGCGGTAACGGCGCACCGAATCCAGACGGCGGTCGTTTTGGCGCTCGGCAAGGTAGTGGGGATATTTCTCGCGCTCCAAGACCTTGATCATCGAGTCGAGCTGCGCCTGCTGGCGATCCACCTCCTCGCGCAACGAACCGTTAAAGTCGCGCTTTATCGGCGGACGATAGTCTCCCGTCATAACCGGCAGGTAGAGCGACGAGCGGGGTGGCGTCGTGAAGATATAGCCCTCGCGCGTGACATAGCTGTCCATCTCGCCCGATAACAGACGGAGCATCGGACGACGTTGGCTCAAGTCGATCTGCAAGACACCCTCTTCGGTCAGGTAGACACGCACCCGCTCCACAAAACCGTTGCGCAGCAGGCTCTCCTCGATGCGCTGCAAGGGCACGCTGTCGAGTGGCATACCCTCCACCTTCAAGCCGTTGCGACTGAGGCGCTCACGCACCTCTGACTCCCCCACCAGCGATCCCTGCGCTGTGCTGTCCAGCACCCCGATGCGCACCTGTTGTACGCAACGTGCCGAGTGGCTTGCACGCGATTGGGTGGCCGCATAGATCAAATATGCCGCTACCGCCAACCACAGCAGGCCGATGACCAGGATACGCAAGATTCGTTGCATGGTTCGAGCTCGCTTATTTTGCTTTCAACACCTCGGCGACACGCTCGCAGCAGGCATCGATATTACCCGCACCGAAGGTAACCACCACATCGGTATTCATCGTGGCCAACGTATCGGCCAGCACCTCGCGTTCCACGATGCGACACGGCACCGTAACACGCTCGGCAATGATCTCGGTCGTGATGCCCTCGATCGGGAGCTCACGCGCCGGATAGATCGGCAGCAGCACCACCTCGTCGGCATGCGAGAGGGCCTCGGCAAACTCGACATAGAGGTCACGCGTACGCGTGTAGAGGTGGGGCTGGAAGATCGCCGTCACACGACGTCCAGGGAACATTTTGCACACCGAGGTCAGCGTGGCGGCCAGCTCACGCGGATGGTGGGCATAGTCGTCCATATAGACTTGCGTCGGGGTGTTGACGTAGAATTCGAAGCGACGCTTCACGCCCGTGAAGTCGGCCAGGGCCTGCTTGAGCAGAGCATCGTCCATCACCACACCCTCCTGACGTGCCGCACACCAAAGCGAAGCCACGGCAGCCACGGCATTTTCGATATTGACCCAACCCGGGATGCCCAACGTGCAATCCGTCACCACGCGATCGGGCAGCACCAGATCAAAACGGTAGTGACCGCCCTCCATGAGCACCACATTGCGGGCATAGAAGTCGCAAGGGGTGTCATAGGCATAGCGGTAGCAGGTGATCGCCTCGTTGCGCAGCTCGATCTCGACACCGGACTTGAGAATCAGGGCGCCACCCGGCTTGATACGCTCAACAAATTGTGCGAAGGCCTCCTTCACGGCCTCGTAGGTACCATAGATATCGAGGTGGTCGGGATCGACCGAGGTGATCACCGCCACATCGGGATTCAGGCGCAGGAACGAACGGTCGAACTCATCAGCCTCGACAGCCAAACGCTCACCCTCGCCTAAAACCAAGTTACCCGCAAAGTTCTTCGAGATGCCGCCCAGGAAAGCCGAACCGCCCCCCGTCGTTACGCGGTTGAGCCATGCCACCAGGGTCGAAGTAGTCGTCTTGCCGTGCGTACCTGCAACAGCCATCACGCGCTTACCCTCCGAGAGGTAACCCAACATCTGCGAGCGCTTCTCGATACGGAAGCGCTGCTCCACAAAGTAGCGATACTCCACATGGTCGGTCGGCACAGCGGGGGTATAGACCACCACCGTCGTTTCGGGATTGCGCATCTCGGCGGGAATCGCCTCGACCGACTCATCGTAGTGGATTTCGGCACCCTCTTGCTCCAGCTCGGCCGTCAGACGCGTCGGCGTGCGGTCATAACCCGCCACGCGACAACCCTCGTGCAGGAAGTAGCGAGCCAAGGCACTCATGCCGATGCCTCCAATGCCCAGAAAATAGTAGTTCTTTTTTTGCATGGCGCTATTCAACTAACTTTAAAATTTCATCCACAATATCTTCAGCGGCGCGCGGACGTGCCAGGCGCGCCAGGTTGTCGCTCATCTGTTGCAACGCAGCCTCATCCTGCAATAGGCGCAAGGCCTCGCCAACAGCCTGCTCGCGACATACGTGATCGGCCACCATCACCGCAGCACCCTCCTTAACCAGGGCACGGGCATTGGCCGTCTGATGGTCCTCGGCCACATTGGGCGAGGGGACAAACAGCACCGGCTTAGCCACCAGGCAGAGCTCCGAAACCGTACCTGCGCCACTGCGCGAGATCACCAGGTCGGCTGCCGCATAGGCATAATCCATGCGGTCGATAAAAGCCCCCTGCCAGATGTGAGCCGTCGGATGCTCCTGGAGGAACTGCTGCATCTCTCGCTCGTAGTATTTACCCGTCTGCCAGATCACCTGCACCTCCAACTCACCACCCTTCGTGGCAATCCAATGCTTCATCATCTCATTCAGCGTACGCGTACCGAGAGAACCACCCACCACCAGCACCGTCTTCTTCTCACTCGAGAGGCCGAAGTGGGCTAAAGCCTCCTTGCGGTCAACACCCTCCTGCGAGAAGCGACCGCGCAGCGGATTTCCCGTCAGCAAGATGCGCTCCTTGGGGAAGAAGCGCTCCATACCCTCATAGGCCGTGCAGATCTTTCGGGCCCGCTTGGCCAAAATCTTATTCGTCAATCCGGCGTAGGAGTTCTGCTCCTGAATCAGGGTCTTGACACCCAGGCGTTGTGCCGCCCACAGAATCGGGGCGCTGGCATAGCCACCAAAACCCACCACCACATCGGCACCAAACTCACGAACCGTACGACGCGCCTTGCGCAGGCTCTTCCACACCTTGAACGGCACGAGCAGGTTGTGCCAATCGAGACGGCGCTGCAGGCCGGCAATCGGAAGGCCCACAATTCGGTAACCCAGCGCAGGGACCTTCTCCATCTCCATTTTGCCTTCGGCACCCACAAACAACAGCTCCACCTCGTCACCCAAACGACGCTTCAAAGCCTCGGCCACGGCCACCGCCGGGTAGATGTGGCCACCCGTGCCACCACCGGAAAGAATAATTCGTTTCATAAAATCTATCATCGAAAGGCTCGTCGAGCCCCAATTCTTAATTCTTAATTTTTAATTCTTAATTCGGCTAAATGCCCCAATTTCCTCTGTCGAGCGAACGATAACCAATCGCCTCTGCGACATCGCTCTGCACGATCTGCTCTCGACCGGCCAGGTCGGCAATCGTGCGCGAGACCTTCAGGATGCGGTCATAGGCGCGAGCCGAGAGCGACAAGCGCTCCATCGCACGTTTCAACAAGCGATCCGAGGCCTCATCCAACACGCAGTATTGGCGTACCATCGCCGCATTCATGCGGGCATTGGTATGCACCCCCGCAATCCCCTCGAAGCGTTTGCGTTGGATCTCACGAGCACGCATCACACGCTCACGAACAACCGAACTGCGCTCCCCTTCGCTCGCCGACTGCAACTCCGCCGGATCGACCGGCGTCACCTCGATGTGCATGTCGATACGATCCATCAACGGACCCGAGATGCGTCCCATATAGCGATGCACCGCTCCGGGTGAGCAGGTGCACTCCTTTGTCGGATGGTTGTAGTAGCCACACGGGCAGGGGTTCATCGCCGCCACCAGGGTAAAGTTGGCCGGATAGGCCACGCTGTAGCGTGCACGCGAGACGACAATCTCACGATCCTCCAACGGCTGACGCAACACCTCCAACACCGAGCGACCGAACTCGGGCAGTTCATCGAGGAAGAGGATGCCGTTGTGCGCCAGCGACACCTCACCGGGTCGGGGCGACTGACCGCCACCGATGAGCGACACGGGTGAGGCGGTATGGTGCGGTGCTCGGAACGGACGACAGGTCATCAGCCCGTCAAAGCGCTGCAGGCCCGCCACCGAGTGGATCTTGGTCGTCTCCAGCGCCTCCTCCAACTGCAACGGAGGCAGAATGGTCGGCAGGCGACGCGCCAACATCGTCTTACCCGATCCGGGCGAGCCGATCATCAGCACATTGTGGCCACCCGCAGCGGCAATCTCGAGCGCGCGTTTGACATGCAGCTGTCCCTTGACGTCGGCAAAATCCTCCGCATAGCGTCCCGCTTCCTCCATCGTCAGCGTGGCTTCCGGTTCAGTCGGGGTGAGCTTGAGCTCGCCATTCAGGTAATCGATCGTCTGGCGCAGATTGCTAACGCCGATCACCTCCAACTCAGCCACCACGGCTGCCTCCGAGACATTTTCCTCGGAGAGGATCAACCGCTTCAGCCCCGCCTTGCGCGCAGCTAAAGCCAACGATAAGATGCCACGTACGGGCTTCACGCCTCCATCGAGCGAAAGTTCACCGGCCAGCATCGTCTCCTCGAGCAACGTAGTCTCAACCCGACCCATCGCCGCCAGGATACCGATGGCAATCGGCAGGTCGAAAGCCGCACCCTCTTTTTTCAGATCGGCAGGAGCCAGATTGACCACCACCTTACGCCCCGAAAATCGCTCCTCGGAGTTCTCAAAGGCGGCACGAATACGCTCCTCACTCTCGCGAACGGCATTATCGGGCAGGCCGACCAGGTAGAGACCCAATCCACCTCCGGCGATATTCACCTCAACGGCTACCGGAACTGCATCGATGCCAACCAAAGCGGCGGCATGGGTACGCACAAACATAAGGCGCTAAAATCGGTTTGGTTTAGAAGGGGACATCATCATCAATCTTCGGCGGTGCCGAGTTGAAGGGCTGACCCGACGTCGGAGGCAGACCAAACTCGTCACCACCCGTGGCAGCGCCCAGGCCGCCTGCCATCGCACCTCCGCCCATTGCGCCACCGTTTGCTCCGCTGGCGTAATCGTCGTAGGCCTGATTCATATCGGCAGCCTGCTGCGGAGGCAGCATCGAATCGTCGGGATCCATAAAGCGAGCCTGCTCCTTCACGAAGCGCAGCGGCACGTCGCAGACGGCACCGTTACGGTGCTTAGCCAGGATGATCTCTGCCATACCGGCTGTCGGCATGCCGTTCTCGTCCTGGTGGATACCGTAGTACTCGGGACGGTGAATGAAGGCCACGATATCGGCATCCTGCTCGATAGCACCCGACTCACGCAGGTCCGAAAGCTGCGGACGCTTCGAGCCACCACGCATCTCCGTCTGACGGCTCAACTGCGACAGAGCAATGATAGGCACGTTCAACTCCTTGGCGATTGCCTTCAGCGTACGCGAGATGAACGACACCTCCTGCTCACGGCTACCGTTCTTCGAATCGGTGCCACCGGTCATCAGCTGCAGGTAGTCGATGATGATAATCTTGATGTCATTATGAATCTTCAGTCGGCGGGCCTTCGAACGGAACTCGAAGACCGAAAGTGCCGGCGTATCATCGATAAAGAGCGGCGCGTTCGAAAGGGGCTTGGTGGCCGATTCGAGGTGACGCCACTGCTCGGGCGAAAGGCGGCCCGCCTTAACGTCATTACCCGAGAGACCCGTCTCGGCGATGATCAGACGCATCATGAGCTGCACGGCCGACATCTCAAGCGAGAAAAAGGCCACACCCTGATCGTAATCGACCGCCATGTTGCGAGCCATCGAGAGCACGAAGGCCGTCTTACCCATCGAGGGACGAGCGGCCACAATGATCAGGTCCGAGAGCTGCCAACCCAGCGTCACGCGGTCAATCGACATGAATCCCGAGGGGACACCGTTGAGCGACGAGCTGTTCTTCGAGGCCTCCTCGATCTGCGCCAAGGCGCGCGCCAGGATATCCTTCGAGTGCTGTACCGAACGTTTCACGTGACCC
>JAFZFJ010000162.1 GCA_017555975.1 Alistipes sp. | reverse complement strand
TTTGCCTTATGAAAAAGCTTTTGAACCATCCGCTTTTGTTGGAGCTTGTGACTGCCCTGGCGATTATTCTCTTGATGATTATGGAATTTCCGACCAAGTTGAGCTACTATCTTTTGGGGGTCTTGCTTGTCGCCTATGTAGCGCGCATTTTGGGCTACTACCTGCATAAGAAACCCAAAGCATAAAGCGTACATACTTATATAATATAAAGAGGTCGCTCCCGTTTGGAAGCGACCTCTTATTTTGGGTATTGTGTGACTTAGCAGCCCAACAACTTTTTGATCGAGTCGATGTTCTTCTCGCTCGTGAGCTTCTTGCCCTCGGCCGTGTAGAGGTCATCGATGCGGTCCTTGAAGTAAGTCTCCACCTTGTTGCGGACGATCTTCATGGTCGAGTTCACCAGACCGTTCTTTTCGGTGAAGGCCTCGTCAACGATGGCCAGCGCGCCCGGCAACCAACGGTGCGGGAACTCGTCTCCATAGATGCCACCCTTGCGGTACTTGTCAATCTCGGCGCCAATCAGCTTGGCAGCAGCCTCAGCCTGCTCGGTTGCAGGCAGCTCCTTTATCTCACGCTTCAAGGCCTCCTTGTTCGGCACGATTACGGCCGTTGTGTAGGGGCACTGGTTGTTGTAGAGGATGATCTGGTCGATCAGGGGCGACTTATCAACGATAGCCTCCTCCATACCCTCGGGGCTGTACTTCTCGCCGTCGCTCGAGATCAGAAGGCTCTTGAAGCGGCCCAATACATAGAGGAAGCCGTCCTTGCCCATGTAACCCATGTCGCCCGTGTAGAGCCAGCCATCGCGTACCGTATCGGCCGTCGAATCGGGATTCTTCCAGTAGCCTGCCATCACGTTCTCGCCGTAGATGACAATCTCACCCTTCTCGCCTACCGGCAGGTCGTTTCCGTCGGCATCCTTAATCTTGAGGTCGATACCCTCGAGTACCTTACCCGACGAACCGAAGCGGCAGCACTTGGGCCACGGCGAGTTTGCCGAGATGATGGGCGTAGCCTCCGAAAGGCCGTAGCCCTGGAACATCGGAATACCGATGGCGTAGAAGAAGCGCTGCAGCTCCGAGTCGAGCAGTGCGCCACCACCTACGAAGAAGCGCAACTCACCACCAAAGGCCTCGCGAACCTTCGAGAAGAGAATCTTGTCGAAGAGCATTACGGCGGGCTTCAGGATGAAGCGCCAGCCACGGCCCTTTGTATAGGCATCCTGGTTGTAGCAGTAGGCCGTCTTGAGCGCCAGTTTGAAGAGCTTCTCGGTCGTGGGACCCTTAGCGCGAATCGAACTTTCGATATTCTTACGGAAGTTCTTGGCCAGAGCGGGAACCGACAGCAGGAAGTGAGGCTTCACCTCGCGGATGTTGAGCGGCACGTTGCGCAGCGTCTCCATCGGCGTAGCACCCACCTGCGTCGTGGCTACCGTAGCACCGCGGGCAATCATGATGTAGAAGCCGGCCACGTGGGCAAAGCAGTGGTCCAACGGCAGGATAATCAGCGTGCGCCATCCCTCGGGAATGGTGATACGCGTCAGGGCCTGCTCGACGTTCGAGGTATAGTTGCGGTGCGTAAGCACAACGCCCTTCGGATCGGCCGTCGTACCCGACGTGTAGGTAATCGTTGCATAGTCGTCGTTCTGGATTGCCTGGCTGATGGCCAACAGCTTCTCCTTGCCCGTCTTGAGCCACTCGCGACCCTGCTCCATCAACTCCGAAAGGAGTATTTCGCCCTCCTGCTCGGCCTTGGCCTTCGAGCCCATGATGATCACGTTCTTCAGCAGGGGCAGACGATCGCGGATGACGCGAATCTTGTGAATCTGCGTCGGCGAAACGAAGATGGTCGACACTTCAGCGTGCCACAGGCGGAAATAGAGGTCGTTGGCCTCCTCCAACTTAATCGAGAGAGGTACGCTGATGCCACCGGCATACAACAGACCCAGCTCCGAGACAATCCAGTCGTTGCAACCCTCCGAGAGAATCGAGATACGCTCTTTGGGCTCGATACCCATAGCCATCAAACCGCCACCAATGGCCAAAGCCTGCTCGTGTGCCTCGATGTAGGTCGTAGGCTCGAACTTCGTGGTCTTTTTCTCCAAGAGGAAGGTGTTGTTACCATATTTGGCAACCGACTCCTCAAAGAGGTCAATGAGTGTTTTCTTCATAAGTCTTGCTATAGTTTTAGGTTTAGTCCATTTTAAGTACGGCGAGGAAGGCCGACTGCGGCACCTCCACATTGCCAATCTGGCGCATACGCTTCTTACCCTTCTTCTGCTTCTCCAAGAGCTTGCGTTTACGCGAGATGTCACCACCGTAGCACTTTGCCGTAACATCCTTACGGACGGCCTTCACCGTCTCGCGAGCGATAATCTTGGCGCCAATGGCGGCCTGGATGGCGATGTCGAACTGCTGACGCGGGATCAGCTCCTTGAGCTTCTCGCACATCTTGCGTCCGAAATCGTAGGCGTGGTCGGCATAGATTAGCGACGAGAGTGCATCGACCTGTTCGCCGTTGAGCAGAATATCGAGCTTAACAAGTTTACTGGGTTGGAAGCCCGTGCGGTGGTAGTCGAACGAGGCATAACCCTTCGAGATCGACTTCAGCTTGTCGTAGAAATCGAAGACAATCTCCGAAAGGGGCATGTCGAAGTTCACCTCTACGCGGTCGGTCGTGAGATAGGTCTGGTTCTTGAGCGTGCCACGCTTGTCGATGCAGAGCTTAATGACGTTGCCCAGGAAGTCGGCCTTCGTAATGATCTGAGCCTCGATGTAGGGCTCCTCAATCTTGGCAATCTTCGTTACCTCCGGAAGACCCGATGGGTTGTGCACCTCCAGTACCTGGCCGTCAGTGGTCGAGATGCGGTAGGATACGTTCGGTACGGTCGTGATAACATCCATGTCGAACTCACGATACAGACGCTCCTGGATGATCTCCATATGCAACAGACCCAGGAAGCCGCATCGGAAACCGAAGCCCAGAGCCAGCGAGCTCTCGGGCTCAAACGTGAGCGATGCGTCGTTCAACTGCAGCTTCTCAAGCGAAGCGCGCAGATCCTCATAGCGATCGGCCTCGACGGGATAGACACCGGCGAAGACCATCGGCTTTACATCCTCGAATCCGGCAATACCCTCCGTGCAGGGGTTGGCGACAGCCGTAATCGTATCACCCACCTTTACATCGGCCGAGGTCTTGATACCCGAGCAGATGTAACCTACGTCGCCGGTCTTGATCTCCTGGCGTGGTGACATCTTCAGCTTCAGTACACCCACCTCGTCGGCATCGTACTGCGAACCGGTATTGAAGAATTTTACCTGCTGCCCCTTATGGATCGAGCCGTTGAAGACACGGTAATAGGCAATGATGCCACGGAAGGGGTTGAATACCGAGTCGAAAATCAGCGCCTGAAGCGGTGCGTCGGGATCGCCCTTCGGGGCCGGAATGCGGGCCACGATGGCCTCCAGAATATCCTCGATACCCAAGCCCGTCTTACCCGAAGCGAGCAGAATATCCTCGTCCTTGCAGCCAATCAGGTCGATCACCTGATCCTTCACCTCGTCAATCATGGCCGAATCCATGTCGATCTTGTTCAGTACGGGGATAATCTCCAGGTCGTTGCCGACAGCCAGGTAGAGGTTCGAGATCGTCTGTGCCTGGATACCCTGCGAGGCATCAACGATGAGCAGAGCGCCCTCGCACGAGGCGATGGCACGCGAAACCTCGTACGAGAAATCGACGTGTCCCGGGGTGTCAATCAGATTCAGTGTGTAGGTCTCGCCATCCTTGGCCTTGTACTCCATCTGAATGGCGTGGCTCTTGATGGTGATACCTTTCTCGCGCTCGAGTTCCATGTCGTCGAGTACCTGCGACTGCATTTCGCGCTGTCCCAACGTGTTGGTAAACTCCAAAAGACGGTCGGCCAACGTGCTCTTGCCGTGGTCGATATGGGCTATGATGCAAAAATTGCGAATGTTTTTCATTCCTTCTCTATTCGTATATCCGCGCAAATGTACGAAAAAAAAATGAAATAGCGAACACTTCGCGTTTGCGTGTGTTGGCCAAATGTATTACCTTTGCCTCAAACTTACACTTTAGAACTCGAAAATTATGCTTTCAAGACAAGTTGCATCCAAGCTACGTGCGTATGAAACGCCGTTTTATCTCTACGATATGGCGCTTTTGCGCCAAACACTCGAAAGTGTTGTTTACGAATCGAAACGTTATGGCTATCATCTGCACTACGCCATTAAGGCCAACTACGATGATCGTATCCTGCAGGTGATTCGCGAATATGGGCTGGGTATCGACTGCGCCAGCGGTAATGAGCTGAAAAAGGCCATCGAGTCGGGCTTCGATCCCAAGAAGATTGTCTATGCTGGTGTGGGTAAGAAGGATAAAGAGTTACGCTACGCCATCGAACAGGAGATTTTGGCCATCAATGTCGAGTCGCTCGAGGAACTTTATCTGCTCGATCGCCTTTCGGGCGAGGCCGGCAAGGTAACCGAGGTGGCTCTGCGTGTGAATCCCGATATCGATCCCAAAACGAACCACTGCATTGATACGGGTCAGGCTGACAGTAAGTTCGGCATCTCGTACGAAGAGATTTTGGAGAATGCTGAGGAACTGAAGAAGTTGCAGAACCTCAAACTGATCGGTATTCACCTCCACATCGGATCGCAGATTCGTGAGTTGCATGTCTTCGAGAATATGTGCAACAAGGTGAATGTGATTGTTGCGAGCCTGGAGCGCCTGGGTTTCTCGTTCCGCTTTGTGGATGTTGGTGGTGGCCTGGGAGTGAATTATGACGTTCCTGAGAATGAGCCGATTCCGAACTTTGCTTCGCTCTTTTCGATCATTCACAACCACCTCTCGGTGGGCGATCGCGAGGTGCACTTCGAGTTTGGTCGTGCTATTGTGGCCGAGTGTGGTGAGTTGATTACATCGGTGCTCTTTAACAAGACAACGGCTACGGGTCGTCGTCTGGTGATTGTTGATGCCTCGATGACCGAACTGATTCGCCCCGCCCTCTACGGTTCGTACCACAACATCGAGAATATCACCTCTGAGTCGGAGCTGACAACCAAATATACGGTGGTGGGTACTGCCTGCGAGTCGACCGATGTATTCCAGGAAAATGTGAGCTTGAAGAAGACCAAGCGTGGCGACCTTCTGGCACTTAAGTCGGCCGGTGCTTACGGCATGTCGATGGCCTCGCGCTACAACCTGCACGACCTGCCCGGCGCAGTCTATAGTGACGAATTGTAATCTACTATGTGGTTATCGTTAGCATTTCTCTCGGCTGCGTTACTCGGCTTGTATGACGCAGCCAAAAAACAATCCCTCACCGGCAACGCAGTGTTGCCGGTGTTGTTGCTTAATACCCTCTTTTCGACATTGCTTTTTGCGCCGATGATTCTCTCGTCGGCGTTTGATTGTGGTTGGTTCGAGGGTTCGATCTTCTATGCGCCTACAGGTGATTTGAAAGCTCATGGACTGGTTGCGATAAAGGCAGTTATTGTGCTAACATCCTGGATTTTCGGATACTTCGGAATCAAGCATCTTCCGCTGACGATCGTTGGCCCAATCAATGCCACGCGTCCGGTGATGGTGCTGGTGGGAGCCTTCCTCTTTTTTGGTGAACGCCTGAATCTCTATCAATGGATCGGTGTGCTGTTGGCGCTCTTTTCGTTGTTTCTGCTGAGTCGCTCGTCGAAGCGCGAAGGGGTCAATTTTGCCCATAATATCTGGATTCTTTTCGTGG
>JAFZFJ010000015.1 GCA_017555975.1 Alistipes sp. | reverse complement strand
GTTACGTCGATGAGCTCAACCTCGAACTCCAGAGCGTCGTTCGGGCCGATTACCTGACCGGCACCCTGAGCACCATATGCCAGCTCGGCGGGGATCCAAAGGATGATCTTGCCACCCTTACCAACGAGCTTCATACCCTCGGTCCAACCCGAGATTACGCGGTTCAGCGGGAACTCTACCGGGTTGTCCTCCGTGGCAGCCTCGGGGTTGTGCTGCAGAATCATCTCCTGCTGCTCCTTCGGGCGGTTGGCGAAAATCGAGGTGTCAAATACCTCGCCCGTACGCGTACGGCCCGTGTAGTGTACCTTTACAACGTCAGCGTCGTCGGTGGCCATTACGTTCTCATCACCGGCCTTAACGACCTTGTAGAGCAGACCCGACTCGGTCTTCTTAACGCCCGACTTCTTCTCGATCTTCTTCAGCCATGCAGCCGACTCCTCGGCGTTCTGAGCGGGAAGAATCTCCGTGAAGTAGCGACGCAGGTAGTTGTTGGCCATCATGTCGTCCATCTGGCCCTGGTTGGCAAAACCCTCCTTGAGAGCCTGGCCTACCCAGTAAACGTGCAACGGCATGTTGCTCTGTGCGAGGTTCGTACCCAGATCAACACCAAAAGCATACGAGAGATCCTTGCGCTCCTGCTCCGACTCGAACATGGCCTCGTCGGCTACGGGATACTCCACCTTGGTCGAGTCGCCCTCGGCCAGACGTACGCTGTCGGCCTCCTTACGCTTCTTGTTGATCTCGCGCGTGCGGATCTGGCGCTTGTTCATGAAGTAGTCGCGCAGCGACTCAACAGCCTCCTCGTGCGACAGCGAAGCCTTGCCGAAAGCGGCCTCCTTCAGACCCTCGGTAATAGCCTCTACGTCGAACGGAATGTCGGCCATCTGATACTTAACGCCCGAAACTACGTTCGTACCTACTGCGTACGACAGCGAGTCGAGCTTCGACTTGTTGCCCATCTGAACCTTCGTGCTGTTCTCACCGCACGAAACGAGCATGGCAGCACCAATCAGGGCTGCAACAAAGAGTAATTTTTTCATGGTTTCTGTAGTAATTATTGAGTTTTTAATCTTGTTTCCGGGGCAAAGATAGTAAAATATCGGTATTTTTCGATCTCGAACCTCTTTTCGTCTAACGACGGCTCCACTCGGCATATTTGTCGAGTTTGAAGAGCTCGATCTCGAAGCCGAGCGTGGTGCTGCCGCTGATGTTCATCTCCTCGTTGCCATCCACGCCGAAGGCCAGCTTCGAAGGGATCCAGGCAATCATCTTGCCGCCTTCGCCGATGAGCTTCACGCTCTCCTGCAGACCCGGTTTCAGGTCGTCGAGGCGCAGTTTCAGCGTATCGCCCTGGGCGTAGGTCGAGTAGCGCTCCTGGTTATCGGTCGAGAGGACGCGCAGTCCGAAGAAGAGCGAGTCACGGCTACCTACGGGCAGGCGCTCCTGGTCGCCCAGTACCTGGATGTGGTAGGTGATACCGGTGCGCGTGCGTGCATAGTCGCGACTCGACTCGGCCAGGTCGGCCAACCACTGCTCCTCGAGGGCCATCGCCTTTTCGGGCAGGGTGTAGTTCATGTAACCCAGGAAGTAGGTCTCAGCCTCCTCGAGGCTCATCGAGGGGTGGCCCTGAGCTACCTCGCGAATGCCGCGGCAAACGGCCTCGATGTTGAGTGTCGAGTCCATGCGTAGCAGGTTCGTTCCGATGTTCAAGCCGATGATGTAGGCCACCGAGTCGGTGTCGGTCTTCAGTTTTGCATCGTGGGTGGTGTGGCTCGAACAGCCAATCACCATGCCGGCGATAAAGAGAGCAAAGAGTATCTTTTTCATTATTTTGCGTGTTGATTCGAACGTAAAGTTTGACCGCAGAGCTTCCACAAGATGCGGGCTCCTACCGAAGCGTCGATGTGGTCCGATTCGTGGGGGCATACCTCCACCACGTCAAAACCGATGATGCGGCGCTCGGCGCCCAGCAACTGCAGCAGACGCGCAGCCTTGTTGAAGCTCAGCCCGCCCGGTACGGGGGTGCCGGTGTGGGGACAGTAGGGGAGATCGAGGCCATCGATGTCAAAGCTCACGTAGACCTTCTCGGGTAGCGATGCGATGATTTCGCGACAAGTCTCATCCCAGTTCTTTCCTGCGAACTCGCGCTCCAGGAGTTGCTGATCGTCAAATTGAACGATGCGCCCTGACTGCTCGGCCAACGCCTTCTCCTCTCGACTGAAATCGCGGATACCTACCTGGACAATGCGCTCCACCTGGCGGATGTCGTGCAGGACGTTGTACATGATCGAGGCGTGCGAGAACTCGAAGCCCTCGTATTTTGCTCGTAAATCGCAGTGGGCGTCGATGTGTAGAATGGCATACTGTTCGTGGTACTTGCCCAGGGCGCGCATCAACCCGTAGGCGGTCGAGTGGTCACCGCCGACCAGACCTACCAACTTGCCCTGCTTGAGCCACTGCTCAGCCTGTTCGCGGATGTTGCGATTTAGCTCGAATGAACCTTCATTGACACGGCGAATCTTGCGTACTACGTAGTCGTCGGTCGTCTTGCCTCCCGCTTCGAGGTGCTCGATGACGCGTCGCGCATCGTGGCGGAGCTTTTGCGAGAGTTCTTGGATCGAGTAGTCGACCGGAGCGGTGGCAATGCCCTGACGCCAAGCATCGGGTGCTGCTGCATCGTAAAGGTCGAGTTGGATCGAGGCTCCGATAATGGCATCGGGTGCATAGGCTGTGCCGGCACCATAGGAGACGGTCGCGTCCCAGGGGGCAGAAAGCAGCACGAGCGCCGCCTCCTCGGGGGTGAAGGGCATC
>JAFZFJ010000161.1 GCA_017555975.1 Alistipes sp. | reverse complement strand
TCGGTGCTGCTTGAGTACGGGTCAAATTCAATAGCGTTAAACGCGGGAACGTACCAGTGGCCGTTGCTATTGCTCACACCGGGCGCGCACCCGATAAGTTATAGCGGAAGCGGCCGCTTGATAATCAAATACAGAGAGGCGGTGCTCGAATGATTCAGATTTACGCGGACGGCGTGCTGGCATACGACAGCCGCCTGGACGAATACAACCTCGTCGGGCTGAAAGTGACGAGAGCAGTCAACAAGGGAGGCACCGCGGAAATCGTGATGCCTCCATACCACCCAGCTTACAGCCTTTACACCGGATATCGCACCATCGTGGAAATATACCGCGACGGAGAGCTCCGATTCCGTGGCCGCGCACTATATCCGATTGACGACTTCCAGAACCAAAGGACGGTGGTCTGCGAAGGCGAGCTTTGCTTCCTGCAGGACGCCGTCATCCGCCCGTATTTATACACCACCGACCCCGCGTCGATATTCAAAGACCTGGTGACTCAATACAACAGCCAGGTCGACGAATACAAAAGATTCACGATTGGCAGCATAACCGTCACAGACGCGAACGATTACGTCCGTCTGGAGAGCGAGAGCGCCGAAAGCGCACTGGCCGTTGTAAATAAGCTCATCGAGAGGTGCGGCGGCTATATCGTATTCTCGGCCGCCACCAGCGGCGCGAGAGTGGTGCACTGGCTATCGAGCATCGGCACCCGAAGCAGCCAAACAATAGAGCTCGGCGAGAACCTACTCAACTTCTCCCGCAGCGGAGCAAATACAGATCTCGCAACGGCTATTGTTCCATACGGAGCGAAGGACGAGACCACCGGCGTGCGCGTAACCATTGAGAGCGTGAACAACGGCAAGGATTATATCGTCGACGAGACCACCGCAGCCATTCGCGGCAGGATAACGAGACCGGTTGTGTGGGACGACGTAACCGAGCCCTTAAACCTCCTCACAAAGGCGAGGAAATACCTCAACGAGTGCAAATTATTTGTTACCTCGCTGACGCTAACCGCGCTCGACCTTTCGTGGGTAGACAAAAGCATCGACAGTTACACGGTCGGCGACATAATCCGCGTAAAATCCGACGCCCACAAGCTCGATGAGGACTTCCAGCTCGTCGAGCAGAGCGACGACCTGCTGCACCCGGAGCAGAGCACCATCTGCATGGGTAAAGAGGTCCGCACGCTCACCCAGATGGACGTCGCCGGCGACGACAAGAGCCACTCCGACCTCAACAAAATATCGGTCGAAATTAAGCGCGACATCGAAATAAATATAAACAAGGCCGCAGCAGAGACCGAGCAGCGCCTTACTTCAATAATCGAACAACAGGCCAACAGCATCAAGCTCGAGGTCAGCGGTTCGCTCGGCAGCAAGGCACAGATCAAGCTGACGACCTCCGGCGGTGAGGTAAAGACCGCAGAGCTTGACCTCGCAAAAGTACGCCAAGCCTTCGCCAACGATAAATCGACCGTTTCGATTTCAGGCGGCACTATAACCTTCAACAGCAATACCCTAATCGTCAACAGCACCAACCTCCAAGTGAGCGCAGACGGCACGATCACC
>JAFZFJ010000014.1 GCA_017555975.1 Alistipes sp. | reverse complement strand
GCTCCCTTTAGAGAGTCTTACTCCTTTCTCCCGAAAAGCCAGCCGAACTGTTGTCTAAGCCATCGATAGCCGTTACGGAAGTGATCGGCCATTTCGTAGACCGTCTCTAACTCTTGGCGAAAGCGGGCGATGCTCTCGCGAATCGTGAGCAGGTAGCTGACCGTCGTCAGCACGGCAAAGAAGAGGCAGACGACCACTGCAGCCGTGACGAGCGATCCGATGCGTGAGGCCAACCAGATGACCAATGCCCCGACCCCGGTCAATATCGTGCAAAACAGGCTGATTGCAAAGATAAAGAGGGCCGTAATAAGCCGTCCGCCAAACTTCGTTGCACGCTCCATGGCCGCTTGTTAAGCCTCCTTGGTTTCACATTTGCAGCGAGCCTCCTCGAGCTGACTCTTAATCTGCTGCTGCAACTGTTCGGCCTTTGCGTGGGCCTTCTCGACCTCCTCCTCGACCCAACCTTTAATCTTCGAGCGCAACTCGGGACCCGACTGCGGGGTCATGAGCATAGCCAATGCCGAGCCGACAACCATCCCTCCGAGGAGAGATACCAGACAAATACTTGTGTGTTTCATAGCGACTTTTTTTTAGATGTGTCGCTTGTCGAGGAGCAAACAACGCGCCAAAATCACTATTTTTGTAGCGAAATATGGGATTTGATCGTCTACATAGTGTCGCATTCACGGGCCACCGCACCTATGCGGGTGAGGCTCAGGAGGCGTTATATGTCCTGATTCGCACGTTGGCTGAGCAGGGTGCGACCACCTTCCTGAGTGGCATGGCTCAGGGTTTTGACATCTCGGCTGCCGAGGCAGTCCTTGCGTTGCGCGATGCGGGGTTGGCGATTCGCTTGGTGGCCGTAGTCCCCTTTGCTTCGCAAGCCAACCGCTTTTCGGCGGAGGATCGTGACCGTTTTCGCCGTGTGCTGGCCACTGCCGATGAGGTGATTCTGCTTGCTTCGGACTATTTCCGTGGCTGCTACCAACAACGTAACGACTTTTTGGTGGAGCATGCCGCAACACTCGTGGCCTGGTACGACGGCTCGCGCGGAGGTACGCAATACACCTTCCTCAAGGCGATGAAGTGTGGTCTGACGCTCCACAATCTCTCGCCTAAGATTCTTCCCGACCCCACTTGATGCCCATAAAGAAGCTGTCTGATAAGGTGATTCCTGCGTGACGCTTGCGCTCGAAACCCCGTTTGTTAGAAAACCTCTGCAAAAAAGAGCTGTTCAACCTCTCGTTGAACAGCTCTTTTACGTTACTATTACTTGCTATCGGAAACATCCTCCCCAGGGATAACTACCCGGTTTGAAGGTGAGGTGTGTACCGCTTTGCGGGTGGTGTAGGCGCACAACACCCGGTGCAATTTCATCAGCAATCCGTAGATCGCTCCACGCCAACCCTTTAAGAATCGTGAAGGCCGTAGCTCCGCCCTCGATTACTACCTCTTCGGGGTGCCACGAGGCGATGAGTCCGAGGACCGTCTCGGCCATCTGGTGGCGCAACTGCAGGGCTTTACCCTCATCGTGGGTGATTGCTTGCGGAATGCGCAGCAAGAGGCTCTCTGCTTCGTTTGCCAGTTGTAGGCTCGCCTGTAGCCAGGCCTCGGTCTTGCCCCCTGCAAAAACTTCGTCAGGCATGGGGCTTACGGCGACACGGTTGCGCTGAAAGAAGGGCTCGGCAAAGAGGTCGTGTCTGGCCGTACTGCCCAGTACGATGAGCGAGCGACGGGTACCCAATCCGGCAAAGAGGGCACGTTGCACCTCGTTTCGTCCGTGGTGTTGCAAGAGGGTCTGAAACAGATCGGCTCCACCGGCCCATACGGTCGTGGTGTCGTCAAAGCGGGCCACGTGTTGCTTCATATCCTCCATCGACCGCACCTCACCGATCGAGATCCCTTCGGGCAGGCGTACGCGTCGCGTGCGCGTCGTAATATAAGGTATACCTCCGCCGAGGAGTTTAACTACGTGCGATGTGGTGGCTGGGAATTCGGGATCGTGGCGAAAAAGGGTACGGCTGAGGAGTCGTCCCTCAATGGTGTAGATCCCGCGCTTGATGATGCGACCCTTCGAAGGGTTGGCGGGCAAGAGCATCATCTGCCGATAGCCCAGCCCCTCGAGCGCCTTCAATTCCGCTACTACATGGCCGCGCAAAACCGAATCGGTCTTCTTGAAGAGGCGATCCAATCGATCGTGCCCCTCCATCGTGCGGAGTGCATCGACCACCGTTTCGGTATAGGCGAGGGCCTCCTCACGGTTCATCGAGCGGGTGTCGGTGGCCAAAACCACCACTTCGTCCTCCGCATGCAGCCCATCCACCGAGGTCGTCAGGCGCACATGCGCCCCCAGACGGTGGGCTACACCGGCAATTTCGGCAGCCCCCGTCAGGTCATCGGCGATTACATAGGTGCGCATTGTGGCGATCGGCTTACTTGCGGTTCTTGGCCATCAAGGCGGCATATTCGATCGACATGAGCATGGCATCGGGGTTGGCAATACCCTTGCCGGCTACGTCGAAGGCTGTGCCGTGATCTACCGAAACACGGATGATCGGCAGGCCGAGCGTGATGTTCACACCCTTTACGGCCACCATGCGCTGCGTCTCACGGTCCCACTCGAAACCTCCCACCTTGAAGGCGATGTGGCCCTGGTCGTGGTACATGGCTACGCAACCATCGAATTGGCCCGAGCGTGCGCGCGAGAAGAGCGAATCGGGCGGCACGGGACCATCCACGTTCCAACCTTTGGCCTTCATCTCCTCGATGGCGGGGATGATCTCGCGAATCTCCTCGTCACCAAACAGACCACCCTCACCGGCGTGCGGATTCAGACCGGCGATACCGATCTTCGGGTTCTCAATGCCGAAGCTCAGGCAGGCCTCGCGAATCAGCTCCGTCACGGCAATCACGCGCTCCTTCTTGGCGCGGTCGCATGCCTCGCGCAGCGAAACGTGGGTCGATACGTGAATTACACGCATCTTATCGTCGGCCAACAGCATGGCATATTTCTTCGTATCGGTGTAGTGGGCGTAGATCTCCGTGTGGCCGGCAAAATTGTGGCCGGCAACGTGCAGCGCCTCCTTGTTCAGCGGAGCGGTTACCGTACCGTCCACCTCACCCTTCATGGCCAGCTCGATGGCCGTGCGTACTGCCTCGAAAGCGGCATGGCCACACTGAGCCGACACCTCGCCATAGGCAAACTGCTCGCGGTCGATGAGCTTCAGATCCAGCACGTCGATCACACCGCGCTCATACTGCGCCTCGGCTACGCTGTCAATGGCGCGAACCTTCAAATCTACCTTGGCCGACGCAACACCCAACTCCATCATGGCTGCATCACCCACCACTACCGGACGGCAGATCGTGTAGGGATACTCCTGGGCGAGCGACATGGCGATAATCTCGGGACCCACACCAGCGGGGTCACCCATCGTAATGGCTAAAATCGGTAAGTTATTCATCTTCTTATTCGTATAATTCGTTATAGATTGCTACTGCATCCTCGCGCGTCACCTCGCGGGGGTTGTTGACCAACAGACGCGTCACCTTCATGGCTGCATCAGCCAGTTCGCCCACCTTCTCGCGTCCGATGCCGAGCGCCGTGAGCGTCGTGGGAATTCCGCAGCGGGTGGCCAGGTCGGCAATGAACTGCACACCCTTCTCGGCAGCCTCACGGGGAGTCAGACCCTCGCAATCGACACCCATGGCGCGCGCAATGGCGGCATGCTTCTCGATGTTCGACTCGAGGTTGAAGCGCATCACGGGCGGCAAGAGGATGGCGTTGGCCAGACCGTGCGAGATGTGATACTCGCCACCCAGCGGATAGGAGAGGGCATGTACAGCTGCCGTGTTGACCGGAGCCAGGCACAGACCACCGTAGTAGCTACCGAGCGAAAGGGCGGCACGCGCCTCACGGTCCTGACCATCCTTTACGGCACGCTCCAGATTCTTGGCAATCAGCTCGATACCCTGCAGGGCATAGGCGTCTACCACGGGATGTGCGTGGCGATTTGTATAGCTCTCGATGCAGTGCGACAGAGCGTCCATACCCGTCTCGGCCGTGATCTTGGCCGGTACGGTGAGCGTCAGCAGCGGATCGATATAGGCGGCATCGGCCAGCAGATAGGGGCTCACGATGCCCTTCTTGAGCTTCTCGGCGCGATCGAGCAGAATGGCGTTGGGTGACACCTCGCTACCTGTACCCGACGTGGTGGGCAGGCAGGCGCACCAAAGGCCACGCTCCTTGATCAGACCGATACCGAAGCACTCCGAAACCTGCTGCTTGCTGTTGACAAAGGCAGCTACGATCTTAGCCGTGTCGAGCACCGAACCACCACCGATACCGGCTACGCTGTCGGTCGAGAAGGCGCGCGCTTGATCGATAATCTCGAGCACCTCATCCAAGGCCGGCTCGGCCGTGATGCGGTCGTAAATCTGTACCTCGGCACCCGTAGCCTCAATCTGCTTGATGATACCCTCGATCAGAGGCAGAATCGGCGGAGCCGTCAGCAGGAACAGACGTTTGAATCCATGCGCGGCAAACTCTTCGGCAAAGCGCTCGGCAGCACCCTCGCCCAAGACGATGCGCGAGGGTTGTTGTAAGGTTACTAATTTCATCGCTATTTCATTCTTTTTAGTTCGCATTTTTGCGCTCCTTCAGGTAGCCGTAGATCGTCAGGCTGTCGTCAACCTCCTTTTTGGGGAAGAGATACGAGGCGGCCCAACCGACGAAGAAGACAATCAGGTGGCTATAGACACCCAGCATATACTTGTGGTGCGTGAAGTTCCAGGCGCCCAGGTCGAGCAGAATACGCTTCTCGCCGTCGATCGTAAATTTCGACGAGGTCAGTACAGCGTAGGCCGTAAAGAGAATGCAGACCACCAGACCGACCCAAAGGCCCTCTTTGTTGGCACGCTTCACCAAAAGACCCAGCAGGAAGAGTCCGACGATACCCGACGAGAAGATGGCGTAGAGACCAAACAGCACGCCGAGGATACCCTCACCGCCCCAGAAGGCGTAGATCGAGGCGATACCGATCGAGGCTACACCCGCAATGGCTACGATCCAGCGACCCAGCACCAGGCGCTGACGGTCGGTGCTCTCGGGACGGAAGCGAACGTAGTAGTCCTGCACACCGATGGCGGCAAAGCAGTTCAGGTCCGAGTCGAGTGACGAGATAGCACCAGCCACCAGCGCCGAAATGATCAGACCCTTGACACCGATGGGCAACTCATGTGCAATGAAGAAGGGGAAGACCTCGTCGTTCTTCAGGCCGGCAATCACCTCCGTACCCTCAATCTGGTAGTAGGCGTACAGACACGTGCCGATAAACATGAAGAGCGTCCATACGGGCACGCTGGTCAACACACCGATGTAGGCGGCACGCTTAGCTGAACGATCGTCCTTGGCTGTGAGGTAACGCTGTACGATGGTCTGGTCCGTGCCATACTTCTGAATGGCGTAGAAGACACCGTTGATGGCCATCACCCAGAACGTAAGCTCAACAAAGCTCCAGTGGAACTCACCCACGTTGATCATGTTGTCGCGCATGGCAACCTCCCATACGGCCGACGGACCACCTTCGGGCGTGAAGAGCAGCAGGGCTGCGCAGACGATACCGCCCACGATGAGGATAAAGCCCTGAATCACATCCATCCAGATCACAGCCTCCATACCTCCGATGAGGGTGATGAAGGTAACCGCAATACCGATCACGATGATCACCATGTAGATGTCCCATCCCATGAACTGCGAGATGGCCAGCGATACGAGGAAGAAGACCGTGCCGAGCTTCGAGAAGTGGGTCAAGAGGAAGGCGATCGAGCCATACAGACGTGCTCCGAAGCCGAATCGACGCTCGAAATACTCGTAGGTCGAGAGCTTAATGGCTTTGCGGAAGAGCGGCACGATAAACCAGATCATGCCCACCAGCACGATCGGTACCATCAGACCCTGCACCAGGAGGATCCAGCTACCGCCATAAGCGGCACCCGGGTAGGCCAGGAAGGTCACCGAACTGATGAGTGTGGCAAAGATCGACATGCCGATGGCCCAAGCGGGAATCGAGCCACCGGCGGCGAAATAGCTGTCGGTCGAGTTCTGCTTGTGTGCGAACTTCAGACCGAACAGCATCACAAAGACGATGCTGGCAATGACCAGCGCAATATCTATCCAATGCATAGTGGAAACAAGTTTGAGTTAGCGGGCAGATTAGTAGTTCAGGTCAAAGGCCGAAATCTGCTCACGAATCGTGGCGTACTCCGTCTCCGAAAGCTCGGTGAGGGGGGCAAACATCTCCGTGCCGCAGAGGTCGAGACCCTGCATGATGCACTTCAATGCAGCCAGCTGCTGACCCAGGGGGCGCCCCTGCTGATAAACCTTAGCCATCTCGTCCGTAAGAGCCTGCAGGCGGTTCGCCTCAGCCATATCGCCCTTCACAGCTGCCTCGTAGAGGGCTTGGAAGTGCTTCGGAACGAAGTTACCCGTCGAGGGCACAATACCGTCAGCACCCAACTCCAGCGAGAGAGCCGACTGGGCAGCCCAACCGCAGAAGTAGGTGAAATCCTCCGCCTCCTTCGTGATGGCGATGCACTGCTCCATGCGCTCCAGATCGCGCTCCGAGTCCTTCAGGCCCACGATGTTGGGGTGTGCGGCGAGCTTGCGAACGGCCTCTACCGGAATCGAGAGGTGGGTCGTAGCAAGGATGTTGTAGAGCATCACGGGCAGTACCGAATGGTCGGCCAGGGTGGTGTAGTAGGCCACCATCTGCTCCTCTGTAAGGGCGTAGTAGCTCGGCAGAATAGCCACTGCTACATCGGCGCCCGCCGCCTTGAAGCCCTCGATCTGGGCAATCTGCTCCTTCAGGCAGAGACCCGTCACGCCGGCATAAATCGTAATCTTGTGGTCGGCAGCACGCACAGCGGCAGCTACCATCTCGATACCCTCAGCCTGGGGAACGAGGTTACCCTCGCCCGTCGTACCCATCACCAAGGCATCGACACCCGCCTCGACAAACGAGCGGATAATTTTCTCTACGGCCGCCAAATCGACCGAACCGTTCTTGACGGGTGTTGCCATCGGGACAACAACACCCGCATACTTCTTCTGACTCATTATCTTCTTGATTCGTTTATTGTTACATCTTGTTGGTAATCTCCTCCAATACCTCGCGGTTGAGCTTTACCTGAACCATACCCATCGGGTGGAAGCGCATCTCGTTATTCACGGCGGCGTAGACAATCGTGTAGATGTCGTTGCCCTCGGGAATCAGACCCAGCGGCGTACGCATCGTGTGCCACCAACGCTTTACCTTCGTGTCGATGGGCAGGTAGTGAGCCTCGCTCCAGTGGATGCCATCCTTCGAGAGGGTGTAGGCGATCATGTTCGGCAGGTTGAGCCACTCCGGACCACCATCAAATACGGCGATGTAGAGGCCGTTCGGGAGCTGCGAAACGATCGGGTTCTCCACGAAACGGGGATGGATCGAGGTGATGGGATTGATCTCCTTCATACGGGTAAAGGGACCCTCGAGGTTGTCCGACTCAGCCAAGCCTACATACCAGTGGGTTGGCTTACCACCGAAGGGGTAGTCCTCCTTGGTCTGGTAGGGATAGGCGCCGCTGATGAAGCCATACCACTTATCGCCCACCTGGTAGGGGAAGAACGAGGCAACGCCCTGACGGCCCTCCCACAGCTGGCTGTCCAGACCCGGTTCGATAACCAAAGCGCAGTCGCGGTACGGGCCACCGATACCCTCAATGCCCTCTACCTCCGATTCGCAACGCCAGATGCGGCCAAACGAGTGGTTGGGGGCTACGTCGAAATCGCAGGTGTAGGCCAGGTAGTGACCCTGCCAGCGGTTCTTCTCCTTGTTGAAGATCGGCATGTAGCTCCAGATGGCGGCACGACGATCGTTCATCGGGTGGTCGTAGTGCGAAATGGCATACGTACCGCTCGACTGGTAGAGGGTCGACTGACGCTCCCAGTGGATGGCGTCCTTACTCGTCCAGTGGCCGATACGGGTCTTGATACGGTCGTAGTAGGCGGGCATACCCTCCTCACCGGCACGCTCGGTGGGGAACATGTGGTACGTGTCGCCGAGCTTGATCATCTGACCACCCTCGAAACCGCCCTGGATACCCTCGGTGCCGGGCATACCCTCATTCACAACGGGGTCGTCCTGACCGCCAATCACCTCAAACAGAGCGGGGCACTCGGCAAAACCCTCGATGACAAACGAAGGGTACTCCTCGCCCGTCTCGAGCGCTACATCGCGACCTGTGAACTTCGTTATCGACGTGTAACCCACAACAGCCAGCTGACCCTTCACGCCCTCGGGAATCGTGATCGTCTGCTTGCCGGCCGTGTAACGCACGGCGTAGATATCCATCACGGGAACCTCCGTGATGCGCAGGGCGTTTTTCAGGACGGGCGTGGCATTGAGCTTGCCATGGCCCCAGTTAAGAGCCTCAATAGCCTCCTTCGAGGTGGCTGCTACGAGCAGGTTACCCGAACGCTGCAGCTGCAACTCGATGGTGGCGGGCTGCATGGCACCCGACTCATCCACCGCAAGGCGGAAGCCCTGCATGCCCTCAATTTCGACGGCCAGATTCAGTACGCTGCGCGTCGAACCGGCAAAGGGATTTACATAGTGGTCGGTCGTGAAGCCTACACCGCCCTTCAGGATCTGGTAGGGGATCGTCTTATAGTGGCTCGAAGCGGTAGCCGAGAGGGTGAGCAGCGAGAGCATGCTCACCAGCAGATAACGAAAAATCTTCATGCTATCTTAAAATTCTTAATTCTTAATTCTTAATTTTTAATTGTCTAGAACACGGCCTTGCGCTTGGCTCCTACGGTCGGGATGACCATGATGGGGTCATACTCGCGGCGCGGCATCAGGTCGTGGTACTCGTGGCTCAGACCCGAAGCGTCCTGGATAGCCAGCGCCTCATCGCCGAAGGGAATGTTGCGGTATATCTTCGTGCCCTCGACAATTGTACCGTTACCGCTGTTGCAGAAACGGTTGTCCTTGACGTGGTTGTTGCGGATCAGGATGTCGTAGTTGCGGTCCGAATCCAGGTGCAACCACAGCTGGTAGAGGCTTACAACGAAGTTCTCCTCGATGAGCCAACCCGACGAACCGTCATCGGGATAGATGCAGCGCGGACCGTCGAAGACGTAGTTGCGACGAGCCACCGAACCCGGCTGACGACCGAGCATGTAGATGATACCGCCATCGGTGAGCATCGTGTGGGTGTGGCCGCAACGGTTGTAGCTGATCGAGTTGTTGCCGGCGTTCTTCGACTCGGGAATACCGGCGTTGCCCCACCACCAACCCAGGGCGATGGCACCATACGGCGTGCCGTAGATGTCGTTGTGGTCGATCTTCACGTTCTTGCAGAAGAAGCCTACGATGGCCTCCACCTGACGGAAGTCGAGCGAGACGTTGCGAATCAGGTTGTTCGAAACGTTGATGTGCTCGCACAGACCCTCGATGCCCGGAGCGAAGACGGCACCCGGATCGTTGTCGCCGATCTCATAGTGCTGCGGGTGACCCACCACCACGGCGTTACCCAGACAGTCGTTGAAGAAGTTGCCCACTACGGCCGAGTTCGTGACATCGTTCGAGAGGTTTACCGACACAGCGCTACCCAGGTGTAGGAACTTGTTGCGCAGGATGCGGATGCCCGTAGCATTCTCTACCTGGATCGTACCCTCGGGAACATCAACGCTGTTGTACTTCGTGGGGTGCCAGTTGCCGTTGGGGATGTACTTCATCGCCAGACCCAGCGATTGAATGCCGCCAAAACCGTGCGAACCCTCTACCTCGACCAGGTTCCAGGCGTCGTACGAGAAGGTGAGGTTCTCGATCGTTACGTTCTCTACGTTCGACGAGCAGCTCGTACCCTTGATGCGCAGCAGACCCTCGGTCATCGGGGCGATCACCTTCACCTCGGCCGGATTCTCGCCGTGGCTCATGTAGTAGATCGTCTGCTCAGCGCGGTCGAAGTAGAATTCACCCGGCTCGTCCAGCAGCTCGAAGGCGTTGCGGATCAGGAACGAACCCTCGAACTTCGTCTTTCCGGCCCAGGCCAGCGAGTTCAGGATGGCCGAGTAGGGCTGCTGAAGCTCGATGGCGATCTCCTTGCCCCACTTGTGTACATCGGCGGCGCAGAGGATCTTCTCAGTCCACACGTTGTTCTGGATCAGCTCCACATCCGACGGGTTGCGGTAAGGCATCACCTCGGCGCTCTGCTCGAAGCGGATACCTTTCACAGTCTTACCGGCGCCAAAGGCCCACGGCTCGTCGCCCGTGATTTCGATCTCGCCGTAGCTGCCCAAAGCCTGTACCGGCTCGTTCATGCCGGCCATGCGGGCACGCTTGTCACCCACGAGGAGCGTGCGAAGCTTCTGATCGTGCTTGAAGGGGGCCTTGTAGAGGTTGCCATGCACCTGCTCCCAGCCCGTAATCTCAACACCACCGCTCAGGATGGCCTCTTCGCCCTTTACCGAGGCGATTTTAACGCTCTTGCCGTTCTTGCCGCCCAGCGACTCGTCGATTACAAGCGGCTCCTGGAGGTAGTAGGTGCCACCGTGCAGGCGCAGCTCGACATCCTGCTTTTGCTTTTTAACAGCTTTACGCAACTCAGAAACAGCCTCCTTAAGGGTTTCGGGCGTCGCCTCGATTACCTGTTGTGCCTCAGCCTGAGGTGTCCACAGCAGACCACCCAGCAGCAGTGCACAAAGCATGAATTGTTTTTTCATAGTATTTGGTTTTTAGTTGATTATTGGCAATTTACGAACGGATCGGTAGCGGGCATCGGCCACGAGGAGTGAACCTCGCAACGCTTACCCGTAGCCGAGTGAATCTTCAGTTCCGTGATGCAACCATCGGCCCACGCCATGTCGATCGTGTAGCCACCGCGAGCCTTCAGACCGCGGATCGAACCGGTACGCCAAGCCGTCGGTACGGCGGGCATGAGGCGAATCAACCCCTCGTGGCTCTGCATCAGCATCTCGCAGATACCGGCTGTGAGGCCAAAGTTTCCGTCAATCTGGAAGGGGGGATGGGCGTCGAAGAGGTTCATGTAGACACCGCCACCCGACGAACGCTCCGCCTCGGGACCGAATTCGACGGGACGCAGCAGGGTGCCGATCAGGCGGAAGGCGCGTTCGCCATCCAGCAGACGGGCCCAGAGGTTGATCTTCCAGCCGCTTGACCAGCCCGTAGCCTCATCGCCACGAATCTCAAGGGTCTTGCGGGCTGCCGCAAAGAGCTCGGGAGTGGCCGACGGGGTGATCTGACCGAAGGGGTAGAGCGAGACGAGGTGCGTCACGTGGCGGTGGTGAAGATCCTCATCCATGAAATCCTTGTTCCACTCCTGCAGGCGGCCAAAGGCACCTATGCGGATGGGGAGCAGCTCGTTCAATCGGCTGCGCAGCGTGTCGCAAAGGGGTGCATCGACCTCCGCAATCTCGGCCGCCTCAATCGTGCGTGCGAAGAGTTCGCGGATCATTGACATGTCGCCCGTTGAGCCTTGTGAAACACCACACGACTGATTCGTGCCGGGAACCATAAAGAGGTTCTCGGGCGAGGTGCTGACCGGCGTAATCCAGTAGCCCTCCTTATCGCGGATGAGCCAATCGAGGAAGAACTCCGAAGCGCCCTTCATTACGGGGTAGACCTCCTTCAGGTACTCCTTGTCACCTGTGTAGGCGTAGTGCTCCCATAGGTGCGATGAGAACCAGGCACCCATCATCGGCCAGAAGACCGTGGCGGCACCACCGTCGTTGGGGTAGGTCTCGCGCCAGATCGAGCAGTTGTGGTGGCCCACCCAGCCGCGACGATGGTACATGTTGCGTGCTGTCTCGCGGCCCGTCTCGGCACACTCCTTGATCATTTCGAGGAAGGGCTTGTGGCACTCCGAGAGGTTCGCCACCTCAGCAGGCCAGTAATTCATCTCGACGTTGATGTTGGTCGTATAACCGCAGTTCCACGAGGGGATGAGGTCCTTGTTCCAGATGCCCTGCAGGTTGAGGGGCTGTTCGCCCTCACGCGAACCGCTGATCATCAGGTAGCGGCCGTATTGGAAGAGCAGGGTAACCAGTTCCTGGTCGGTCGGAGCACCCGTGGCTCGGAATTGGCGGGCATAGCGCTGGATGCGGGCGTCGGTCGGAAGCAACTCGGCTTCGGGATCCGACGGCAGGGTCAGCGACAAGCGGTTGAAGAGCGACTGGTAGTCCTTGACGTGGGCCGTAAGTAGCTCCTCATAGCTCTTCGTGCGAGCTGCCTTCAGCGTCTGCGTCACGATCTTGGCGGCGTCAACACCGTCGGTCGAGGGGCTGCGGAAGGGACCGTTGTAGCTCGTGGCGGCCGAGAAGATCAGTAGGATCTCTTTTTCGCCGCGGATGCGGAGCTGATCACCCAGGTCTGAAATCGATTTGGGGTTGGCTACGCGCACCTCCAGACGAGCGTCGAAGAACATGCCTCGATTGTCGATATCCTCGCCGTAGAGTACGCGGGGTTTACCCGTGCGTGAACCATCCTCGTTGAAGAGGTAGGGGTGACGTGCCTCGTGGCCCCAACCCTCGAAGTCCGAGTAGTTGCGGCGATCGACACGGCCCGGAGCCTGACCATTCATCGAGAGGGTCGCTTTGCGGGCGTCAATCTTGGTCGTCACGGGGTGGGGCGACGAGAGGCGCAGTGCGATGTCCCAACCTACGGGGCAGTCGGTCGTCAGACGCATGACGATCACTCCGTCGGGATGCGATGCGAAGATCTCGCGACGGAAGTTGTAGTTGTCGCGCTCGTATTGTACGGTAGCCACCGAACGCTCCAGGTCGAGGTAGCGACGGTAGCTCTTGGCTTTGCCGCCACGATAGTCGTGGATGTGCCAATCACCCAGTGGCTGGTAGCACTCGTGCAGGCGACCGGTCCACTGCTTGAGCAGCTCGGCAGCCTCGAGGTAGTTGCCGTTTTCGAGCAGGCTGACCATCTCGGGATAGCTCTCCGTGATGTCCAGGTCGGCCCAGCGACTCTCGGGGTCGCCACTGTAAAGGGTGTTGTCGTTCAATTGCAGGAGCTCGTCGTCAGCCGTGCCGAAGATCATGGCGCCCAGACGGCCATTACCGATCGGAAGGGCCTCGTTCCAGTTCGTGGCCGGTTGCTTGTACCAGAGTTTCAGGTGGCCTGCATTCACGCGCTGGTGCGCTTGTAGCGTGTGCGCGCACGCGAAAAGCAGGGCGATGAGTAAGAATTTTGTTATTTTCATCTTGTAGTTGTGATTTTGGCCGGTATAGTTTTTCGAAATCTAGGGCAAGATACGCAAAAAAATTGGGATTACGTTTCGCTTTGTGCTAAAAAGCGCGTATCTTTGCTAAAACTGTGATTCAAAACCATGCGAACTTCGGTAAAATTTCTCCTTTTGTTGGCCGTTTTGGCCACAACAATCTTCCTGATGTGGCTCACGATGGGTCGCCAGGATCAAACTCAGAATGAACAAATCCAAAACACTACAACTATGACACAAAAGATTCAGTATGCCGTGATCGAGACCGAGAAGGGTACGATGACGGCCGAGCTCTACACGGCCGAGACCCCCGGTACGGTGCAGAATTTCGTCGATTTGGCCAACCACAATTT
>JAFZFJ010000160.1 GCA_017555975.1 Alistipes sp. | reverse complement strand
TTCACCACGGAGTACACAGAGTTCCACGGAGTTTTCTTTTCTTCTCGTATTTTGTCATCCAAGGACTCCCCGCTTTTGTCATCCAGAGCGGAACGGAGTGAAGCGAAGGATCTCGAGGACATAGCGCAGCCCAACGTGAATGTACACGAGATTCTTCACTACGCTACGCTCCGTTCTGAATGACAATTACTAAAAATAAAACTCTGTGAAACTCCGTGTCCTCTGTGGTGCAAAGAGAACTCATAACACAAACCAATAACTCATAACTCAAAATGTTTGGAATAGCTAAAAACGTAAAGAGCGAGGTTCGGGTATGTACTCCCGACCTCCTCAACCAAGCACTCGATTCGGCACTCGTAGCACGAACCTGTGCAGAGATAGAAGATGCCCTGGAAGCTTGCCGTCGTGGCGAGCTCACCCCGGGCGAGTTTGAAACCAAGAAAAGCCAACTGAAGCGTCGCCTGCCTATCCTCACGATGCACGCCACCTTTCAGAACGGCCGTCGCAAGAACGAGGAAGCCATCCCCAGTGGCCTCTCCATCTACGACCTCGACCACATCCCGAACCCCCGTGCGCGGTGGGCGGAGATTGAACCCCGCAAGGAAGAGCTGGGCATCCTCTTGTCGCACATCAGTCCCAGCACCGAAGGCCTCCGACTGGTGTTCATCATCCCCGGTGGAAAGTCGCTGGCCGAAGCCCAGTCGTGGATGTCACAGCAGTTGGGCGACACCCAGTACGATGCCTGCGTGAAGGACTACGCCCGCTGCTCGTTCATCGTGCCCCGCAGCTATGTGCTTTATCAGAGCGATGAGCTCTTTAATGAAGAATCTTCTTTGAATGAAGAATTAAGAATGAAGAATGAAGAATCTTCTTTGAACGAAGAATTGCCTGCGGATGGGGTTTCCGAGCCAACGCCCGCTACATCCCCCTTACCCCCTTCCGAAGGGGGAAACGACAATGGAATCCCCCTTGTGAAGGGGGCTGGGGGATGTTCCAGTAGCAATGAAAAAGAAAATTCTTCATTCTTCATTCATCATTCTTCATTTCCTTCGACCTACGAAGACATCCCTTATCAAACACTCGTGGAGACCCTTGAGGAGCAAATGGGTGGACGGCCGGAGCACGGATCGCGGAACAACTTCATCTTCTCCATGGCGTGCCACCTGCGCTATGTCACGAACGATGACCCCGAGTGGATAGCCCGCATTCTGCCCACCTACGGCGAGTCTCGCGACAAATGGATGGCGACCATCCGCAGTGCCTGTGCCCGCAACCAGACGAAGCAGATGCCCAAGATCATGCGTCGCACCCTGGCCATTTGCAAGCAACAGTCGCAGGGCGACACCCAAGTTTCAGAACTCGACCTCCCGCCTCGGATGCCCAAGAAGTTGCCGCCCCTCATCCGTCTGCTGGTGAGCCGTACCCCGATGATCTACCGTCCCGCCGTGGCGCATGCCGTCTTTCCGGCACTGGGTGCACATCTGTGGCGAACCACCTTCCGCTACATCGACAATGTACCCCACGAAGCCACCCTTATGAACTGCCTCATGGCCGGCACCGGGGCAGGGAAGAACTGCATCTCCGACCCCATTAACCGCATCCTGGCCGACATCCGTCAGCGAGATAAGGAAAATTTACAGCGAGAGAAGGAGTGGAAGAAGGAAATGCAGTCCAAGGGAGCCAACAAGGACAAGCGTCACCGACCCGAGGGGCTGGTCATCCAGGAGATTGATCCCGACATGACCAATGCCGCCTTCGTACAGCGTTTGGCCGATGCCGAGGGAAGATTCCTTTACACGAAGATGAACGAGATCGACCAGTTCGATGCACTCAAGACCTCGGCTCGCTCGAAAGCCCACTTCCAGATCATGTGCCTGGCCTTCGACCCCGGAAACGTGTATGGACAGACCCGCATCGGCACCGGATCCGTCAGCGAAAGAGTGTGCATCCGTTTCAACTGGAACGCGAGCACCACTATCCAGAAAGGCCAGTCGTATTTCCAGTCGGTACTGACGGACGGCCCCATCTCGCGCATCAACTTCTGCACCATCCCCGAGCGGCCCATCGGTTCGGAGATGCCCGTGTACGGTACCTACGATGCCGCCTTCGACGAGGAACTCAAACCCTATATCGACCGTCTGAACAGTGCCCGCGGATGCATCGAGTGCCCGCCTGCCCGACAGCTCGCCAAGAAGCTCATCGAGGAATGTGCCGACTTTGCCCGCCTGTCGGAAAGCCGTGTGTACGAGAACCTTTCGTTCCGTGCCAATGTCATCGCCTACCTGAAGGCCTGCGTCCTCTATGTGGCGCACGGCGAGCGTTGGGACCGCACCATGGAAGACTTTATCCGTTGGTCGCTCCGCTACGACCTGTGGTGCAAGATGAAGTTCTTCGGCAGTGCCATTCAGCAGGTGGACGAATCGTATGCCGCTGTCCGCAAGAGTGGTCCGCAGAACCTGCTTGACCTCCTTCCCGATGAGTTCACCCGCGAGGAAGCGTTGCAGATGCGCCACCGACAAGGCATCCGTCAGGGCGGTGTGCAGGCCATGCTCGACAACTGGCGCAAGCGAGGCTACATCCAGGTGGTGGGCGACCCTCTTCCCAAGGACATCGCCACCCAGCGCTTCGCCAAGACTGCGACCTATCTGAAAGACCATCCGTCAGTCGGTCAGTCAGTCAATTAACACAAACTCATAACTCATAATTCACAACTCAAAACTCAGAAACATGACCCGAGGAATCCGCAACAACAATCCGCTCAACCTCCGTCACTCTGCCGACCAATGGCAGGGTGCCCGGAAGGAGCAAACCGACAAAAGTTTTGTACAATTCGAGAATATGGCGTACGGTTATCGTGCCGCCTGGAAGACCCTCGACAGTTATTGGAAGCACTTCAAGCAGCTTCGCCAACCCTTCACGGTGAGAGCCATCATCAGCCGTTGGGCACCCCCTTCGGAGAACGACACCGACGCCTATGTCTCCACCGTCCTGCGCCTCACTTCCCTGGGCGGCAACGAGCGCTTGCCCCGTCCGCTCCGCGGCATCGCCATCGACAAGCTGGTCCGCCTGTT
>JAFZFJ010000159.1 GCA_017555975.1 Alistipes sp. | reverse complement strand
GGCTTCTCGCGCGACGATATCTCGAAGTTCCTGCCGATCTACCTCGAGAAGGGTATCCTGAAGAACGATCCGTTCCAGATCCTCGATCGCAACGGTGTAGGTCAGCTGATTCGCGAGGCTGTCTTCAAGGGTCGCAGCACCCGTGAGAACCTCAAGTGCGGTATCTGCGGTGAGCACGGTGGTGAGCCTTCGTCGGTTGAGTTCTGCCACTACGCAGGTCTGAACTACGTTAGCTGCTCGCCCTTCCGCGTGCCTATCGCACGTCTGGCAGCTGCTCACGCTGCGCTGAATCAGAAGTAATCTTCTGCTTTAAGCATATGAGAAGAGGGTGTGTCCAAACGGGCACACCCTCTCTTTTTTTTGCCGGACGCTGTATAGTCCGAGAGAACGAAGAAGTTGTATAACAAGCGCTATTTTGAAGCTGCTCGCAGCCCGAAAAGCGAAGTTTACTAAAGCGTAAATGAGCCTTTTCGGGCAAGGCAGATGCCGAAAGAGCCTTATTAGACAACACCATAAAGAAAGCGGGTGAAGCATAGCTCCACCCGCTTTTCCTTTGTCTTCGATCGATTAGAAGTGATACTTCACCGAAAGACCGAAGTTCCACATACCGGGACCGAAGAAGCCCTTAGCCTCACCACCAGCAACCACACCCACTACCGGGCGATAGTCAACCTCGAGCGAGATAGGTGCATTCTTGAACTGGCAACCAAAGGCACACGAACCGGCTACACCGGCCAACACGCCCATATCACCAAAGTTATAGAGACCCACAGCGGCACCAACACCGGCATTGAGGTACCAATCGCACGTCTGCGGCGTCCAGTCCCACTGGCAGCAGCGCCAATTATAGATACCCGTAGCCGAGATACCGTTGTAGTTGGGTACAGCCACGGTGAACTGCAGGAAGTTGCTTTGCGAAAGCTCATGCTGGTAGATAGCCTCTACCGAGCCACCAAAACGCAGGCCAAGTGCATGGCCATACTTCTGAGCCTGAACGGCCATCGTTGCCATACAGAGGGCAACAACCAAAAGAATCTTTTTCATAATGTGTTGGGTATTTTGAATCCCGAAGGATTCCGGTTTACTTCGTTTTATAAGCGGCGCGATACTTGCCCTTCGACATGGCGAGCAGCTTGCTCTTCAACAACTGACGGCGCAGCGGAGCCAGACGATCGGTAAAGACCTTACCCTCGAGGTGGTCGTACTCGTGCTGCAAGACGCGGGCACGGAAACCCTCAAAGAGTTCGTCGTGCTCCTCAAAGTTCTCGTCCAGGTAGCGCATCTTGATCGCAATCGGGCGACGTACATCCTCGTGCATGCCCGGCAACGAGAGGCAACCCTCGTTGAAGAGCTCTGTCTCCTCCGACACCTCATAGATCTCGGGGTTGATGAAGGCGCGACGATAATCCTTGCAGTTCTCGTCCTCCTCGCCCCAAGCCGAGCAATCGACCACAAAGAGACGGATATTCTTGCCAATCTGCGGAGCAGCCAAACCACAACCGTCGGCCTGACCCATCGTGAGGAACATATCCTCGATGAGCTTCTTCAGCTCAGGATACTCCGGATCGATCGCCACCGAAGGTTTGCGCAGTGCCTCTGCACCAAAAATTACAATCGGATAAATCATTGTCTAAACTGTAAATAGTCCTCCAAAATAATCGTTGCCGCAATCTTATCGACCACCGCCTTATCGCGACGGGCCATCTTCTTCATGCCCCCCTCGATCATCGCCCGATGGGCCAATACCGAGGTGAAGCGCTCGTCGTAGAAGACCACCTCCTTATCAGGATAGGCGGCCTTCAAACGGCGCGAAAGGGGCTCGATAAAGCGCCACGTCTCCGAGGGCGTACCATCCATCTGTGCCGGCTTGCCAAGCACGATGATATCGACCTGCTCCTTCTGAAAGTAGTCGGCCAGGTAGCGCTCGAGCTGCTTCGTCTCGACCGTCTCCAATCCCCCGGCAATCAGGCGCAGGGGATCGCTCACGGCCAGGCCCGTGCGACGCACACCGTAGTCAATGGCTAAGATGCGACCCATCGCTCTTTAGAGGCTCAATTTCTTAAAGAGTTTGCGGTACGAGCACTCCTCGTCTACCATCTGGCGCAGCTCGCTGATGGCAACACGCTCCTGCTGCATCGAGTCGCGGTGGCGAACCGTCACGGTACCGTCCTCCAGGGTCTGACCATCGACCGTCACGCAGAACGGCGTACCGATGGCATCCTGACGGCGGTAGCGCTTGCCCACCGAGTCCTTCTCGTCGTAAACCACGTTGTAGTCGTACTTGAGCTCATCCACAATCTTGCGAGCAACCTCAGGCATGCCGTCCTTCTTCACCAGGGGCAACACAGCCACCTTCACGGGAGCGAGCGCCGCGGGGAACTTCAGCACGATACGCTGATCACCACCCTCGAGGGCCTCCTCGGTATAGGCAGCCGACATCACCTGCAGGAACATACGGTCTACACCGATCGAGGTCTCTACGACATAGGGAACGTAGCTCTCGTTGGTCTCAGGATCGAAGTACTGGATCTTCTTACCCGAGAACTTCTGGTGATTCGAGAGGTCGAAATCCGTACGCGAGTGGATACCCTCCACCTCCTTGAAGCCGAACGGGAAGTTGTACTCCACGTCCGTAGCAGCGTTGGCGTAGTGAGCCAGCTTATCGTGGTCATGGAAGCGGTAGTTCTCGTCACCGAAGCCCAGGGCACGGTGCCAAGCCATACGCGTC
>JAFZFJ010000158.1 GCA_017555975.1 Alistipes sp. | reverse complement strand
GGTGCTAAAACGCACGCTGAAGGGGAGCTCGGCCGAGCTGATGAAACGCGACTTCCCGCTCGCACTCGAGGAGTTACGCCGCCGCTTGGGGGTGAAAGCGGGCGACGCACAACGACTTGCCTTCACAAAAATCGAGGGGAAGCATTGGACAATCCGTCTAAAATAAGTAGCTTTGTAAAAAGCCTGTTGAGCAATGAAAGCGAACGACTTATACACCTTTTTCACCGAGACGATCATCCGCCGCAAGGAGGAGGAGTGGCACAATCCAGCCATACGCATGGCGGTGCGCTTCTACAAACTGATCTTCTACATGGTGCGCGGCCTTTTGAGCCACGGCACCCTGGTACGCAGCGCGGCACTGACCTACTACACGATCATGTCGCTCGTGCCGATCATCGCCGTAGCCTTTGCCGTAGTCAAGGGCCTTGGATTGGCCGACGGTCTGGCTCACTCGCTCTACGCACTCTTTCCGCAGAGCCCCGAGGTGATCGACCACCTGGTATCGTTTGCCGAGAATGCCCTGGCACGCACCCGAGGCGGGCTGATGGCAGCTGTGGCCTTAGCTGCACTTTTTTGGGCTGTGATCCAAATGTTTAGCTCGATCGAAAACGCCTTCAACAACATCTGGGAGGTTAAAAGCACACGCTCGATCGCCCGTCAATGGAGCGACTATTTGGCCGTGATGCTCATCGTGCCGATCTTCTGGATCGTAGCCAACAGTGCCGGTCGATTCATGGAGGAGATGCTCGGATTCGATGAGAGCTGGTACTTCGTGGCGCTCTCGAAGTTTATGTCGATGCTCTTTATCTGGGTGATGTTCACGCTCCTCTACCTGATCATCCCGAATGCCAAAGTAAAGTTCCGCAGCGCCCTGACGGCCGGTATTGCCGCCGGCACCATCTTCCTGCTCTTCCAGTGGGGTTATGTCTATGCACAGCGTGCCATGACCTCCTACAACGCCATCTACGGATCATTTGCCGCGCTGCCCCTCTTCCTCATCTGGCTGCAGATCTCGTGGGAGATCCTGCTAATCGGTGGCGAGCTCTCGTTCACCTACCAGAACATCGCCCGCTTTGGCGAGGAGCACGAGTGGCAACGCATCAGCTACGACCAGCGTCGCAAGGCGCTCTTGGCCGCTACACTGCTCGTGGTGCGTCACTTCCGCGATCGAGGCGGAGCGATCCCTCTCGAGCAGATTCAGCAGGAACTGAACCTCCCGACCCGCATCACCAACGACATCCTCTACCAGCTCACCTGCGCCGGTCAGCTCATCGAGGTACACAAGAACGAAGATGAGCGTTCGGCCTCCTATGCTCCAGGCTACGACATTGCACAAATGACCGTCTACGGGCTCTTGCAGGCTGTAGAGCAACATGGCGAGCGCGCCTTTGAGTTCACCCCCACGGCCGAGGTGGAGCATGTCGAGCAGGTGGTCGATGCCCTCACCGATGAGGCGCTGCGCTCCTCGAAGAATCTCAAACTAACCGATCTGATCTGATGTTGAAACGCATAGTCATCATCGGCAGCGGCAACCTGGCCGAGCAGTTGGCACTCGCCGTAGCGGAAGCCGACGGGGTGGAGCTCGTACAGCTCTACGCCCGCAATGCCGAACGCGGTCAAGCGGTGGCGGCGCTCGCCCAAACGCATTGGACGAACCGTCCGAGCGAGCTGGCTGAGGCCGATCTCTACCTGATTGCCGTGAGCGACCGAGCCGTGCGGGAGGTGGCCGAAGGGCTGCCCATTCCGCCCGAAGCTATGGTGGCTCACACGGCAGGATCCGTGCCGCTCGATGCCCTCGAGCGCTATCCGCGCCGAGCGATCCTATACCCCTTTCAGAGCTTCTCGGCCGGACGACGCGTCTCGTTCCGCGAGTTGTACCTCTTTTTGGAGGTGGCCGACGAGGCCTTAT
>JAFZFJ010000157.1 GCA_017555975.1 Alistipes sp. | reverse complement strand
CGGAGCATCTTTGTAGGTGTTGATCTCGTCAATGATCACCTCCTTTTCGCGCTCCAGCTCGCGATCGGGGAAGGTGGAGCGGAATACTACGTCAGCAAGCAGTTCGACCGCTTTGCCAAAGTCGCCCTTGAGTACCGTGGCGTGCACGGTTGTGTCCTCCTTGGTCGTGAAGGCGTTGAGCTCACCTCCGAGATTCTCCAGGCGGCAGTTTACCTGCCAGGCCTTACGTTTCTCGGTCCCTTTGAAGAGGGCGTGCTCGGTGAGGTGGGCCAAGCCGAATTCGTCTGAAGCCTCATCGCGCGTACCGGCACCGATGACCAACGCACAATGGGCTACAGCGGCACCCTTCACCTGTCGATGAATACCACGAATACCGTTTGGGAGTGTATAGGTTGTGAATTCTTCCACGTTGTTTACTATTTGTTTCTTAAATTCAGGTAGTGGCCCGTGTGGCTTTCCGTGCAGGCCTCCAATTCGTTCGGTGTACCGCAGAAGACTACCCTGCCACCGCCGTCACCCGCCTCGGGACCCAGATCAATGACCCAGTCGGCGCACTTGATGACCTCCATGTTGTGCTCCACCACCAAAATCGTGTGACCCTGTTCGATCAGTGCATTGAAAGCCTTCAGCAGGCGCTTGATGTCGTGGAAATGGAGACCGGTGGTCGGCTCGTCGAAGATGAAGAGAATCTGTCCGCGCGAGTCGTCCTTAGCAAGGAACGATGCCAACTTCACGCGCTGACTCTCGCCTCCTGAGAGTGTCGAAGAACTCTGTCCGAGCTTTACGTAGCCTAAGCCCACATCCTGCAATGGTTTGAGACGTTCTACGATGCGTCGGCAGGTTGCTCCACGATCCTCCGAGAAGAAGCGGATCGCCTCATCTACATCCATCTCCAGTACGTCGTAGATCGACTTGCCACGATAACGGATATCGAGAATCTCGTCCTTGAATCGCTTGCCACCACACGCCTCGCAGACCAGCTCAACATCAGCCATGAACTGCATCGAGACCTTGATAACGCCCTCGCCTTGGCACTCCTCGCAGCGACCACCGGCCACGTTGAACGAGAACGAAGAGGCGTTGAGGCCTGTATGTTTGGCTTGCGGTTGCTCGGCGTAGAGGTGGCGAATCTCGTCGTAGGCCTTCAGGTAGGTCACTGGATTCGAGCGGGTCGATTTCCCAATGGGGTTTTGATCCACTATCTCAACCGTACGCAGCAGGCTTACGTCGCCCTCTAACGCATCAAAATCACCCGGCTTGTCGCCCGACTCGTTCAATAGACGGCGTAGCGCGGGATAGATGATGCCCTTCGAGAGCGAGGATTTACCACTACCACTGACGCCCGTGATACAGGTCATCACGCCAAGCGGTAGCTCGATATCGATATTTTGCAGGTTGTTTTCGCGTGCGCCTCGAATGCGAATCGAGCGGCTCCAGCCACGCGGCTGCGAAGGGGGCGCAATGGTTTTACGTCCCGTGAGGTAGTCGGCTGTGAGCGAACGCTCGCAAGCTGCCAACAGCTCGGGAACACCGCTGAAGACCACCTCTCCACCATTCACGCCCGCCTCGGGGCCGATGTCAATCAGGTAGTCGGCCGCACGAATCACCTCCTCCTCGTGCTCCACCACGATGACCGTATTGCCCAAATCGCGCAACTGTTTCAGAACACCAATCAGGCGTGCCGTATCGCGCGGATGCAGACCAATCGAGGGCTCATCGAGGATGTAGAGCGAGCCAGTGAGGTTGCTACCCAACGAGGTAGCCAGGTTGATGCGCTGGCTCTCACCTCCCGAAAGGGTTGCCGAAAGACGATCCAGGGTCAGATAACCCAATCCCACATCTTGGAGGTATTGCAGACGGTTGCGAATCTCGGAGAGGATGCGCGAGGCAATCTTGGCGTCGTGTTCGTCAAGCGTAAGTTCGGCAAAGAATGGAATGAGCTCATCGACCGGCATGGCGACAATCTCAGCCATATTCTTGCCTCCGACGCGGACATAGAGCGCCTCCTTTTTGAGGCGTGCACCGCCACATTCGGGACAGACTGTCTTGCCCGTATAGCGCGCCTTCATTACGCGGAACTGGATCTTGTAGCGCTCCTTCTCGATGTAGCGGAAGAAGTCGTCCAATCCGTGGAAATAGCTATTGCCTCGCCACAGCAGGAGCTTCTGCTCGGCCGTGAGCGCATGGTATGGGGTGTGAATCGGGAAATCGAACAGATGCGCATTGTGCACCAAGGCGTCCTTCCAGCGGCGCATGGTCTCTCCACGCCAGCAGGCCACGGCATCGTCGTAGATTGTTCGACTCTTGTCGGGTACGACCAAATCTTCATCAATGCCGGTCACCTTGCCGTAACCTTCACAACGCGGGCATGCGCCAATCGGGTTGTTGAAACTGAACAGATGCTCTGTGGGCAATTCGAACTCGATACCGTCTGCCTCGAAACGCGATGAGAAGGGATGCTTCTCTCCGTTGAGCAGGATGGTGCAGTGGCCGTGTCCGTAAGCGTAGGCACGCGATATGGAGTCGCGAACACGGGTCGCGAGTTCGTCGTCTTGCGAGATGCGCAGACGGTCGATTACTACCAGCACCTCCTCGGCGCGGGTCTCGTCGGTAATCGTGGGCAGGAACTCCTCGATGAGTTGCGTACGTCCATCGGCATGCACGCGCATCAGGCCCTCCGAAAAGAGTTGCATGAGTTTCTCGATTAGCCCCTGCTCCTCGTTGAGATGCATGGGGGCTGCAATCTCGGCACGACAATCCTCCTGCTCGAGCAGCCAGGCTGCCACATCATCCACGCTGTCGCAACGCACCTCACGTCCTGAAATAGGCGAAAAGGTGTGGCCCACGCGGGCAAAGAGCAGCGTGAGGTAGTCGTAGATCTCGGTCGAAGTGCCGACCGTCGAACGCGGATTGCGTGTGTTGACCTTCTGCTCGATGGCAATAGCCGGAGCGATGCCCGTGATGATATCGACATCGGGTTTCGAGATCTTGCCCAGGAATTGGCGGGCATAGGACGAGAGCGACTCGACATAGCGTCGTTGGCCTTCGGCGAAGATGGTGTCAAAGGCCAAAGTCGATTTGCCCGAACCCGAAAGACCCGTGATCACGATGAGCTTCTCGTGCGGAATCTCGACTTCGATGTTGCGCAGGTTGTGTACGCGCGCCCCTTTGATGTAAATCGACTTTTCGTGTGTCATAACTTATGCTTCGGAGATCGAAGCTCCGGCTTTTTTCAATTTTTCGATCAGAATCTCGGCACGCCCCTCGCGAATCGTGAGGTGCATCGTGCAGAGGTTGTCAAACTCCTGGCCCGTGATACGAGGCTGCTCGTCTTTGATGACGCGCATTACATCGTTCATCACCAGGTAGGGAAAATCGATCGTGAGGTGACGATCGACCGTTTTTTCAATCACCTTGGCGGCCTCAATGGCGTTGGCGGCGGCCTCCTTGTAGGCGGCAATTAGCCCCGGAACACCCAGCTTCGTGCCACCAAAATAGCGCACCACGACAATCAGGCAGTCGGTCAGCTCGTTCGAGAGCATCTGCCCCAGAATCGGCTTGCCGGCAGTACCCGAGGGCTCGCCGTCGTCATTGGCGCGGAACTGCTCACCGCGCGGTCCTAATCGCCATGCGTAGCAATGGTGTGTCGCGTCGAAGTAGCGTTTGTGCAGGGCATCCAGCGCCTCGCGAATCTGCTCCTCGTTCACTACGGGATAGATAAACGAGAGGAACTTGCTGCTCCGTTCGCGCATGGTCACCTCGACCGCCTCTTCGATGGTTTTATACAGATCCTCTTCCACTACTACTTCACTTTGTTAAAGAGTCGATCCCAACGTACCCCTCCGTTGATCTTGTCGAGTGAGAGCCAGATGAACGAAGCTTTGCCTACGATATGATCTTCGGGTACAAAACCCCAAAAACGCGAGTCGGCCGAATTGTGGCGGTTGTCGCCCATCATCCAGTAGTAATCCATCGCAAAGGTGTAGTGCGTGGCGGGCTGGCCGTCGATTAGAATTTTATCGTCCTCGACCTGCAATGTGTGGCCCTCATAGGCCTCGATGATGCGGCGATACAGCGGTAGGTTCTCGGTCGTAAGCTCGATCGTGGTGTTACGCTGTGGAATCCAAATCGGACCGTAGTCATCCTGACTCCAACGCTTCTCACCCCACTGCGGGAAAACCTCATCTGTAGGACCATGGCGGTAGCGACGTACCGAAATTACGTTTGCCGAGGTGGCTAACTTCTCGGCTGCAGCCTCGGTCGTGAAGAGGTAGTAGACCGATCCGTTGCCCGAGAATTCGGTGATACCAAGACGGTGAAGAGCCTGCGACGAAAGGGCCGACGAGGTCTGCACCACGTAGGTGAATTGCTGACCCTCGATCGCGGGCTGCTCCTCGCCATTGATGAGAAGGCGCCCATCCACAATCTGGAGCGTATCGCCTGCAATGGCAACACAACGCTTGATGTAGTTCTCGCGCTTGTCGACCGGACGGCTGATGATCGTGTAGTCGTTGCTGAGTTGTTGGCGACCGGCTGCGCTACCGAGTCGCTCCTCGTAGCTGCGCACCACGTCGTAGTAGGTCACGGCCTGATTCTCCAAAAGGACCGTGTCGCCTGCCGGAAAGTTAAAGACCACCACATCGTTGCGCTCAATCGAACGCAATCCCTTGAGGCGATTGTAGGGCCATTTGATGCACTCCGAGAAGGATTTCTTGGTCTGCGAGAAGGGCATTGTGTGGTGCACAAACGGGAAGGCTACGGGGGTGTTGGGCATCTTCGGGCCGTAGGTCACCTTGCTCACGTAGAGGTAATCGCCCACCAATAACGAGTGCTCCATCGATGAGGTGGGAATTACGTACATCTGGAAAATAAACAGGTGCACGAGCGAAGCCACCACCGTCGCAAAGACGATGGCGTTGACCCACTCATAGATGGTGCGGTAAAGTTGGCTGCGTCGGCACAACTCCTCGTTGTAGCGACCGACGTAGCGGTAAATGAACTTCGAGATGTAGAGGTCGTAGATCACCACCAGACCCAGCAGCATCCACAGATTTTTGGTCCAAACGACGAACCAAAGCGTGTAGAGCACCGAGGCGAGCGCGAAGCCGACCCATTTATTGCGAAAGATTGCCTTGATCTTATCCATCATGCTTTGTTATTTCATCAAATCCTCCATCGAATAGATACCCTCCTTGCCACAGAGGAACTCGGCTGCGATCACAGCACCCATGGCCAGCGTACGGCGGTTTTTGATCGTATGCTGCAACACGAGTTGATCATCCTCCGACTCATAGGTTACGGTGTGGATACCCGGTACCATTCCTTCGCGTACCGAGCGAATTACCAAATCCTCCTCCTGGACGGGCTGCTTCTCGGCAATGGTCGTGATATCAAAAATCGGGGCAAAGTTGACCCACTGTTTTTTTGTCGAGAGGTTCTCAAGGATACCCTCGGCCAACGTAATGGCCGTGCCGCTCGGCGAATCCTTCTTCTGGGTGTGGTGTACCTCTTCGATTTCGACATTGTATTTTGCCTTCAGACGCTCGATCTGAGCCGCCAACTGACGGTTGAGGTTAAAGAGCAGGTTGACACCCAGGCAATAGTTCGAGGCGTAGAAGAGGGCGCTGTGCTGCTCGCGGCAGTACGCTTTGAGCTCCTCCAGACGCTCCGTCCAGCCCGTCGTACCGCTTACGACCGGTACACGGTTCGCGATGCAGGTGCGCAGGTTGTCGTAGGCCGTTGTCGGCGTGGTGAACTCCAACGCTACATCGATACCGGCCAGGTGCTCGGCGTCGAGCTCGTGGCTGTTCTCGAGGTCGATAATGAGTTTTACTTCGTGGCCGCGCTCGTTGAGGATCTGCTCAATCTCGCGCCCCATCTTTCCATATCCGATAATTGCTGCTTTCATAGTTTGGTATATAATCGTACAAAGATAACACTTCTCGCGCGCACGACCAAATTTTTTCACCCTCTCTTGGCGTGCTGCCATGATAACGCTTGTTTTTGGAAAAATATTTGGAGGCTTGGAAAATTAAGCATAACTTTACCATGTGCTATGGATGAAAAAGCAAGAAAAGAACATATAATCCATTAAAAACTGTTGTCATGCAAACAAATTCTACACGAATCGAAAGCGACCTGCTGGGTACGATTGAGGTTCCCGAACAGGCTCTCTATGGTGTACAGACGGTACGCGGTTTGGAGAATTTCCCGATCAGTAAATTTCATTTGAGCGACTATCCTCGCTTTATCAAGGGTCTTGCCATCGTGAAGCTCGGTGCTGCGGTTGCTAACCACGAAATGGGTCTGTTGACCGACGAGGTATACGAGGCGATCGCTGCTGCTTGCCGTGAGATTATGGCCGGTCAGCACCACGAGCACTTCCCCGTGGATATGATTCAGGGCGGTGCCGGTACGACCACCAATATGAACGCCAACGAGGTGATTGCAAACCGTGCCCTGGAGTTGATGGGTCACAAGCGTGGTGAGTATCAGTATTGCTCGCCCAACGACGATGTGAACCGCTCGCAGTCGACCAACGATGCCTACCCTTCGGCCATCCATGTAGGTCTTTACGAGACGCACCTTGAACTGCGCGAGCACCTTCAGCAACTTGTTGATGCTCTGCGTAAAAAGGGTGATGAGTTCGCGCATATCTTGAAGATGGGTCGCACCCAGTTGGAGGATGCCGTTCCGATGACCCTCGGTCAGACCTTCCACGGCTTCGCTAGTGTACTGCAGGAGGAGGTTGCCAACCTCGATTTTGCTTCGCGCGAGTTCCTTACGATCAACATGGGTGCTACGGCCATCGGTACGGGTATCTGCGCCGAGCCGGGCTATGCCGAGAAGTGTACGGCAGCTATTGCCGAGATTACGGGTTGGCCGATTAAGTTGGCCGAGGACCTGGTAGGTGTAACCTCTGATACCTCGTGCATGGTGGGCTACTCGTCGGCCATGAAGCGTATTGCGCTCAAGATGAACAAGATTTGTAACGACCTGCGTCTGTTGGCTTCGGGTCCGCGCTGCGGTCTGGGTGAGATCAACCTGCCCGCTCGTCAGCCCGGTTCGTCGATCATGCCCGGCAAGGTGAATCCGGTGATTCCCGAGGTGATGAACCAGATTGCCTACAAGGTGATCGGCAACGATCTGACGACTGCCATGAGCGACGAGGCTGCCCAGATGGAGCTCAACGCCATGGAGCCGGTGATGGCTCAGTGCTGCTTCGAGTCGGCCGACCTGCTGATGAACGGCTTCGATACGTTGCGCATCCGTTGCATCGACGGCATTACGGCTAACGAGGATCGTTGCCGCGCCTATGTACATAACAGCATTGGCGTTGTGACGGCTCTGAACCCGATCATTGGCTATAAGAACTCGACCAAGATTGCCCAGGAGGCACTCCAGACGGGTCGTGGTGTTTATGAGCTGGTGCTCGAGCATGGTATTCTCACGCGTGAGGAACTCGACGAGGTACTCAAGCCCGAGAATATGATTCGTCCGGTGAAGCTGAATATCAAACCGCGCAAGTAATTTTTCGGATCTTTGCCCAACGACAAACGACGAGCGCATGCGTTATTTCATCGAATTGCAATATGACGGAGGTGCCTATTTTGGCTGGCAACGCCAAAATGGGCAACCCTCCGTACAGCAAACCATCGAGCAGGCGCTCACTACCCTGCTGCGAACGCCGATCGAAATTACGGGTGCCGGTCGTACCGATACGGGCGTGAGTGCACATTACTATGTGGCACACTTCGAGGTCGAGTCGCCCATCGAAGAACCCGATCAGGTGGTCTATAAACTCAACCGCATCCTGCCCCGCGATATTGCCATCCATACGATGACGGCTGTTGCGGACGAGGCACATGCCCGCTTTTCGGCCGTAGAGCGCGAGTATCATTACTACATCGAACACCGCAAGAATCCCTTCACGGTGGGTCGAACGTGGCAATATGCCGTTGCGCTCGATGTCGAGAAGATGAATCGTGCCGCCGAAGTGTTGCTCGAAGCGGAGGATTTTACTACCTTTGCTAAGCTCAATTCGAACAACAAGACCAATATCTGCCACGTGCAGGTGGCTCGTTGGGAGGTTGAGGCGGATGGTAAGCTCTGCTTTACGATTCGGGCCGATCGCTTCCTGCGTAACATGGTGCGAGCCATTGTCGGCACGCTGGTCGATGTGGGACGTGGACGTTACACGGTCGAGGAGTTCCGTGAGATTGTACTCAGTCGCGATCTGTCGCGATCCAGTGGTGGCGCTCCGGCCGAGGGACTCTACCTGAGCGATGTGCGCTACCCTGCTGAAATTTTTGAAAGAACAACTTTTTATTAACTAAACTTAAATTTATACAATTATGCTTATTTGGCTTATTGGTCTGATCTGCTCGATCTGGTGCATATTGGACATTTGGAAGAAGGACATTACCCTTGTAGGTAAGGTGATTGTTGCTGTTATCGTGCTGCTCACGAGCTGGATTGGTCTGGCTGTTTATTACTTCTGGGCACGTCATAACGTGACGAAGTGGTTCAAGTAATTCTTGAAGTTGCAAGTTTGGCTGTTTCGGCATCCGCCTTGCGCTCAAAATCCTCACATACGTCAGTATGCTCCGGTTTTGAGCACTGCGAGCGGCTTCAAAACAGCACAAACTATCAACTTCAATAAGAAATGCTGTGACTTTCAGGTCACGGCATTTTTTTTTGTTTGGTGGTTGTGCAAATCTTCTTGCCTAAAATGAAAAAGCCCCGTTTTAGCGGGGCTTTTTCATGCTAAGTTTGAATTTTCTACATATGAACTGCGCAACCTAAGGCGGCCTCGGCGGCCTCCATCATCGCTTCGTTCATCGAGGGGTGTGCATGGATCGTGCGGGCGATTTGGTGGGCCGTGATGCCCATCTGCTTAGCCAGCGTCGGCTCGCACAACATCTCCGTAACCGAGCCGCCCACCATGTGAGCGCCCAGGAGACGATCCTCCTCGTCGAAGAGCATCTTCACGAAGCCGTCACGCTCGCCGGCAGCCGTCGCCTTACCCGATGCGGTGAAGGGGAAGCGGCCCACCTTATAGGTGATACCCTTCTCCTGAGCCTGCTTCTCGGTCATGCCGACCGAAGCTACCTCGGGCGAGGTGAAGATGCACGACGGAATGGTAGAATAGTCGATTTTAGCGGGATTCAGGCCACAGATAGCCTCCACGCAGCAGATAGCCTCAGCCGAGGCTACGTGTGCCAAGGCAGGGGTCGGGATGATATCACCAATGGCGTAGATGCCCTCCACCGAGGTGCGATAGTAGTCATCGACCACCACCTTGCCGCGCTCGGTTTTAACGCCCACCTCTTCGAGGCCGATGCCCTCGATGTTGGCGGCAATACCCACGGCCGAGAGGACGATATCGGCCGTCAGGGTCTCTGCACCCTTCTTGCCCTCGATATCCACCTCGCAGTGTTCATCCACCACACGTACGGCCTTGACGGTCGTTGAGGTCAGCACTGTGGCGCGCAACTTGCGGAACGAACGCTCCATGGTCTTCGATACCTCTTCGTCCTCGAGTGGCATCATGTTCGGCATGTATTCGATCACGGTCACCTTGACACCCAACGCAGCGTAGAACCAGGCCAGCTCGCTGCCGATGGCACCCGAGCCAACCACGATCATCGATGCGGGCAGCGTGTCAAGCACAAGCGCCTCTTTCGACGAGAGGATATGCTTGCCGTCGATGGGCATGAAGGCCATCTCGCGCGGGCGGGCACCCGTGGCGAGGATGATGTGCTCAGCCTCATACTGCGTACCATCTACGTCCACCGTGTGGGGGGCAACCAAGCGACCGAAGCCCTGAATCAGGTCGATGGCATTCTTCTTCAAGAGGAACTGAATACCCTTCGACATGGTCTCCGCCACGGTGCGCGAACGCTTCACAATGGCTGCGAGGTCGGGTGTTACCTGACCCTCCAGCTGCAGACCGTATTGGGCAGCCTCCTGGCAGTGACGATAGACCTGGGCACTCTTGAGCAGCGCCTTGGTGGGAATACAGCCCCAATTCAGGCAGACACCGCCTGCCTCTGCCTTCTCGACAAGAGCTACCTTCTTGCCAAGCTGTGCGGCGCGAATGGCGGCTACATAACCGCCCGGGCCGCTACCGATAACGATCAGATCGTATTGCATTATTTTACCACTTTAAGGATTTCACCCTTGTCCTTTGCTACGGCACGCTTCCAGTGCTCTGTGTAGCCCGGCTGCTCAATCTTGCCCGGGATATCCATGCCGTTGCCATTGTCGATGAAGCCGTTCTCGTCCTCACCCTTCACGTTACCATCGATGTATTTCACCATCAGGTACTTGTCCAGATTTACCCAGTGCTCGAAGAGCTTCTGTGCCGTGGCTACGCTGAATTCGGTGGCAATCTTCTTGACCTTCTTCTCCTTGTAGCCTACGTTAGCCATAGCTACGTCGATCTTCTTCACGATCTCGAGCATGGCGTTCTCCCACTGGTCGATATCGTTGCGTACCTGCTTGCCGACCTTGTTGTAGCGCAGGTAGGCAAATTGTGCTACGCGGTTCGTGATCCAGAACATCGACGTGTCGGAATACTTCAGCATCGAGCCGTTGCCCACCTTCAGGCACTCGGGAACCTCCTGCGAGTTGACGTAGATCGGCGTCAGCGGCGAGGTGGCAGCATCATCTGTACCAAACCAAAGGATACCAACCTTCTCGGGACGAGCCTGGCCCATGAGCCAGAAACCGGTCTGCTGCGTAGCAATTGCACGCTCGTTGCAGTACTCCACGCCATCCACGGTGAAGTACATCGGACGCCAACGGTAGGGGCAAGCCTCACCACCGGCACCAATGTCGGTCGTCATATCCATCTTCGTACCCTCGTAGTGGTCGCGCATGCAATCCATCACCACCTTGGGCGAAATCTTCTGGTCGGGCTTTACCCAAAGCGGCATCTTGTTGTTGGGGTTGTGGCCCATGGCGTAATCCTCGTACTGATCCATGCCCGAAGCAATCGTGCGGAAGAAGGCCCAAACACGCGCCTCGCAACCACGCATGGCACCGAAATCGAGCGGAGCGTAGGCATCAGCAAAGCTGAAATCCTTGTCCTCACCCTCGAACCAACCAAACTTGCGGGCTACATCAGCTACATCGGGAGCATAAAGGCAGTTCTCGT
>JAFZFJ010000156.1 GCA_017555975.1 Alistipes sp. | reverse complement strand
TCCATGATCGAGGGGAGGTGCGTGTCGAAGCCATCCTTATTGGGATTTCCACCCTGCCAATAGGCCAACTGCGGGATGTCGCCCGTCCAGCACTCGCCCACGATGTTGAAATTCGGGTACTCGGCCAAGACCGCCTTGCACCACTCGCTCATCGGCTCCTTCTCGTTGTAGGGATAGGTATCGACACGGAAGCCATCCAGATCGGCATACTCGATCCACCACACAGCCCACTGCTTGAAGTACTGCAACAGGTAGGGATTGTCGAGGTTCATATCGGGCATCGAGGTGTCGAACCAGCCGCTCTCGTGCAATTCCAGATCGTACTGCGAGGCGTTGGGATCCATATTCGTCGAGAAGATGGCATTCGTGCGCGTGAAGGTGTCGAACTGGTGGATCCAGTCGGCAAAGGGCAGATCCTTGATCCACCAGTGAGCCATACCACAATGGTTCGTAACGATGTCCATCAGGATCTTGATCCCGCGCTTGTGTGCCTCCTCGACATAGGTGCGATAGAGTTCGTTCGTGCCGTAGCGCGGATCGATGTGGTAGTAATCCGAGCAGGCGTAGCCGTGGTAGGAGAAGGCGGGCTCGTTGTCGAGCAGGAGGGGCGTAGACCAGATGGCCGTCATGCCGAGTTCGGCGATGTAGTCCAAGTGGTCGATGATACCCTGCAGGTCGCCACCGTGACGGCCGTGGAGGTTCTTGCGGTTTGCCTTCTCGAGCGTATTCTCTGTGCTGTCGATCGACGGATCGCCATCGGCGAAGCGGTCGGGCATCAAGAGGTAGATGGCATCCGAGGTGGTGAAGCTGGTGCGCTCGCGCGAGCCTGCACGGCGCTCGTCGAAGTTGTAGGCCACCTTGAACTCCTCCTCACCGCGCGTGAAGACGAGGTAGCGCGTGCCGGCCTTGGCATTCGCGGCTACGGTCACATCGACAAAGAGGTAGTTCGGGCTCTCAGCCTTATGGATCTGCGTGATCGCTACCCCATCGCCCTCGATGCGGAGGTCATACTCCGAGATCCCCTCTCCCTGCACAAGCAGCTGCAAGGGGGTCTGCATGCCCACCCACCAGGAGAGGGGCTCTACGCGGCTCACACGACCCTCGTGATCGGCCACCGAGGCGGGATCGAAGGCGGGAGTCTGCGTACACGATACGGCAACCATAGCGACCATAGCAAGAATAATTTGGTTAATCTTCATAGATTTTCGGTTAAAAAGGCGCATGACGGCTCTTGTGAAGTTCCGCCACGCGCCTCTGTGATTTGGTGCTTATTTCGTCAGGATAGCGTAGCCCCAAGCGGGGAGCGTGATCGGCTTACCAGCCTCAACCACCACCTGCTCACCGTTCATGGCGCAGGTGTACTCGCCGGCTACCTCGGCCGTCAGGTTCACCGTCTGCTCCTCGGTCGAGAGGTTGAAGATCGAGAGCACCTTGTTGCCCTCTACCTCACGCGTGAAGGCCAGCACCTCCTCAACTACGCCCGGCACATAGACCAGCTCACCACCGGCAGCACCTGCATAGAGGGCCGGATTGTTGTGGCGCAGCGCGTTAAGCGTACGATAGAGTTCCGTGTACTCGTTCGGCTCGGTTGCCGGCATCGGATCCTTCTCGAAGAACTCGAAGCGGTGGTCGTAGCCATACTCCTGACCCGTGTAGATCAGCGGCTGACCCTGCGGCAGGACATAGGTCAAGGCTGCAAAGGTCTTGGCGGCAGCGCCCAGACGCTCGAACTCGGTACCCGACCACGAGTTCTCGTCGTGGTTCGAGGTGAACATCAGCTGCGAAGCCTCGCGCGGGTAGCGCGTCGTCAGGTCAGCGATCCACTCCTTCATCGCTGCGGTCGTCTTCTTGCCCTGTGCGATGTCGTTCATCACATCCTTCAGCGGCCATGCATAGCAGGTGTTGAAACCATCGGCGTGGAAGTTCGTGCCCTCGCCCTCGGCCAAGAAGTAGAGGTTGGGGTTCTCAGCACGCAGTGCCGACCACGAAGCCACCCAGAACTCATCGGGCATCTCACCCGCCACATCGCAACGGAAACCGTCTACACCCTTCTCGATCCAGAAGCGCTGCACGGCCTGCATCTCGGTGTGTACCTCGGGGCAGTTGTAGTTCAGCTTGGCGATGTCCCACCAGTCGTACTGCACAACCGGCTCACCCTGCTCGTCGCGTACATACCACTCGGCGGGCTTCTCCGTTACCCAAGCAGCATCGGGCGAAGTATGGTTGGCCACATAGTCCAAAATCACGCGCATACCCAGCTCGTGTGCCTTCTTGAGGAAGCTCTCAAAGTCCTCCATCGTACCGAACTCGGGGTTGATGGCACGGTAGTCACGGATGGCGTAGTACGAGCCCAGCGTACCCTTGCGACCCTTCTCGCCAATGGGGTGAATCGGCATCAGCCACACGATATCCACACCCAGCTCCTTGAGGAAGGGCAGGCGTGCCTCGGCAGCAGCGAAGGTACCCTCCACCGACTGCTGACGGACATTCATCTCATAAACCACCGAGCTCTCGATCGGCTCGAAGGCAGGCTGGCAATTGTTGCAGCAGCTCGTGAGGAGCAGACCGCAGAGTGCGCCGCACAAGACGGCAAAATTCAAGATGCGTTTCATAGTGTTGTGTTTTATGTATTTATTCGTTGATTGTCAAAACTTCGAACTCGTTGGCCGGAATGGTCAGCGTCAGCTTACCCTCTGCGTCGATCGAGAAGGCCTTGCCGAAGTTGGCCTTGCAGGGCTGCTTCGGATCGATACCAAACGGCAGCTTGCACTCCACGGTCTGCTCCTCGGCGCCGTTGTTGAGTGCTACGACCACCCACTCGCCCATGTAGACGCGCAGGTAGACCCACACCTGATCGGTCAGAGCGAGCGTCATCATATCGCCATAGAGCAGCGGCATGGTGCTGCGACGGAGGTGAATGAGGCGGCTCGTCAGGTCGAACTGTGCCTGCTCGGCCTCGTT
>JAFZFJ010000155.1 GCA_017555975.1 Alistipes sp. | reverse complement strand
GTATAGCACCTGCCCGAACTGCAACGGATCGGGCTATGTGGTGACGATGCAGAACTCCTTCTTTGGCCGTATGCAGGTGCAGACGGTCTGCCCGACCTGTGGTGGCGAGGGTAAGGTGATCACCGATAAGTGCGATAAGTGCGGCGGTGAGGGTACCGAGCGCGGCCAGGAGGTGGTTGAGATCAAGATCCCGGCCGGTGTAGGCGAGGGTATGGTGTTGACCGTCTCGGGCAAGGGTAATGCAGCCCGCCGTGGCGGTGTGAACGGAGACCTGCAGGTGCTGATCGAAGAGGAGGAGCACGAGGAGCTGCTGCGCGATGGCAACGACCTGATCCACAACCTCAATATCACTGTGACGACCGCATTGCTTGGTGGTACGGTTGAGGTGCCGACGGTCGATGGCCGTGCCAAGATCAAGATCGCTCCAGGTACGCATGCCGGTAAGGTGTTGCGCCTGGGAGGCAAGGGTCTGCCCGATGTGAACGGCTACGGCCGTGGCGATGAGTTGGTGGTGGTGGATATCACGATCCCCTCGAAGCTCTCGTCGGAGGAGAAGCGTCTGGTGGAGAAGCTCGCCGAGCAGCCCAACTTCAAGAAGGCCTCGTCGGTCAAGGATCAGAACATCTTTGAGCGCATGAAGAGCTTCTTTAGATAGCCTTCGAAATACTATTTTTTAAAGAATATGGGACTTTTTTCACCCTATAAGCGCCACGCTAACCGCTTCAACTACATTCCGCGCTTTTTCGATCCGGAGAAGGAGCGGCGAGAGCAGCGTCGTGCCGAGTTGCGCGGACAGCGATCGGATATGACCGAGGAGTACACCCCGGGTCAGTATATCCGTACGCAGCGCGAGGCGCGTGCTGCCCGTCGGGCTGATGCCGAGGAACAGCGTGGTAAGTCGGTGTGGAAGCTGGTGCTGGGAGCAGCCGTGATGCTGCTCGTGATCGCCCTGCTCTATCCGCGTTTGGCCGAGATCTTTGTCACGGCCAAGCGAAATGCTGCCCGCCAAGAGACGATTGAGTGGGTTGCGCCTAATGCGCAGGATCCGTTCGATCAGTCGGGGATTAGCGATGTGCAGTGGCAGGCACAGCCCATTACGATTGTCCCGAACGATTATCAGGAGTAACCCAACAGAGACGCTATGGCCGATAAGATTCGTTTGCTGCCCGAGGTTGTGGCTAACCAGATCGCTGCCGGAGAGGTGGTCGATCGCCCCGCTTCGGTGGTCAAGGAGATGATGGAGAACGCCATCGACGCCGGTGCACGCACCGTGAAGGTCAACTACCGCGACGGAGGTCGTGAGTTGATCCAGATCGTCGATGACGGTTGTGGTATGTCGCCCATCGATGCCCGTTTGGCTTTCGATCGACACGCCACCTCGAAGATCCGTTCGGCCGAGGATATCTATGCCCTGCGCACCTTCGGTTTCCGTGGCGAGGCCTTGGCCTCGATTGCAGCGGTGGCGCAGGTGGAGTTGCGCACGCGCCAGGCAGAGGATGAGATTGGCACGCAGGTGGAGATCCACGGCGGATCATTCATCGGCCAGCAGCCCGTGATGACTCCCGTGGGTACGCAGTTCTTTGTGCGTAACCTCTTCTTTAATATGCCGGTGCGTCGCTCGATGCTCGAGAAACGCACGACATCGGGCAGCCAGATCAAGAGTGAATTCCAGCGCGTGGCGCTCTGCTATCCCGAGATAGAGTTCGAGCTCTACTCGAACGATGCGCTGGTCTATCAGCTGCCGGCTACGAGCCTCGCAGGACGCATCGTCGACCTGGTGGGTCGCTCGATTAAGCAGAACCTCTTGGAGGTCGAGGCCTCGACCTCGATTGCCTCGATTCGTGGTTATATTGGCCGACCGGCCGCAGCCAAGCGTCGCAACACGGAGCAGTTCCTCTTTGTCAACGGACGCTACTTCGAGAGCAGTTACCTGACCAGCGCACTGATGCGCGCCTATGAGAAGCTGATCCCGCAGACGGCACAGCCCTCCTATTTCCTCTTTTTGGAGAT
>JAFZFJ010000154.1 GCA_017555975.1 Alistipes sp. | reverse complement strand
GCGGCGCAAAAGTAGTGAAAGATTGGAAGATAGGCAAAAAAGAGAGTACCTAACACGCGGTTAAGTACTCTCTTTCGCTTCGAAAGTGGATCACGAACGGATTTTACCGGCGTATATGCCGCCGAATTCGGTTCGCGAAGCTACCCCGTTTATCGACGGTTATTCTGCTGTTGCTGCTGCAGGAGCTCCTGCTGACGCATCAGCTCCTCATAGCGCTGTTGAAACTTCGACTTCTTACCCTTCGACTTCTTGGCGACATTCTGCTCCATCGCCAAACGAATCTTGTTATCGTCGACCATGCGGCGCACGACATAGGTCTGCACCATCGTCAAGATGTTCGACAAGAGGTAGTAGTAGCACAAGCCGCTGGCATAGCTATTGAACCACAAGAGCAGCATGATCGGCATCATGTAGAGCATCATGAACTTCATACCCGGCATCTGCGGCTGCGACGAGGCCGTCTGCTGATAGTTGATGTAGGAGTATGCGAAGGTCGAGATGGCCATCAACAACGCGAAGAGCGAGATGTGATCACCATAGAAGGGGATCGAGAAGGGGAGGTTCAACACGCTGTCGTACGACGAGAGGTCATGCGCCCAGAGGAACGACTCACCACGCAGCTCGATCGAAGCGGGGAAGAAGCGGAACATCGCGATCAGGATCGGCATCTGGATCAACATCGGGAGACATCCGCCCATCGGGTTGATACCGGCCTTCTTGTAGAGCTCCATCTGCGCCTGCTGACGCTTCATCTGATCCTCCTGCTTGGGATACTTCGCCATCAGGGCATCCATCTCGGGCTTGATCAGGCGCATCTTGGCCATCGACAAATAGCTCTTGTAGGTCAAGGGCGAGATGATCAGACGGATCAATACGGCCAAAATCAGAATGATGACACCGAACGAGGCGATGTGATTACGCAGCAGATCGAACACGGGGATCACCACCCAGCGGTTGATCCAACCAAAGATACCCCAGCCAAGCGGAATCAGACGCTCGAGGTAGAGCTTCTCGTCGCCCACCTGCACCTTGCGCAGAATCGAATACTGGTTCGGGCCGAAGTAGAAGGCAAAGTCATACTCCTCGGTCGTGGGGGTGAAATCAACCGTAGCCTGCATCGTAAAGCGCTTGATATAGCCCGAGCCGGCAGCCGCCGTATCGAAAGCCAAATCAGCACCAGCCAGATAGTTCGGTGCGATGAGCGCCGACGAGAAGAACTGCTGCTTGAAGGCAACCCAGTTCAGGTGCGTCGTCACGCTCTCCGACTTCTTGCCCTCACCAACTCCCAGCTCCTCAATCGCCTCCTCATCGGGGAAGCGGTACGAGAGGGTCGTGTTCATATTCTCGTTCTGGAAGCCTCGCTCGTTCTGATACGAGAGGCTCGTCCAATCGATCGCTACAGTCGACTGATTCGACATAAAGGGTTGCATGCCCACAAAGCGCACCTTGAAGTCGATCAGGTAATCACGCTCGGGCGAGGTGGTATTATAGAGCGTGTACTGGTACTCGATGGCAGCCATCGCATTGATCGGCAGGCGCATCGTTACCACCTGGTCACCCTCGGCCGTTCTCACCACGGGTGCAACCTCAAAGTTATAGTCAGCCGTCATCACCTTCACATCGTGAAGGCCGTTGCGCACAAAGAAAGCAAGGTTAAAACGCTCCTCCGACGGGTCGAACATCTCGATCAACTCCGTGCGGTTGTCGCGCGGACCATACTTCGTGTACTCCTTGAGCGTCACACCGGCAATCTGACCACCACGCGACGAGAAACGCACCTGCATCACCTCGTTCTCCAGCGTGATCACCTCAGCCTCGCCATCAGCAGCCTTGACCAGCTCCTCGCCGAGCATCGCCACGCGACGCGCACGAGCAGCCTCCTCGGCCGACATCGACTCCGTCTCCTGTACAATCGGGCTGATCGCAGCCTGCTCCGTCTGATCGGCGAGTGCTACGACGGGCTCATTGGCAGCCTTGACCGAATCCTGATAGGCCTGATAGATGGCCATCTGCTCCTGGTAACGCTGCTGCTCCTTGCCATTGAAATAGGCAAACAAGGCAAAGACCAAGCCCAAGACGACAAGGCCTGCTATTGATTTCTTATTCATTCTTCTTCTCTTTTCTCTCTTTTTTTGATTCAACAATTAGATTACTCCTG
>JAFZFJ010000153.1 GCA_017555975.1 Alistipes sp. | reverse complement strand
TTTCCTTTAGTAGCCTTTAGTAGCCTTTAGTTGCCTTTAGTTGCCTTTAGTTGCCTTTAGTTGCCTTTAGTTGCCTTTAGTCTCCTTTAATCTCCTTTTCCGCCTTTCTTGCCCTTTTCGTGCAAATACCCCAAAAAAAATTTCATTATTTTTTTAACCCCCGTTTTGCCCTCGATTTTCGGCGATTTTTGTCCGTGAAATTTTGCCGTTTCGTTGAAACTTTTACCAATTCCGTAGCAATTAAATCGAAGTTCAAGATAAAATAAAACAATGAACAATATTTAACATGCCCCGCCAAAAATCAAACTCAGCATGCGCCGATATTGAACTTTATGGGCGACAAAAGGGCTAAAAATTTGGATGTTTAGAAAAAATAATCTACTTTTGTACAAATTTAACCAACTAAAGCAGCCTAAATCAAGTACAATAGCTGTACTAAAAAGTACAAAAGAAACCAATCCAAAAACCTTTATTTATGAAAAAATTATTGATTTTTGCCATGACGGCAGTATTGGCCGTAGCCACCAGTTGTTCGAAAGATCAACTTGAGGGCGACTACTTCTCGAGCAAGAAGAATGTAGTCGAGGCCATTATCGAAGATTTGGACGAGCACATCTTGACGGTGGGCTACGAGGAGGAGGACGAGACCCGCTTCGGCGTTTCGGAGGAGACGCTCGCCGGCGGTTCGTGGTCGTTCTTCTGGGAGCCGGGTGACGCCATGGGCGTATACACCAACGCCGATGAGAACAACGTACGCTACGTAAACACGAAGACGGAGAAGGGTTCGTCGGCCACCTTTGCACCCGACACGGTGGAGGTTGTAGGTACGCCCGTCTATGCTTACTACCCGTTTGGCGAGAACGCCGGCGAGAGCTACACCGCCATCACCGGTTACCTGCCCTCGGAGAACACCATTAACAAGGAGATGACGACCATGCCGGGCATGTATCGTCGTGGTACGGTGAAGACGACCACGGCTGCAGGTTCGACCTTTGGTTTCAAGCACCTCTTCCCCTCGATCCGCTTCCAGATCGACGCTGCCGGCACGAAGCTGGAGGGTTGCCGCGTAAAGAGCATCAAGATCACGGCCAAGCGCCTGCTGCTCTTCTCGTTGCCGATCAACGGTAAGTTCACCTTCAACGCCGAGACCTTGGAGTACACGACCAAGAGCACCTCGAACACGATGATCTTCAACTTTGAGGGTTATCCCACGCTTGAGAGCGCCATGACGTTCGCAACGTGCATGCTGCCCATCAAGAAGAGCGACCGTTTCTACTTCACGATCGAGGCCGTAGGCTACACGGCTACGTTCAACGTGGCTTCGGGTGTCGCTACGGAGGCCAACAAGGCTTATACCTATGCACTGCCCCTGAAGGACTACAAAAACCTGAGCATCAAGAAGAACAACGTTCAGTATGTTGAGCCCGAGGAGCCTGAGCAGCCTGAGGATCCCGAGACCCCGACCGATCCGGTTGAGCCCGAGCAGCCCGAGGATCCCGTACAGCCGACCGTAACGACCGGTACGTTCACCGCAGTAACCTATAATGTGGATGGTCTGCCGAGCATTGCAGGCAACAGCGACGGTCCGGGTTCGAATGGTACGAAGACGATCAGCCAGAAGATTGCTTCGCAGGGCTGGGACATCATCGGTTTCTCGGAGGATTTCGATAACGATACGCAGCTGAAGAGCTCGCTGTCGAGCACCTACAAATTCGGTACGTATCGTGGTTCGGTCGGAATAGGTCAACTCTTTGGTTCTCGTGCAGACACCGACGGTCTGCAGTTCGCCACGAAGAATGCATCGTGCAGGTGGCTCAGCGAGAGCTGGACGAAGTTCGCAAACGAGCATGGTGGTCTGACGTCGGGTGCTAATACCTGCATCGCAAAGGGTATCCGCCACTACGAGGTACAGCTGGCTGACGGCGTGGTTGTGGATGTGATTATCACCCACATGAACACCTATAGCGATGATAGCGATGACTTCATCAACGCCCAGCATGGTCAGCTGACGCAGATCGCCAACTACATCAACCAGACGATGGCTGCCAACGAGCGCCCGATCATCTTCATGGGCGACACGAACTGCCGCTACACGCGTAACGACTTTGCAAAACACTTCTGGGGTAAGCTCTCGGGCGGTATGACCTACAACGATCCGTGGGTTGATTACCAGTGGAATGGCGTCTATCCGACCTATCCGTCGAAGTCGCTGATGGTAAGCGACGCAACGGGTACCGATGAGAAGTACGACATCATCTGCGAGGACACGCAGAAGGGTGAGGTGGTAGACAAGGTGATCTACTTCAACATGCCCAATAACGCCGTACAGCTGAAGGCCGACAGCTACCTGCGTGACTACAACAACTTCAACGGTCTGGCTGACCACATGCCGATTGTCGTGAACTTCACTTGGACCAAGACCGAGACGAAGTAATGACATAACACACGAAAAAGCCCTGCAACTTCGGTTGTGGGGCTTTTTTTGTGCTTCGAGGAGGAGGAACAACCATTCGTCGCTCAAAAACAACCATTCGGAAGAAATTATCGGTCACGGAAGCAGGCATTTGTGAAATTTTGCTATCTTTGTATGAGGTATATTAGCAAAAACCGAAAACAAAAATAATAACACCATGACCATTAAATTCAGACTGGAGTATGCGACCGTCTATGGCGAGGAACTGATGCTCGTAATCGACGGAGCACGTCCCAAAACCGAACCGATGCACTACATCGGTGGCAACATCTGGGAGTGCACCCACAAGACCGCCGCTACGACCCGCACGATTCGCTACCACTACGAGTTGCGACGCGGTGAGGAGCTGCTGCGCAAGGAGTGGGGCAAGGGCCACACGCTCACGACCGACAAGAGCGTGACAGAGGTTGCCATCTACGACCGCTGGCACGACATGCCAGCCGACCGCTCGTTCCGCTCGGCGATGTTCACCGACGGCGTCTTTGCCCGTCCGAAGGCCAAGAAGGCTAAGGCGCTGGGTGGCGACGAGCTGATGATCCGCGCCGAGATTCCCGTGGTACGCTCGAATCAGCAGGTGGTGCTGGTAGGCGACCAGAAGGTGCTGGGCAACTGGGACGTGAAGAAAGGCATCGTGATGAGCGACGCCGAGGCGCCCGTATGGACGGCTCAGATCGACCACAAAAAGCTCGCAAGCCCCTTCACCTATAAGTTCGTCATCGTCGACACGGCCACGGGCGAGACCGTAGCCTGGGAGGAGGGCGAGAATAACTTCTTCGACCGTCCGCTGCGCGAGGGTACGTGCGTGGTGGTCGACTCGCTGCGCCCGCGCTTCAAGCTCAACCCCTGGCGCGGTGCCGGTGTTGCCATCCCGGTCTTCGCCCTGCGCTCGAACGACAGCTTCGGCGTGGGTGAGTTCAACGACCTGAAGTTGATGGTCGACTGGGCCGCCTCGACCGGTCAGTCGATTATCCAGATTCTGCCCGTAAACGACACGACGATGACCGGCACGTGGCAGGACTCCTACCCCTACAACGCCAACTCGACCTTCGCGCTCCATCCGCAGTTCCTCCACCTGCCCGACGTGGGTAAGCTGAAGGACAAGAAGGCCGTAGCCCACTTCGAGCAGTTGGGCCGCGAGCTGAACGCTCTGGAGCAGATCGACTACGAGAAGGTCAACAACACAAAGAACGAATACCTGCACGCGCTCTACCTGCAGGATGGCAAGAAGTGCTTCGCCACGAAGGAGTTCAAGGCCTTCATGGCCTCGAACGAGCATTGGCTGCGCCCCTACGCGGTCTTCTGCGCCCTGCGCGATGCACACTCGACGCCCGACTTCACGACGTGGGGCAAGTGGGCCGACTACACCCCCGAGAAGGCAGCTCAGTATGAGGCCGAGCATCCGGAGGAGGTGGCCTACAACCACTTCGTGCAGTTCCACCTCGACCGCCAACTGCGCATGGTACGTGACTATGCCCACTCGAAGGGTGTGGTGCTGAAGGGCGATATTCCGATCGGTATCTCGCGCACGAGTGTCGACGCTTGGGTCTACCCCGAGCTCTTCAACATGCAGGTTTCGGCGGGTGCTCCGCCCGATGATTTCTCGGTGATGGGTCAGAACTGGGGCTTCCCGACCTACAACTGGCAGAAGATGGCCGAGGACGGCTTCGCGTGGTGGAAGGCCCGCTTCGTGAAGATGGCCGAGTATTTCGACGCCTACCGCATCGACCATATCTTGGGCTTCTTCCGCATCTGGGAGGTACCTCTGGAGGCTGTAAATGCCCTTTTGGGTCGCTTCAACCCTGCCCTGCCTTACTCCGAGGAGGAGATTCGCTCGTATGGCTTCTATTTCAACAAGGATTGGCATACGGCATCGATCGCCGTGACGGACGACGTGCTCTTTATCGAGGATAAGTACAAGCCGGGCCACTACCACCCGCGTATCTCGTCGCAATCGAGTCGTTGCTATCAGAACCTGACGCAGGATCAGAAGGATGCCTACAACCGTCTCTACAACGACTTCTTCTACCACCGTCATAACGACTTCTGGTACGGTGAGGCCATGCGCAAACTGCCCGCCCTGATCGAGGCTACGGGCATGCTTGTGTGCGGTGAGGATTTGGGTATGATCCCCCACTGCGTACCCGCCGTGATGGAGGGTGAGCAGATCCTCTCGCTCGAGATTCAGCGCATGCCGAAGGATCCGGCTGTAGAGTTTGCCGCTACGCAGCACTACCCCTACCTTTCGGTCTGCACCACCTCGACCCACGACATGAACCCCGTGCGTGCTTGGTGGGAGGAGGATCGCGCCCTCTCGCAGCGCTTCTACAACCAGGTGCTGAATGCCTGGGGTGAGGCTCCCTTCTACTGCGAGCCGTGGATCTGCGAGCTGATCGTTGAGCAGCACCTCAAGTCGCCCGCCATGCTGACCATCCTGCCCTGGCAGGATTGGGTCTCGATGGATGGCAAACTGCGCCGCGAGAACCCCAACGACGAGCGTATCAACGTGCCCGCCAACTCGCGCCACTACTGGCGTTATCGCATGCACATGACCTTGGAGGAGCTCCTCGCTGCCGACGAGATGAACGCCATGATTCGCCGCAAGATCACCGAAAGCGGACGATAAAAGTTGAAAATTGAAAGTTGAAAGTTGAAAGGGCGAGTCCATTTGGACCCGCCCTTTTTACAATGAAGCTGTTAGCAAAAGCTTCATTTACCGCAATCGATTCCGCTCAAAATAGCCGTGGGTATGGAGGAAATAGGTAGCTACGGCGATGCCGTTAGCGATGGCAGCCACCCAGAAGGCGGTGTGGTAGCCGAGGTGCTCGGCGATCGAGCCGCCCACGATGATACCGATGCCGATGCCGATATCCCACGAAACGAGGAAGGTCGAATTGGCCGTGCCTCGCTGGTCGTTGGTTCCCAAATTGAGGAACATGGTCTGGAAGGCGGGAAAGAGGTGGCCGTTACCGAGGCCGATTACGAGGGCTG
>JAFZFJ010000152.1 GCA_017555975.1 Alistipes sp. | reverse complement strand
GTCGCAAGGCCTCGAAGGGTTTCGCCTTCTCGGAGGACAGCTACCTGCAACACGAGTTGGAGGCCTCGTTCCAGTATGAGGATACACCTGATCAGCATGCCGCTGTGGAGGCTGTGAAGCGCGATATGGAGTCCTCGGAGCCGATGGACCGCCTGGTGTGTGGCGATGTGGGCTTTGGAAAGACCGAGGTGGCGATTCGTGCCGCCTTTAAGGCCGCTGTGGATGGCAAGCAGACCGCCGTATTGGTGCCGACAACGATTCTTGCTTTGCAACACTATCGCTCCTTCTCGGAGCGTCTGCGTGGCCTTCCGGTGACGATCGAGTACCTGAATCGCACGAAGACGGCCAAGGAGGTGCGTCAGATTCGTGAGGATCTGCTCTCGGGCAAGATCGATATTCTGATTGGTACGCACAAGATGCTCGGCAAGCAGATCGAATTCCGTGATTTGGGTCTGCTGATCATCGATGAGGAGCAGAAATTTGGTGTGGCAGCTAAGGAGAAGCTGACGGAGTTGTCGGTTTCGGTCGATACGCTGACGCTGACGGCGACCCCCATCCCGCGAACGTTGCAATTCTCGCTCATGGGGTCGCGCGACTTGTCGGTTATCTCAACCCCGCCGCCTAACCGCCGCCCGATTCAGACCGAGTCGCACGTCTTCTCCGAGGAGATTATTCGCGATGCGATCGAGCAGGAGCTCTCGCGCGATGGCCAGGTCTACTTTGTGCACAACCGTGTTGATGACCTGCTGACCATTCAGGGGATGATTACGCGCCTTTGTCCGAAGGCTCGCGTCGGCGTGGGTCATGGAAAAATGCCCGCAGAGAAGCTCGAGAAGCTGATTATGGACTTTATCTACGGTGAATTTGATGTGTTGCTCTCGACGACCATTGTCGAGAATGGCATCGATATCGCCAACGCCAATACGATCATCATCAACAACGCCCAAAATTTCGGACTGAGCGACCTGCATCAGCTGCGTGGTCGCGTAGGACGCTCCGATAAGCGCGGCTATTGCTACTTGCTCTCGCCACCCGATGAACTGCTCTCGTCCGATGCACGACGCCGTTTGCGCGCCATTGAGGAGTTCTCGGAGTTGGGATCGGGATTCAACATCGCGATGCAGGATCTGGATATCCGCGGGGCAGGTAATCTGCTCGGTGCTGAGCAGAGCGGTTTTATTGCCGATATCGGTTTCGAAACCTACCAAAAGATTCTCTATGAGGCGATTGCAGAGCTTAGAAACGAGGGCGTCGATGTCTCGCAGCTGGGTGATAAGGAGCGTGAGGTGGTTGAGCAGTTGCATTTCATCGAGGATGCCCATATCGATATTGAGGTGGATGCCTCGTTGCCCGATAGCTATGTACAGCAGCAGGCTGAGCGTCTGAAGCTCTATCGCGAACTCGACTCGATCAAGGAGGAGGATGCCCTGCAGGCCTTTGCTGTGCGTCTTGAGGACCGCTTTGGTCGTCTGCCTCGTGCGGCGGAGGAACTGTTGAATGTGGTGCGTCTGCGTCGCGAGGCGGTGCGCCTGGGTATGGAGCGCGTGAAGGTGAAGAACGGATTGATGATTGTCCACTTCGTGGGTGAGCAGAGTTCGCCCTACTACCAGAGTGAGATCTTCCGTACGTTGCTGCAGAAGATCATGCAACGTCCTGACCGGTTTGTCCTCAAACAGCACAATAATCGTTTGGGTATGACCGTTAGAAATGTGAAAGATGTTGAAGATGCCTGGAAAATCTTGTGTGAGCTATGAACCTGTTAATCGATATCGGAAATACGCGCGCCAAGCTTGCCTTGGGCCATCCTTCGGGGGAGATCGAGCCGTTGGCTGTGGTCGAGCGCTTGGATCGCGAACTGCTTGAACCGCTGGTTCGAGAGCATGGAATACGCCATGGTATCTTCTCGTCTACACGCGGTGCGTGTGAGGCGGAGGTGGCTCTGTTGCAGGAACTTGGAGTGGAGCTGATGATGCTCGATGCTGCGACGCCACTCCCGATCGGGATCGATTACCGCACCCCCGAAACGCTTGGGCGTGATCGTGTGGCGGCAGCCGTAGGAGCGCAGGTACGTTACCCGCATCGCAACTGCCTGGTGGTGGATCTCGGTACGGCCCTCACGCTCGATTTGGTGACATCCGACGGCGTCTTTCGCGGAGGGGTGATTTCGCTCGGCTACTCGAATCGACTGCGTGCGCTGAACGACTATACCGCCACGCTGCCGCTTTGCGAAACGCTGACCCCCGAAGGGGAGCTTCCGCTACAGGGTCACACAACCCGTGAAGCCATTGAACGAGGCGTTTTTAATTCGGTTTGCTTCGAGATTGAAAGCTACCAACGCCGTTTGGAGGCCGAATTTGCTGATTTATGTGTAATTGTTACGGGTGGAGAGGCGAAATATTTTGAGAAACAAATTAAAAATGCGATATTTGCAGAACCTAATTTGGTGTTTTGTGGATTAAACCGAATTTTAGAGTACAATTTAACGCAGAATGCAACAGCAAAACAATAGTTGGATCACACGCTTATTGGTCATTATTGCCCTGGGCATGGGGTCCTTCGCAATGGCGCAGAGTGGTAGTATTAACGCCTTCTCGCCCTACACGATGTACGGTATTGGTGAGGTAAACACCCCCGGTTCGCTCCTGCAGCGCTCGATGGGTGGTGTTGGTGTGGCCTCGCGTCAGATGGGAACGATCAACCTGCTGAACCCGGCCGGTTTGAGCATGGTTTCGCGCAAGAGCTTCCTCTTGAACTTTGGCGGTGAGGGTCAGAATTACTACAACCATCAGACGCTGGATGGTGTTGATAAGAATTCGGCACACAACAGCTTCAGCATCCGCGATATCGCCATCCTGATCCCCCTGCATAAGAGCCTGGGTCTCTCGGTGAGTGTAACCCCCTATAGCTCGGTGGGTTATCAGAACATGTATGATCACCCCTACGATGAGCAGGATCCGGTTTGGGGTAACGTAGGTCGTGTGAATTACCAGTATCAGGGCGAGGGTGACATCACGGAGGTGAAGATGGGCGTCGGCTATGAGCTCTTCAAGAACTTCTCGATCGGTGTGGCTGCTCAGTACTATTGGGGTAACATCGAGCGTGGCTTTGTAATGGTTCCGGTAGCTATTGCCGGTGGTGGTACGTTCAACTCGGTGACGGGTATGAGCGAGTATACCGTTTCGCGTTTTAAGGCGCAGGCCGGTGTGCAGTGGAATGCCATTCTGAACAGCAAGCGCATCCTGACCTTCGGTGCTACCTACGATTTGGGCGGCGATTTGAGCCCGAAGGTGACCGAGTCGATCGTAGGTGATGACCTCTACACGACCGTGGTGAAGGGCGATACGACCCATATGGCACTCTCGCTGCCACGCAAGGTGGTGGCCGGTGTCTACTACCAGACGGCCAAGTGGGCGGTTGGTGTTGATTACGATTACCAGGATTGGGGCAGCAATAACAAGACGAGTGAGCAGACCGGTGTGCATGCTGCAACCGGCAACTCGTTCCAGGTAGCCTATTGCGATACACATACGATCAAGGCCGGTGTGGAGTTTACCCCCGGACGCTATGACGTGCGTCGTTTCTGGCGTCGCTGGTCCTACCGCCTCGGTGCACGTTATGGAACCTTCCACCAGAGCTACAACGGCCATCAGCTCGACGAGCTGGCCCTGACGGCCGGTATCGGTATTCCGTTCAAGTTCCTCGGTATGTCGGCCGTGGATGCAGGTGTGGAGTATGGCATGCGTGGCTACAATGTGCCGAAGAGTGTTGGCCTGGTTCGTCAGAATTATTTCAAGTTCGCCGTCAGCTTCCGCCTCTTTGCGTCGGGTACGGAGAACAACGAATATTGGTTCATGCGTCCGAAGTACGATTAATGAACACACCCTTGCTTAAGAAATAAATAAACCAAACAAATAAATCACCATGAAAAGTATCAAAATTCTTCTTTTAGCTGCCTTTACGATGATCTCCGCAGCATCGATGGCACAGCAGGATTTTAGCAATCCGGCATTCGCTCGCTGGGGTGATACGCCCGAGCAGCGTCAGCGTAACATCGAGTACAGTAACTTCCTCAAGGAGCAGGTTCAGAGCAAGGACTACAACGCTGCTGCACACTATTTCCAGCAGCTCGTTCAGGATCGTCCCGCTGCAACGGTAAACGTCTACAAGTACGGTGCCATTATCTATCGTAACAAGATTAACCGTGCTAAGTCGCTGGCTGAGAAGAACATGATGGTTGACTCGCTGCTGATGGTCTATGACCTGCGCGTTCAGCACTTCGGTGACGCCGCTAAGGAGGGTAAGGCCTACATCCTGGATGTAAAGGCTCGCGACGTACTGAACTTCAAGCGTACGGACCGTGCCGCTATTCGTGAGGCTTTCCGCGCTGCTATCGAGGCAGGTGGTGAGGGCACGAACCCTGAGACGGTTGTGGTTTACTTCACGAACCTTTGCGACGACTACCAGAACACGGACGAGGTGATGCCCGAGGAGATTATCGCCGAGTATGATCGCCTGGCTCCCTTCTTCGCTTCGGAGGCTACGGCTGATTTCAAGAAGACGTTCGATAACGCCTTCGGTCAGAGCGGTGCAGCAAGCTGCGAGAACTTGGAGAAGTTGTTCCGCGCGAAGCTCGCTTCGAACCCCGATGACGCAGATGTACTGAAGCAGGCTGTATCGCTCATGACGCGTGCACAGTGCTCGAGCGACTACTACTTCGAGGTTGCTGAGCGTTCGTATGCTGTTTCGCCTTCGGCTGACATGGCTATCTACCTGGCTCAGGCCTTCAAGAATAAGGGTGACTATGAGAAGGCTTCGAAGTACCTGAATGCTTCGCTGGCTACGGAGGAGACCCCCGAGGGTCGTCAGAAGCTGCTGACGCAGATCGCCGTTGTTGAGCTGGTTGCCAACAACATCTCGGCTGCTGCTAAGGCTGCTCGTGAGGCCATTGAGCTCAACCCCGAGGATGGTGTTCCCGTATTCGTGCTGGCTCAGTGCTATGGTATCTCGGCTTCGAACTGCGGTGAGCAGTTCTCGCGTCAGGCTGCTTGCTGGGCTGCTTACGACAAGATGGGTGAGGCCATCAAGCTGCTGGGCGATGGCTCGGAGTACATCGACGCTGCCCGCACGGCTCAGTCGGCCTTCCGCAACCGTTTCCCCAGCCAGGAGGAGTGCTTCATGCGTGACCTCCAGGCAGGCAGCTCGTACCGTGTAGACTGCGGTCTGGCAGCCGGTACGATGACGACGGTTCGTCCCCGCTAATTGAAGGTGAATCCGCCTAACGGAGCAATGAGATTCGCATTTACACGCAATGTACAGGTAGCACTCCTCTTGTTGGGGAGTGCTATCTTGCTATACTCGTGTGAGAGCAAATCGGAGGCTCCGGTTCGCAAAAATGAGACGGCGATCATGACCGAGTATAGCGAGAAGCTCTCGATTGTCATGTCGCAAAATGGTCGCCGCTCCTACCTCTTCGAGACCCCTCTGCTGGAGGGTTATACGTTGGGTGCAGAGCCCTACCGTGAGTTCCGTAAGGGCATTAAGATCACGACCTACCAGGACGATTCGCTCGCTCAGGTGGATATGGTGCTGACGGCAAACTACGCCATCTACTACGAGAAGCGAGAACTGTGGGAGGCTAAGGGTGATGTTGTAGGACGTAAGTTCGACGGCAAGCAGCTCTATACGCAGCAGCTCTTTTGGGATGCACGCACGCAGAAGGTCTACTCGAATGTAGATACGAAGCTTGTGCAGGGAAACAATGTCTCTGTGGGTGAGAGCTTTGAGGCTACTGAGGATCTTTCAGACTGGCGATTCCGTTATCAGAAGAGTCGTGTTGAGGTG
>JAFZFJ010000151.1 GCA_017555975.1 Alistipes sp. | reverse complement strand
GCCGCCAGGGGGCCAAGAATGTTCCCCAATACTGCCTCGATATCACCCCGCAGGAGGAGCTCGATAAACTTAATGTACCGCGCGAGACGATCTTTGTCTTCCGCGATCGTGGTACGGGACGCCCCACCAAGAAGGAGCGCCGTGAGTTGGATTCGTTGATGGAGGGCTTCTTCTATAGTGAGGACGAAGAATAGAGCGTCTAAAATCCCGCTCTCCGCAAAAAAAGGACTGTTCAACCATGTTGGACAGTCCTTTTTTACTACTTCTTGTTGAAGTTGTTCATCGTCATCTGACAACCAACAGCCACAAACGAAAGAATCGCATCGCCGAAGAGCTTCAAGCGCTCTGGGAGTGCCTTCTGTTCCTCATCCGACCATTTGCCTAGCACATAATCGACCTGATGACCACGCGGGAAGTCGCCGCCCACGCCGAAACGCATACGGGCAAAGGCCTCCGAACCGAGCAGCTCGGCAATGTTCTTCAGGCCGTTGTGACCACCTGCCGAGCCTTGTGGGCGCAGACGAAGCTGACCGAAGGGGATGGCGATGTCGTCCGAGATGACCAAGAGGTTTTCGGGCTTGATCTTCTCCTGCTCCATCCAGTAGCGTACGGCCTTGCCCGAGAGGTTCATGTAGGTCGAGGGCTTCAGCAGAAGCACCGTGCGACCGCGATGACGCAGGGTGGCCATATCGCCGTAACGGACGGTTGAAAAAGAAGTGTTGGATGCAGCAGCAAGCGCATCCAACACATTGAAGCCAATGTTGTGACGGGTATCGACGTATTCCGAGCCGATGTTTCCCAATCCAACAATGAGGTATTTCATGCGGCCTTAAGACTATCTCTCGGCTGCAGCAGCACCACGAGCGGCACGCGTCATGCGAACGGCGCAGATAGCGGTCGTAGCGGGCGTCACGAACTTCAGGTTCTCAACCGACAGGTCACCTACGAAGATGGTCTTACCCAGACCCAGCGTCGTTACGTCAACAACGATCTCATCGGGCAGGTTCTCAACCAGAGCGCTAACGGTCACCTTGCGAGCCGACAGAACGAGCTTACCACCGACCTTAACACCCTCAGCGTTACCGGTCAGACGAACGGGAACAGCTACCGATACGGGCTTGCCATCAGCAACACGGAAGAACTCAACGTGGAGCAGCTCCTCGCGTACGGGGTGCCACTGTACCTCACGCATTACGGCCTTCTCAACCTTCTCACCAAAGTGGAACTCTACGATGTACGAGTTGGGGGTGTAGATCAGAGCCTTGATCTCACGGGGATCGATCGTGAAGTTCACGGTCTCACCGTTACCACACAGAACGCAGGGTACCATACCCTCGCGACGAACAGCCTTAGCTGCCTTCTTGCCGAAGTCGTTACGCTCAACGGCATTTACAACGATAGTTTTCATAGTGTATGAAAATGTTTAAAAAAGTTAAACCACCGACGGTTTTCAGCGCGACCTCCAACGGATCGCACCCCTGTTCCGCCTGTTTGGGAGTGCAAAAGTACGATTGAAAATCTAAAATTCAAAATCCCCGCAGAAAAAAGTGCGAAAAATCAGCTAGTTGAGCCCTCTGAAGACCCTCCTTTTTGCTATTTTTGTAACCGGAGGAGCATTTTGCCGTCTAATCCAACGATGACACACCACGATGAACAGCGATTGATTCGCAAGGTACTGGAGGGCAATGCCGAAGCCTTTGCCCCCTTGGTCGAACGGTACAGCCGTCCGATTTTTGCCCTTGTGGTGGGTATCGTGGGGCGGCGCGAAGAGGCCGAGGAGCTGACGCAGGATATCTTTCTCAAAGCCTATATGAATCTCTCCTCGTTTCGCGGGCGTAGTGCCTTCTCGACTTGGCTCTATCGGATTGCCTGCAACGAAGCTCTTTCGGCCGTCAGGAAGCGGCGAAAGCGCCTTTCACTCTTCGATTTCAGCCCTGCGGAACGACTACCCGATTCGCCCGATGAGGAGGAGCTGACCGTCCTGACCGAGGCGCAAGAAGAGGCACTCCTCGCCGCCCTCGATCGCCTTGCGCCCGACGAACGAGCCTTGGTACAGCTTCATTACTACGAAAATCGCCCGTTGTGCGAGTGTGGCGAGATACTTTCGATCAGCGAATCAAATGCAAAGGTGCGCCTGCACCGAATCCGCAAAAAATTAGGACTATGGATCAGCGAAAAACAATAAGCGACAGCGAGTTGCGCCGTGTGGTGCAGTCGCGCAAGCAGCCCTTTGAGCCGGCCTTCATGACCGAGAAGATCATGCGCGAGGTAAGGCGAGAACAGGAGCGGATGCTCCGCCGTGAACGCCGCCTCTTCTTCGCTCCCGTTGTGGTGGCGACTGTGGTGTTGCTGGCCCTCGGAGCCTATGCGATGGTACACTCGTCGCAGACGGAGCTCACGCCCCGCGACGAGATGGCCTCCATGCTTCTTGTGGGCTTCTACCTGCTCTACGAGTTGCAACGCTGGTTGTGTAAAAAATGGAATATCCCCGAATAGGAATTTTTGTAACCCAATGATGGGTTTGTCGTCAAACAAAGTACAAAACCGGTTGCGTGAAAAACTAGAAAGTAAAACCTTAAAAAACAAATAATTATGGAAGTTACCCTTTTTGTATTGGTTATCGCTATTGCGATTTATAAAATTGTCGAGTTGTCGCTGAATCGTTTCGAGCGTCTGAAGGCGTTGCAGAAGCTCGAGGGGCAGGATTTGGTGGAGTATCTGGGTAAGGCTGCACCGCAGGAGGACTACCTCAAGCAGACGATGTGGTGGCTGATGCGTATCGGTAGCGTTTTGTTTGGTGTTGGTATCGGCTTTTTGCAGTCTTTTTGGATTGATCGCATTCCCGAGGGACCACACAACAATACACCCATGGTGATGCTTGTTGGTGCGATGATGGTCGCCGGTACATTGTGTCTAATTGTTGAGTTGCTTATCGAGCGTAAACTTAGAAAGTAAAAAGCAAGCTCAGAAAATAAAAAAATCGAGGGAATCCCCCTCGATTTTTTTATTTAATAAGGCTTATGAGCAACCCGAAGAACAATTCTAAATTTACTCAATCCCACGCAGATGCTTCTCCCAGGCCCAGGCCGAGCGGAGCGTGTCGTCGAGGTTACGCGTGGCTTTCCAGCCCAGCTCCTCGTTTGCGAGCGTCGGGTCGGCCCAGATGGCGATGATGTCGCCCTCGCGGCGGTTGGCAATCTTGTAGTTGAGCTTCAGCGAGTTGGCCTCCTCAAAGCGGCGCACCAGCTCCAGTACCGAGACCCCGTTGCCTGTGCCGACGTTGAAGACTTCGTAGTTCTCCTTGTTCTTGCCTTCGATCATGCGCGTAATGGCCACCACATGGGCGCGTGCCAAATCCACCACGTCGATATAGTCGCGGATGTTCGAGCCGTCGGGGGTGGGGTAGTCGTTGCCGAATACCGAAAGGCACTCGCGGATGCCGGCAGCGGTTTGCGTCACATAGGGCACCAGGTTCTGCGGCACACCGCGCGGCAACTCACCGATGAGGGCCGACGGATGGGCACCGATGGGGTTGAAGTAGCGCAGGGCGATACCCTTCAGCTCGCCGTAGGCACGCAACGAGTCGCGCAGGATATCCTCGCACATGGTCTTCGTGTTGCCGTAGGGCGAGGTGGCAGGCTTGCGGGGCGTACGTTCCGTAACGGGCTGTTTGTCCGGCTCGCCATAGACCGTGCACGACGACGAAAAGACGATGTTGTGACGGCCGTAGGTACGCATCAACTCGATAATGTTCATCAACGAGGTGAGGTTGTTGCGGTAGTACTCCAACGGCTTTTGCAGCGACTCACCTACAGCCTTGTAGGCGGCAAAGTGGATCACCGAATCAAATTCATATTTCTCGAAAAGCTCTTTGGCCAGCGCCTCTTGGTTGCAGCAGTCAACCTCGACAAAGGGTACTTCAACGCCCGTAATCTTGCGGACACCCTCTACAGCTCCCAGATCGCTATTTGACAGATTGTCAGCAATAACTACATCGTAGCCCGCTTCGATCAACTCCACAGCCGTGTGCGAGCCGATGTAACCGGCACCACCGCTGACCAGTACGCAATGCTTTTTCATGTTGCAATGTGGTTAGAAAAAAGGTGAATTATAGAACAAAGATAGTAGATTTTCAAAACAAAATAGTTATATTTGCTAACAATTTGACAGAAAAAAGACAAACCATCATAAATTTTCACCTATGTATTCGAAAATGCAAGCCCATTTGCAGCACGAGTTGGACGAAATTCGTGCCGCAGGTCTTTACAAAACCGAGCGCGTAATCTGCTCGCCGCAGCGTGCCGAAATCGCAGTTGCAGGCCGTCAGGTGCTGAACTTCTGTGCCAATAATTACCTGGGTCTTTCGGATAATCCGCGTCTGGTTGAGGCCGCAAAGCGTGCTATGGACGAGCGTGGTTACGGAATGTCATCTGTGCGCTTTATTTGCGGTTGCCAGGACCTGCACAAGGAGCTGGAGCAGGCAATTTCGAACTATTTTGGCACGGAGGATACGATTCTTTATGCCGCCTGCTTTGATGCCAACGGCGGTGTCTTCGAGCCCCTCTTTACCGAGGAGGATGCCATCATCTCAGATGCCTTGAACCACGCCTCGATTATTGATGGCGTGCGTCTGTGCAAAGCTGTGCGTTATCGCTATGCCAATGCCGATATGGCTGATCTGGAGGAGTGCCTGAAGAAGGCGCAGGCTCAGCGTTTCCGCATCATCTGCACCGACGGAGTCTTCTCGATGGATGGCAATGCCGCTCCGCTGGATAAGATTGTCGAACTGGCTGAGAAGTACGATGCCATGGTGATGGTCGACGAGTGCCACTCGGCTGGTGTGCTGGGTAAGACGGGTCGCGGTATCACGGAACTCTATGATCTGCGAGGTAAGGTGGAGATCCTGACCGGAACGCTCGGCAAGGCCTTTGGTGGTGCTGTGGGTGGTTTCACGACCGGTCGCAAGGAGATCATCGATATGCTGCGTCAGCGTTCGCGTCCCTACCTCTTCTCGAACTCGTTGCCCCCTGCAGTGGTAGGCGCCGGTATCGAGATGTTCAAGATGTTGGAGGAGAGCGATGCGTTGCATGATAAGTTGGTGGCTAATGTAGCTTACTTCCGCGAGAAGATGATTGCTGCCGGTTTCGATATTAAACCGACGCAGTCGGCTATCTGCGCCGTGATGCTCTACGATGCTAAGCTGTCGCAGGAGATGGCGGCTAAGTTGCAGGAGGAGGGTGTTTTTGTGACGGGCTTCTACTACCCTGTAGTGCCGAAGGGTCAGGCGCGTATCCGCGTGCAGGTGTCGGCCGGCCATGAGCGTGAGCATCTGGATCGCTGCATCGAGGCCTTCGTCAAGGTTGGACGCGAATTGGGCGTTTTGAAATAGACAAACTACACACAATCCGAATAACTTTTTAAACAATGTCACCCATGAAGACAATTAGCTTAGACGCAATTGATCGCAAAATTTTAAAGTACCTGGTCAAGAACGCACGTATGCCTTTCTTGGAGATTGCACGCGAGTGTGGCATCTCGGGTGCGGCCATCCACCAGCGTATTCATAAGTTGACCGAGATGGGCGTCATCCAGGGTAGTTATATGGTAGTAAACCCCAAGATGCTTGGTTTTGACGTTTGCGCCCATATCAACATCTCGCTCAAAGACCCGCAGGAGCTGCAGCAGGTAATCGACCAATTGCAGCAGATCCCCGAGATCGTAGAGGCTCACTTTATTACCGGTAAGGG
>JAFZFJ010000150.1 GCA_017555975.1 Alistipes sp. | reverse complement strand
CCCAGACGTGTACTCTAACCGGGCTGAGCTACATCCCGAGTTCCACACTCCGTGAGTTTACCTCGCGTTTGGGACTGCAAATATAGTGGTTTTTTTTCAAAAGCAAGACCTTTTTGCAATTTTTTTAATTTTTTTTGTGATTATCGCATCAAAAGCGACGAGTCTCCGTAGCTCAAGAAGCGAAAATTGTGGTCGAGGGCATAGTTGTAGATCTTGCGCCAATCCTCGCCAACATAGGCTGATACGAGCAGCAGCAGCGTCGAGGAGGGCTGGTGAAAGTTCGTGATGATGTTCTTTACGATGCGGAACTGATAACCCAGGGGGGTGATCATGATCTGTGTGGCACACTTCAGGCGCTTGAGCCCCTCACGCTCCATGTAGCCGATCAGCTCCTGTAGGGCCTCCGTGCCCGTAAAGTCGGCAGGCAGGTCGTAGAGCTCCCACTGTCCGATGACGCGCTCCGCGTCGGGCGACCCCGTGGTGCGGATACGCCAGCCGAGCGCCGAAAGCGACTCGAGGGTGCGTACCGAGGTGGTGCCGACTGCCGTCACCAGACCCTGCTTGCGAAGCAACTGATGCAGGGTGTCGAGCTGCACCTCGAAGTGTTCGGTGTGCATCGGGTGGCGCGTTGCGTCCTGCTCCTTGACGGGCAGGAAGGTGCCGGCACCCACGTGGAGGGTCACCTCGCCAAATTCGTGGCCCTGTTGTTGCATCTCGGCAATGAGTTCGGGTGTGAAGTGCAGACCTGCTGTCGGGGCGGCTACCGACCCTTCGAATTTCGAGTAGACGGTCTGGTAGCGGGTGTTGTCGATCTCCTGGCTCTCGCGGTTCAGGTAGGGCGGAATCGGAATACGGCCCAAGAGCTCGAGCAATTCACCAAACGACATTGCGGCTGACCACTCGAAGCGCACGATCTGCTCGCGCTGCTCAGCCCCCTTCTCACCATCGCGCCAGGCACGCAGCCACTCGGCCTTGCCGTTGTGCTCGAAATTGATCTCCACGTACCCCTCTTTCCACTTCTTCGAGTTGCCCACAATGCACGACCACGAGCAGCCGCCCGTAGCCGAGAGGGCTCGTTCGTAGTCGGCCGGCGTGTGGGGCTCGAGGCAGAAGACCTCAATGCGCGCACCCGAGGGTTTGTGCATGATGATGCGGGCACGAATCACCTTCGTGTTGTTGAACACGAGTAGTGAATCGGCAGGCAACTCCTCGGCTACCGAACGGAAGCGACTCTCCGTGATTTCGCCCCCGCGCCAGACGAGCAACTTCGATGAGCAGCGCTCCTCGAGGGGAAATTTAGCGATGCGCTCCTCGGGGAGTGTGTAGGTATAATCGTTGATGTCGATGTATCTCTCCATTATTTGGTCTTTTAACGCGACAAAATTACAAAGAATTTCCTAACTTTGCGGTGCAAAACGCACGTGATAAACTAAAAACCCATGAAAACCGATTTTTTGGTAATCGGCTCGGGTGCAGCGGGACTCTCGTTTGCACTCAAGGCAGCCGAAAAGGGCCATGTGACGATTGTTACAAAAGGCGAGATGGTTGAGAGTAATACGAACTATGCCCAGGGTGGCATCTGTTCGGTGACCTACGAACCCGACACGTTCGAAAAGCACATCACCGATACGTTGGTGTGTGGTGCCGGAAAGTGTGACGAGAAGGCTGTGGAGCTGGTCGTAAGACGCGCTCCGGAGCTGATTCAGGATCTGATCGCCTGGGGTACGCGTTTTAACAAGACCGCTGATGGTCGCTTCGAGCTGCATCGTGAGGGCGGACACACCGAGCACCGTATCCTCCACTATGAGGATTTGACGGGCGCCGAGATCGAGCGCGCGCTGATCGCCTCGGTGCGCAACCATCCCAACATCACGGTGCTGGAGCACCACTTTGCCATTGACCTTTTGACGCAGCACCACCTGGGTGAGTTCGTGACGCGCCATACGCGCAATCTAACCTGCTTTGGTGCCTATGTGCTGAACGAGAAGACGCAGGAGATCGAGACTATGCTGGCGCGCTTTACGATTGTGGCGACGGGCGGCTGTGGTAACATCTACTCCTCGACCTCGAACCCGAAGGTGGCAACCGGCGACGGTATTGCGATGTGCCACCGCGCGAAGGCCATCACCGAAAACATGGAGTTTATTCAATTCCACCCCACAACACTCTACAATCCGGGCGAGAAGCCGAACTTCCTCATCACGGAGGCTATGCGTGGCTTTGGCGCCATCCTGCGTTTGCAGAACGGTGAGGAGTTTATGGATAAGTACCACCCGATGAAGTCGCTTGCTCCGCGCGATATCACGGCGCGCGCCATCTATCGCGAGATGACCCGTCGCGGTGAAGATTATGTCTACCTCGACGTGACGCATAAAGACCCCAACGTGGTGCGTGAGCACTTCCCCAATATCTACGAGAAGTGCCTCTCGATCGGTATCGACATTACGAAGGACTGGATTCCCGTGACCCCTGCTGCGCACTATTCGTGCGGTGGTGTGAAGGTCGATCTGAATGGCCAGTCGTCGATCAAGCGCCTCTATGTGCTGGGTGAGGCATCGTGCACGGGTCTGCATGGTGCAAATCGTCTGGCTTCGAACTCGCTGATTGAGGCGGTGGTCTATGGTGACCAGGCCGCCAAGCATACGATCGAGCGATTTGAGAAGGTGGGCTTTCAGGAGGGTATTCCCGATTGGGATTTCGAGGGTACGCAGCATACCGAGGAGATGCTCATGCTTATCCAGTCGAAACGTGAGGTGCAGTCGATTATGTCGAACTATGTCGGCATCGTGCGTTCGAATCTCTCGCTTAAGCGTGCTATGCACCGCCTTGCGATCCTCTTTGAGGAGACTGAGGAGCTTTACAACAAGACTAAACCCGTGCGCGAGCTCTGTGAGTTGCGCAACATGATTGCCGTAGCCTACCTGGTGATTAAGCAGGGTAGAGAGTTGCCCGAGTCGGTAGGCTGCCATTACAATACGGATTATCAGAAAAAATAGAAATGACCTTACAGGAAGAGATTACACGACGCAGAACATTTGCCGTCATCGCCCACCCCGATGCCGGTAAGACGACCCTCACGGAGAAGCTGCTGCTTTTTGGTGGTGCTATCCACGTGGCAGGTGCCGTGAAGAGCAATAAGATTAAGAAGGGTGCCACCTCCGACTTTATGGAGATCGAACGCCAGCGCGGTATTTCGGTCGCTACGTCGGTGATGGGTTTCGAGTACCAGGGTGCGAAGATCAACATCCTCGATACGCCCGGTCACGAGGACTTTGCTGAGGATACCTACCGCACGCTGACGGCTGTGGATTCGGTAATCATCGTGATCGACGGTGCGAAGGGTGTCGAGGCGCAGACGCGCAAGCTGATGGATGTTTGTCGCATGCGCAACACCCCCGTAATTGTCTTTATCAACAAGTTGGACCGCCCCTCGAAGGAGCCTTTTGAGTTGCTCGATGAGGTGGAGGCCGAGCTCAAGATTAAGGTGCGTCCGTTGGCTTTCCCGATTTCGAATGGCCCGACCTTCAAGGGTGTCTATAATCTCTATGAGAAGCACCTCTCGCTCTTTACCTCGGACGAGAAACTGACGGCAGATGCTTCGACGGTCGATTTTGCCGATCTCTCGAATCCCGAATTGGATGGCTATATCGGTGAGAAGTATGCCGAGCAGCTGCGCCAGGATGTGGATTTGGTGGAGGGCGTTTATGATGCATTTGACCACGACGCCTACCTGCGCGGTGAGCTGGCTCCGGTATTCTTCGGCTCGGCCGTGAATAACTTCGGTGTGCGTGAGCTCCTGGAGTGCTTTATCCGCATTGCCCCTTCGCCGCGTCCCGCCCCGACGGTGGCACGCTTGGTTGAGCCCAACGAGCAGAAGATGACGGGCTTCGTCTTTAAGATCCATGCCAACATGGACCCCAACCACCGCGACCGCATCGCCTTTATGAAGATCTGCTCGGGTAAGTTCGAGCGTAATAAGAACTACCTCCACGTGCGCAGCGGTAAGCAGCTCAAGTTCTCGTCGCCGACGGCCTTTATGGCTGAGAAGAAGTCGGTGATCGACGAGGCCTTCCCGGGCGATATCGTGGGTCTGCACGACACGGGTAACTTCAAGATTGGCGACACCTTTACTGAGGGCGAGAAGCTCAAGTTTACCGGTATCCCGTCGTTTGCCCCCGAGCAGTTCCGCTATATTGAGAACGCCGATCCGCTGAAGTTTAAGCAGCTGGCCAAGGGTGTCGATCAGCTGATGGATGAGGGTGTGGCTCAGCTCTTTACCTCGTCGCTCAATGGTCGCAAGATCATCGGTACGGTGGGCGCACTGCAGTTTGAGGTAATCCAGTATCGCCTCGAACATGAGTATGGTGCTTCGTGCCGCTGGGAACCTATCTCGATCTATAAAGCCTGCTGGATTGAGAGCGACAACGAGGAGCAACTCAAGGATTTCAAGCGTCGCAAGCATACCAATATGGCGGTCGATAAGCACGGCCGCGACGTTTTCCTGGCCGATACGAGCTACGCACTGGCACTGGCCCAGGAGAACTTCAAGGATATCCGCTTCTACTTCACCTCGGAGGTGTAGCGAACGGAAATACCTTTGACACCAAGGTCATCTTCGGCAATCCGCCGAGGGTGACCTT
>JAFZFJ010000149.1 GCA_017555975.1 Alistipes sp. | reverse complement strand
TGATCTCAAAGCCCAACTCACCATAGAAGTCGACCAGATAGCGTTGCGCCGAGATGTGAATCTCCAGCTGTGGCCAGTTGCGTTGCACACAGTCGATCGCCTCCAGCATCATCCTTCGACAGAGGCCTCTCCTCCGCCACGGACGACGCACCAAGAGGCGTCCGATCGAAGGGAATCCATCCTCGGTCACCTCGGGTGGCAGGATGCGCAGCAGAGCAACCACCTCGCCCGCCTCCTCCAGCCAGAGGTGCAGCGCCCGCAGATCGATTCCATCAGCATCCTCGACCGTGATCTGCTGTTCAAGGAAGAAGACCTCCGAGCGCGCCTGCATCAGGCGATAGACCTCCTCCCCCGAAAGCTCCTTGAACCATTTGAGTTTCAACTCCATACTACTTCACCGAACGAATCGTTCCGTAGGCCGTATTGTCGGGATTCACCGCGCCACGACGCAGCTCCTCAAAGAGCAAATCGGTCAGCAAAGCCTCCTCCACGCGTCCCTCGCTATACTCCAAGCCACGGTAGTTCTTAAAGGCATAATCGCTGATCGCCACGCGGTAGGTACGACCCTCCTTCAGCGTCGGGAAGCGCACATCGACCGCACGTCCCGCGGCATCGGTCAGGATCTGATAGGGGGTCTTCGAGATCAGGTCATAGCGTCCACCCTCGCGCGTCGGCTCGTTGAACTTCGCCATGAGCATTTGGCGCATCTGTGCGGGAGTCATACACATCGTTGCTGCGTGCGACGAGAAGGGCTCCAGGTCGTAGATCGTAGCCGTGCCCACCCCACCTGCAGCGATCGAATCGAGGCGCACACCACCGTAGTGGTAGAAGCCCACCTCCGCCTTCGTATGGCGCAGCATGGCATCCACAAACCAGTTCGCCAGACCAATCTGCGTAGCGGTCTGAGCGAAGGTGCCGATCGGACGATTCAGTTCCTCATCGGCATAGTAGCGCTGCACAGCCGCACGCATCGCGCTGTCGGGGGCAAAGTTCGCTATGGGGATATTCTCATAATCAACCGACTGCACACGCTTACCACGCAAGCGGATCTTCGTCACACCCACATTGCGCAGATCCTTATAGGTCTGCGTAAGCTGCGTGCCGCAGACCACCGTATCGCGATACTCGTGCGTATGGCCACCAATCAGCACATCGTAGCGCGACTCACGCGCCAGCAGCTCCATATCGCGGTCATCGCCCATATGCGAGAGGAGCACCAACACATCGACCTTGCCGCGCAGCTCCTCGGCACAACGCACTGCCTCCTGCTGCGGATCGAGGAATGAGAGCCCCACATAGCTGGAGGCCTGTCCTGCGGGGGTATTATTCCCCTCGTAGGTGGTAATCACACCCACCAGACCCACCTTCACACCCCCTCGCTCGAGGATCACATAATCGGCCGGATCGCGGAAGGTGCAGGTGTCGCTCACCACATTGGCACACACCACATCGAAACCAAAGACCGAATCGAGCATGGCACCCAGGTGCGCCTGTCCAAAGTCAAACTCGTGGTT